>CAZEPM010000088.1:2431-7785 GCA_964514145.1 uncultured Bacteroides sp.
TAGTTCAGATCCTTTGAGAGGGGGAGTAAGTGAACCAATTCCACAGGAAGTTCAACAAATGAGAACAGTCACCGGTCAGGTGATTGACGAAAACGGTGAGCCGATGATCGGCGTGTCGGTAGTGGTAAAAGGATCCCATCAAGGGGGAATTACCGATTTTGAAGGTAATTTTAAGTTCGATGTCCCGGCTGACACGAAAGAACTTCAATTAAGCTATGTCGGCTACAAGACCATGACGGTGACAATTACTGGCGGTAAGATGGTCATCAAGATGGAGGCTGACGACAATATGCTGGAGGAAGTCGTAGCCATTGGTTATGCCAAAGTAAAACGTAAAGACCTGACCGGTTCTACGGTTTCGGTGAGTGGAAAAGATTTGGCTATGTCGCCTGTGACAACGGCTGCGCAGGCTTTAGCCGGTAAGGCTGCAGGTGTGCAGATTATTACGCAAAGTGGTGCACCGGGTGCGGATATCAACATTACCGTACGTGGCGGAACGTCAATTACACAAGGCACCGAGCCGCTCTATATCGTTGACGGTTTCCAGATGGAAGAAGGTTTGCGCAATGTCGATATTAACGACATCGAGAGTATTGACGTGATGAAAGATGCTTCGGCTACGGCTATCTACGGTGCACGCGGTTCGAACGGTGTAATCTTAATTACCACTAAATCCGGACGATCCGGAAAGACAGAAGTTTCTTACAACGGTTATGTCAGTTTCGACTATCTGGGTAAGAAGTTAGACTTGCTGGGAGTAGAAGACTACGTGAAATACCAGTATGAATTCCAGTCGCTGCGCGGAGATCTAGACAGCTGGACATCTATCTTTGGTGGAAACATCAACAATGCGGATTTTTATACGAGTGCGTATTCGTATATTGAGAGCGAATATGGAAACCGTGCCGGTATCGACTGGCAAGACGAAGTGTTTGGTAGCACCGGTATCACGCAAAATCACAACGTAAACATCAGTGGCGGTACCGATAAAACAAACTATATGTTGAGCTATAACTACACGGGCGAAGACGGTATCATGGACAAACACGGTTATACGAAAAACAGTGTCCGTGCGAAAATCAACCATGAGCTGTGGAAAGGTGTCCGCTTAGATTTTGCATCCACTATGCAGTTGACCGAATTGGAAGGTGGCGGTTCGCTGGGCGGCACGCTGAAACAAACCATCTTGCAACCGGTGACCGGTGGTGTGCGGTGGACAAACGAAGAACTGTTGGGTTCGGATTTGGCCGACTTGTTGTCTGAAATGTATGGCGGTGACAACTATGATGCCAACAATCCGATTTTGAACAACAATGCCATCACCAATAAGAAATATACGCGTTTTATTCAGGTTAATGCCGGATTGGAATTTGACATTATGAAAGGAATGACATTCCGTACGGCTGCCAGCTACCAGTGGCAACAGGTTCGTCAAGACTATTGGGATGACGGTAGCACGAAAACAGCGTCTACGAATCAAAGTCCTTATGGTTACGGCTATCGCAACAATAGCGAAAAGTATGTATGGCAGATAACCAATACGTTGAATTATAACTTTAAAGTTGCCGAGCAACACGATTTGACCGTGTTACTGGGACAAGAAACGTGGTATACACGGAGTTTGAATCTGAACAACGAATATCGTTCGTTTTCTGATGGAAACTTCGGACTGAACGATGTAAGCATGGGTACACCCTATTCGTGGAAGTCGGGCACGAGCCGCGAAGGTTTGGTTTCATTCTTCGGACGTTTGTCTTACAATTACAATGAGCGCTACCTTGTCACCGGAACGTTGCGTGCCGATGGCTCGTCGAAGTTTGCCAAAGGCAATCAGTGGGGATATTTCCCGTCGGCTTCGGCTGCATGGCGTATTTCGGAAGAGGCTTTCATGGAAGATGTGGACTTTATCGATAACCTGAAATTTCGTGTCGGTTATGGTACGTCGGGCAACAACAATATTGACAACAATATGTATGCTACGGACTACGGTTCGGGGCACTACGGCATCAACGGATCAGACTATATCACATTGGTTCCGGGCTCGGTATTGGGTAATGAAAATCTGCGTTGGGAGAAAACAACCTCTACCAACATCGGTGTGGATTTCTCTATTTTCAGAAACCGTTTGAACCTGTCTGTCGACTGGTATAACAACGAGTCTTCGAACCTGTTGATATCGAATAAGATACCGACTTCTACGGGATATTCCACACAGTATCAGAACATCGGCTCAATCCGTAACCGAGGCGTGGAAATCGTGTTGAACTCGACCAACATCAGTACCAAAGATTTTAGATGGACTATGGACTTCAACATCGCATTTAACCGCTCAAAGGTGTTGGACATCTACGGTGATAGCGAAACCACTTATTTCCTTCAAGACTATGAATCGCGTATGGGATTTAAGATTGAAGTGGGTAAGTCTCTGGGTCAGTTCTATGGTTTGATTTACGACGGTATTTACACGACCGATGATTTCATTCAGAATGAAGACGGATCCTATACGCTGAAAGACGGTGTGGCTTCACTGAAGGGTTTCAACCGTAATTCTGTCAGACCGGGTGATGTCAAATACAAAGCCATATCCGGTGAAACCGACGACGATGGTAATCCCGTTTGGAGCACAAACGACCGTACGGTAATCGGTAATGCTTCTCCGGACTTTACGGGTGGATGGAACAATACGTTTACTTATAAAAGTTTCGACTTGAGTGTGTTTATGACCTTCTCATACGGAAACGATGTTTTCAACATGAGCACGCAGCGTTTCATCGGTCCGTATCTTGCGAATCAGAACACCTTGTCTGTAATGGCCAACCGCTTTACGTTAATCGACCCCTTGACCGGTGAAGAATCAACCAATTTGGCACGGTTGGCTGAATTGAACCCCCACCAATATAGCAGTAATGTGATGTGGAACATCTCAACCAACAACAAGACGGCCATCAGTGACTACAGCAGCTATTACATTGAAGACGGTTCTTATTTGCGTTTGAGCACCATCACATTGGGCTATACATTCCCTAAACGACTCGTGCAATATGCAAAACTCAACAATGCACGTGTCTATTTTACTTTGAACAATATTTATACGTTTACAGACTATACCGGCTACGACCCTGAAGTGTCAGCTACCAGCAGCGCACTGACTCCGGGTATCGATAATTCTTCTTATCCGCGTTCTAAGAGTTGGGTAATAGGTGTAAACTTAACATTTTAAACAGGAGGACGTACAATATGATGAAAAACATACTAAACATAGTGGGAGCTGCTGCGTTATTATGGAGTGCAGCTTCGTGTGAAGACTGGCTGGACATGCCTTCCGAATCGAAGGCCGACAGTTCGTCCGTTTTTTCGAGTGTGAGCCGTGCGGAAATGGCAGTGGTCGGCGCTTACTATTACCTGCATACGCAGGAGCTCGGCTACCAGCTGCTGATGGGTACGGACGAATCGGTTTCAACCGAGAGCAACTCCAAGTATAATGTTTCCAATTATGACTATACCGCCACGTCGACCATGTTGAGCAGTACCTATACGAACATGTACACGGCGATAGAGTATGCCAATGTCTGCATCCGGAATCTGCCGGAAATGTCGGTAAGCGAGAGCGAGGAAGCCACCGTCAACGTCCTGTTGGGCGAGTGTTATGCCATCCGCGGTTATGCTTATTGGAACATTATGCGTTGGTATGGCGATGTGCCCTATCAGGATGTTCCGACCAGCGAACTGACAACGTTCTCTTCTTCGCGTGTGAGCCGCGATACGATTTATGACCGATGCATTGCAGACTTGCAGCGCGCGGTGGAATTGTTGCCTTGGCGCAGCGAAAGCACGTTGGCAACGACTCCGGAACGTTTCACGAAGAATGCCGCATACGGTATCTTGGCTCGTGTAGCCCTCTATGCCGCCGGCTATTCTCTGCGTTGGGATTTGAGCACCGTGCCTTATGATGCATCGACCTGCCGCGTTGCCCAGCGGGACGATCAGAGCCGTATCACCGAACTCTATCAGATTGCAGCCGATGCTTGCCGGGAAGTCATCAGTCGTGGCGAAAACTATTTGTTGGATGACTACGACCAGATATTCCGCGACTTGGGCAATCAGACGTACAACTGGGAAAGCATGTTCGAATACGGATGGTTTGGCGCGAACAGTGCCGACGTGCGCACGGGATATACGAACGGCATCCCGACCAGCGGAACGGACAACGTGGAACTGGGTAAGGGCGGTTCGCAAATGATGGCCATGCCCACCTTCTATTTCGAATACGAGGAGGGCGACCAGCGTCGCGACGTCGCAATCTGCAACTACGGTCTGAACCTCTCGGACAATAACAACTCCTATCAGATGAACACCTACGCGGGAATGGGAGTCGGCAAGTACCGCATCAACTGGAAAACCAGTCGCGGCACGTCGGACAGCCGCCGTGACATCAACTGGCCTATCCTGCGCTATGCCGACGTCTTGCTCATGTATGCTGAGGCTTTAAACGAACTGAATAATGGCCCCACGGCTGAGGCTATCAGTGCCGTAAGAGAGGTACGCCTGCGCGCCTTCGAGAATGACGAGTCGAAGATCGGAACCATTCCGACCGGCTACGATGACTTCAGGGACTTCATCATTCAGGAACGGAAGCTCGAACTTGCCCACGAAGGTCTGCGCAAGAGCGACCTGGCACGCTGGGGAATATTGGTATCCCATCTGACGGAAGAGAAGGAAAAACTCGTCCGTCTGGCCAATCGTGAAGGCGAATACGCGGACATTGCACCTTATTGGGCATATAAGCTGACGTCCGTCCCCACGCTGGACGACCCGACAATCGCATTAGAGCACATCGAAATGACGGAAGGTGACGTGGCGGCAATCCTGACCGGCGACGAACTCTCCACGCTGCACATCATGAACTCCAACAGCGGCGGCTACGTGGAAACCACCTTCTACGAAGACGAGAGCGGAAACGTGTATTACACCGAGCCGTCGGGCATCTCCACGACACCCGTCAGCTACACCATCCTGAACATGTTCGGCATCCACACCATCAAGCAGAAAGGAAACCTGAGCACGCAGGACATCGACGGAGTGGCCGACAACAACAGCTGGATTACCGGAAGCACAGGCGTGTTCTACGGCATGAAGGAAAACATGGTAGAGATACTCCCGTTCAACACGACGAACATCATCGACGTCAATCCGGGACTGGCACAACAGCAACACCCCTGTTATTAGCCGTCCGACGTCAGACCTTATGCAAGGACGAGAGGCCGCGCAAGGCCCCTCGTCCTTTTGTCTTTCTTGTCGCCGACAAGAGGAGCATAAGTCGGCAACAAGTGAACGTCGAGTGCGTAACAAGAGAA
>CAZEPM010000089.1:0-7733 GCA_964514145.1 uncultured Bacteroides sp.
TAAACCAATTGCTCCAGAAAGAATTAGTTTCTACACTATTCTCTTTTAATGGAATGTCAACTACTTCTACTGTCTCTTGTGCCATAGCTCCAACAGACAAGCTGGCAACTGCCAGCGCAAGCATAAACTTTTTCATAATTTTATTATTTATTACTATCTGTTTTGTTTTCTATCTTTTACAATCGAGTCATTTCAATTTCTTGCCTAAAACAGGAACAAATACAAGGCAAAAGTACACAAAATAAATAAAAAAAACAACTTTTCGACTACAAAAAATCGATTTGCTATTTTTGTTTTGATCACTTAATAACCTATACACGTTTCTTTTATATCTTTTTGCCTTTTATCTGTAAGAAACAATAAATACGAAATCCACCACCATAAAAGCATCTGAGAATTAAAATAAACTATCGATTTCTTCGTCTTTAAGAATCGTCAGTATCGTTTTCCCGTCAGGCGTATAATTCGGAGTCTGACATGCAAATAAAGAAGATATCAAACTGTCCATTTCTTCTTTGCTCAACAGTTGCCCGGGGGCAACGGCCGCAGCTTTAGCCATCACCAAAGCCAAAGCCTCATGCATCTCTTTTTTAACATGATCGCGATAGCCATGCGCCGAATGAACCAGATTCCGCAACAAAGTGACCGGATCGACATCCCCAATATCGGAAGGAACGCTGTTGATGGCATAACTGCCACCACCCAAATTTGAGAGTTCAAAACCGATAGCCGTAAGTTCATTGTCAAGCGACTCCAAAATCACCGCTTCGGAAGACGGAAATTCAATCATCTCCGGAAACAACAACCCCTGCGATGCCCCTTGATGTTTTTCTATCTGACTTAAATAACGGTCGAAAAGAATACGGATGTGAGCACGCGTTTGCTCAATAATCATCAAACCGGACTTGACCGAGGTCAGAATATAACGCCCCTTAAACTGATAATGATGGACGGATTTCTCCGCAGAAACTTCCAACAAGGCTGCCTCCTCGCCTGTTTCGCCAAGACCGGCCAACGGTTCGAACGAATCGGCACGAACAGACTGCTCCGGCTCTGTCCCACGATAAAGAGCCTCCCAGTCTTCGGGAACCACACGTTCCCGATAACCGGACGAAGGCCGGTAAGGAGCCTGACGAGAGCCGGTTGAAAAGTCGGACGGGCCTCCTGCGTAACCGTCTGTTTCACCGGAATAAAAAGGGTTATACGACGAATCGTAGACCGCCTGAGGCATGACGGCGGCATCGGAACCCGTAAAAACCGGAATATCAGGCTTTCCCTCCGTATCAAAATCGATTGTCGGAACGGCATTGAACTTGCCCAACGTTTCTTTAATGGCCGCCACCAGAATCTGCCAGATGGCCTGATCGTTTTCGAACTTGATTTCCGTCTTTGTCGGATGGATATTGATATCGATATCGGCCGGGGCAACGTCGAAATAAATGAAATAAGAGATTTGCTCGCCTACCGGTATCAGTCGGGTATACGCCTCCATCACGGCTTTGTGGAAATAGGGATGGCGCATATATCGGTTATTCACGAAAAAAAACTGATGTGCTCCTTTTTTACGGGCGAATTCCGGCTTGCTGACAAATCCTGTAATCTTGACCAAAGAGGTTTCGACTTCCAGATTGAGCAATTGTTGGTTTAACTTCTTGCCAAAGACGTCGAGCAAACGTTGGCGAAGCGAGGCCACCGGCAAGTTGTATAACTCCGTATCGTTGTGTTGAAGCGTGAATGCCACGTCAGGATGCACCAACACGATGCGTTCGAACTCATTGAGAATGTTACTCAGCTCCGTTTGATTCGACTTTAAGAATTTGCGGCGTGCAGGGACATTGAAAAACAGGTTATTGACTGAGAAGTTACAGCCTTTCGGGCACGAGACCGTTTCCTGACGTTCCACACGTGAACCGGAAATGTGAATCAACGTGCCTAATTCGTCTATTTCTCTGCGTGTTTTCAGTTCCACCTGAGCAACCGCAGCGATCGAGGCCAGTGCCTCTCCTCTAAATCCCATGGTATGCAAGGCAAATAAATCGGCCGCCTCGCGTATTTTCGACGTTGCATGCCGTTCGAACGACAAACGTGCATCGGTTTCAGACATGCCCTTGCCGTCGTCCACCACCTGTATGCAGGTTTTTCCGGCATCGGTTATCAAGACATGAATATGTTTAGCCTCCGCATCTATTGCATTCTCTACCAACTCTTTAACCACAGATGCCGGACGTTGTATGACTTCGCCCGCCGCTATCTGATTGGCTACCGAATCGGGCAGTAAACGTATTACATCACTCATAAACTTCCTTTCATTTTCAAAATCTCTAGAATCAGATGACAAGTCAGTCTTTTTACCTTGCCGCTCCTTGCGACTTCTGTTTTTCTGGTTATTCTTCCTGATCCAGCAAGCCTTTCAAAGTTGGCAAAGGCGGTTCGCGCAGGAGGGTCTTTTTCAACTCTTGCCCGGCTTTTTTGGGACGCCAATCGAATATATCGTCTTTGTTGAGCGGACGAATATAGTCGAACCATGCAAACGATGGCAGATACAGTTTGTCGGGAGGAATTTGCGACAACGGATAAAACACGCCATCGGTACGCGGACTCATCTTGATTTTTTCTACCTTACGTTCTTGCATGTACAAATTAAGCAAACTTGATTCACAATTGGCGTATCCAATCATCGTGCTGTCACTGTCAAATGGATAATATCCTACACGGACATTGGCAATCACGTCGAGCTGGCGGATTTCGCCGTTATCAAAATAGGCTTTCATCTCTTTTCCGCTCACTTGGTTATAATGTATGGAGTCGAGTCGCTCGATAGACATGGCTTGATTAATCACATGAGCCCAATCGACGGTGCTATCATTCATATAGGCCTTGATTTCTTCTCCGAACAGTTGTTGCTCTCCGTTCCATATAATCGGATCTTTATACATGGTTATACACGAATCCAATGAGTTGAACTCCAACGAGTCGCACACACCTTGAAGGTCGGACTTATAAATGCGCACCTTATGATACACAAAGGTCTTACGATAGACAGAATCCGTATTGATATTATACGTTACCAAACGCAACGTGTCGCCATGTATATACATTGTGTCGTTGTTTTGCGAATAGTTCATGGCTACGGCGCTATCGGTCACGACGGCAGATCCTTCCAGTTCATTATAATATCCGTATTCGCCCGTGAGCAGATTTTTATTCTCCGTATCCGTCATGACCACATTCCAAAAAGCTTCGCCATAACCGAGATCGCGATCGTAGAACAAGCTGTCGCCCACCAACTGACGCCGACCGTTGGTCAACACCGAACGGTTGAGCAATTCGGCCTGACCGGACACGGTGTTGTAATATCCGAGGTCGGAATAAATATGACTTTGACCACTTACGATGTCAGACGGACCTACGATATTGGCGATGCGCGTATCCGTATGATATCGCAGAGTGTCTGAGGTCAGTATGAACTGGGAATTTACGAGCTTTACGTCATAGTTAAACACCGCGATTTTGGTAGCCGGACTATACTCTCCCCACTCTGACGTAAGAATATTCTCAGGGTCGGTGAGTGTTCCTCCATCGAAGAAATATCCCAAATTAAACAAGCGATCGTAATTCAAACTGTCTGTGGTCAACACGGTTTCACGGTTCTCCATCCGCACATTCTCGCGTAGCATGGCTAACAGTGTGTTTCCGTCATAATACAGCCAATCACCGTAGATAAACAGCGTGTCACCCTGCTGCATTTTGATGTTTCCAAAGGCTTCGAACGAATTTCTAGCCTCATAAAAATAGGCTGAATCGCAGTCCATGTAAGCGCTGTCGTGCCGAAACTTGACATTGCCTATCAATATTTGTGCATCCGGATTCAACTCTTTATTATATTTCAACAGGTCTGAATGCAACAGATAGACCCGCGTTTTTTGTGGTTCATCCTGATTCGTGTTTTGCGAAGGCCGAACTTGTGCCACACAAATACCAAACAGGCACAGAATAGCAAACAAACATATTCTGTGCCCGCGAAGTTGGCGTATCTTCTGCTTTTCAGACATATATAAATACTTATCTTCTTGCTGGCTTTGCTACAACATCAATGAATCCAACCGGGGTACTCAAAATCACAGTTTTTCCACTTATCATTGATACGAACATAGGTGGTTTTTTGCTTTTCTGCAATCCATTTATGGATTTTCTCACTCTGCAATTGTCCGAGTACAATGTTCTTCAGGCGTTGATAGTCTTCCGTAATCACTGCCTTATGACCGGGAATACGTGCTTTCAGCTTCACGATGGCACATTCTTCCTTACCGGTTTTCGTATTGATCATAGTAAATGCATTTGAGATTTCTCCCACATTCATCTTATCAATCACCATGGCAATCTCCGAAGGCAACTGCTGCATCTCGAAGCGAGCCGTACCCGTCATTTCGTTTGGCATCAGACCGTTGTTGTTTCTCGAAGACTTGTCGCTCGACAGATAAGAAGCTGCCGTTTCAAACGAGAATTTTTCGGTACGAATATCGTCAGCAATGGAATCCAGCCGCGCCATGGTACGTTCCAAATCCTGTTCGTCGACATGGGGTTTCAGCAAGATATGGCGCACTTTGATGCGATCGCCTCGCTTCTCCATCAACTGAATGATATGATAACCGTATTCCGTCTCTGTGATTCTCGACACTTTTTTCGGGTCGGTCAGATTAAAAGCCACCGCCGCAAACTCGGGCACAAACTGTCCCCGCCCCATGAAATCCATCTCACCACCATTGCGGGCAGAAGCTTCATCCTCAGAATACATACGAGCTAACGTAGAAAACTGTGCTTCACCGGAATTGATACGGTCGATAAAGTTCTGCAACTGATCTTTTACCCGATCGATCTCCGACTGAGGAATATTCGGCTGCTGCGTAATGATTTGCACTTCCACTTGAGTAGGAATAAAAGGCACACTGTCTTGCGGCAACGAACTGAAATAACGTCTCACCTGAGCCGGCGTTACCTTGACATCTTTCACAATTTCATCGCGCATTTTTTCAGCGATCATTTGGTTGCGCACTTCCTCACGCCAACGCTCACGCAGCTGTGTGATTGTTTGCCGCATATACTCTTCCAGCTTTTCTCTCGAACCAATCTGTTTGATATAATAATCAATTTGACTATCTACCGTGCGGATGACATCTGCATCTGACACCTCAATACTGTCGATTGCTGCCTGATGCAAAAACAATTTCTGCACAGCCATCTGTTCGGGAATCACGCAATATGGGTCTTTATCGTATTTAATTCCTTGATACTGGGCTTGCAAACGTGCTTGTTCGATATCCGATTTCAAGATAGCCTCATCGCCTACAACCCATACCACCTCATCGATAACATTATCTTGCGCAGATACGGCTAAATATCCCATGCATACGCAAAGCAAAGAAAGGAATCTAACACTTATTCGTCTTTTCATCTGTCACACTATTTATTAAAGTAATAATATGTTATTTCATCTTTATTCATGGCCTCTTCATACAAATCCGCCTTTACATTTCGCATAAAATCGGCCTGCTTTAAGTTGAGCATCACAGATTTCACGTCTTCACGGGCTACCTCAAAAGGTTTCTCCTGATTGCGCAACAACACATCGTCGATATTCAGGAAATAGCCATACAACGAATCCTCAACTTCAATCTGACGGTTATCCGATAAATACCGTTCGGCATTGTCTAGCTGTAACGGAATCTTGACCAACACAGTCGAGGCCGGAATCCAGCGATCATAAAAATACATATAATCCGCAGCTGTGCTCAAACTCAATTTCTCTAGTTTATCCACCGTTTTTTGCTCTTTATCCCGATACCAACGGCGCACCTGCTTTATCTCCGATGCACTCAACGGCACCTTAATGAAAAGCCCCTTAATCAACGTTTCGTCGGCTTTAAACAAGTTCTTGTTTTGCTCATAAAACGCCTGCAATTCACTTTCAGAGACCTCACGCAAGAGTTGTTGTCCGATGAGTTTCTGTTGATACTCATGCATCACCAACGCCCGACGATAGTTTTCCACCAAACGCTGAATCCGCTGATCGTCAGAGATATTCCGCTCTGCCTTACGATAGAGAAGCGCATCTTCCACCCAGTTGCGAATGTAGTTCTCAACAAACGTTGTGCTGTCTGCCGAAGACATTCCGACGGGCAAGATGTTCTTTATATCATCTTGGTAGAGAAACATACCGTTCACTGAAACTATCGGCGTTCTGCCATGATGATCCGTATTTCCATCACACGATGCGAAACCACAGCAAACAACCAACAGACTAGCGACTAAAAGCCTCATAGTTACTACCGATAGATTAAACAACTGACGAAGATACGGTTTTAATCTATATCGAGTCACGATTGTTAACTGTTTTTAGAACCTCTTCGTTTATTTCAACCTTAAATTCCCGCGCAGCTTTTCGCTTTTCCCGCTCACGTCGTTCGCGCACAAAATCAGACCTTACCATCTCATATACATCGAGATAAGACTCCGGTTTCTTTTTCAGCACTTTCCCGACGACACGCACTTGCGAGAAGCACGAATCGGGTACAAAACTGCCCTGACCGAATACATATTGGTCAACACTCGGGCAACTGCCGATTTGATAAAGCCCATAGTCTGCCTTCAGCCTCGCCGTATCTGCCGCAGCCAGCAAGCGATCGGCCTCCAGAGGCCAGCGCTTACGGTCGACCTCCGCTATCCGGCACACCATCTCATTGAGCGACGCCTCATCTGTCGCTTGCAACACAAACCCTTTAAAGTGAGGCAACCGCCAAGCATATTGCTTGCGATGCGTCTTGTAATGGCGTTTCAAGTCTTCTTCGTCCGTTTGCTTCAGTGAATCCATCAGCATGCCTATCAGCAACCCGTCGTGATACTCTTGCAAAAGCAATTCCTTCTCATCCGCAGTCAACCCTTCACTTTCAGGAACAATGACTTCTTCGCCGGCCACACATCGCTGAATCACATGAAGTCCCACCGGCGAATAAAACGGCTCCGACATCTCTCCTTCCGACAAACTCAACCATCGGGCTTCAACTTCGGGCAACATTGTGTAAACATCCGGCTCAACCAGTTCGCCCGTCCACGCCTGACAAAACGACTCGCCATTCTCGGCCATCCAGTGCGACAACTCGCCATCCGCCCGCATCTGCCTATAAAGAGAGTCCATACAGGCTTCTGCCCGACGAATCGTCTCGGTCGAGGCCTGCTGAGGAAGGCGGATACAGAAATGTGCCATCCGCTCACTCACTGTGTCGCTCTCCGCCCGACTGACCGCCATACACTCATCCGGCTGCAGCCGGAGCCTGCATGTATCCATCGCCGCACGAAAGGCCGGCGACCGATCGAGTCCCCACTCGTAAGCCAGACAGACCCAAAGTTTTGTCTCGATCATGCGCGACACAAAATCAGGAACCGAGAGTTGAGACCGGTTCTTCCGATAAGCATACAGAAACTCTGCCTTCGACACGGACACTCCTCCCACCGTGAGCACTACCGCATCCGACTGCTGACCACAAGCCAGCAGTGAGAGCATTAAAAACAACCATCCGATCCCAAGTCTTTTCATACCGCAAAGATTATAAAGTGCCACAAAGATATGTAAAACCCACCCACATACGAACGTTTTTCGGAGGAAAAAGAGAAACCGCCTGTCTCTGTGGCTATGGGAGGGGCGAAATACTCCGAGGGCACACGGTGAATAAGGAATA
>CAZEPM010000090.1:0-7699 GCA_964514145.1 uncultured Bacteroides sp.
TCGTATATTTGCGAATAAATCCGGCATTGGAATGGAAATTTTCTACCAAACACATGCAAATCTAGTGGAACATACCAATATAAACGTCCGCCGTAACCTGATGGACGAAATCAATTGGAACGACCGGCTTATCGGTATTAAAGGTACGCGCGGGGTAGGAAAAACTACATTTCTGCTGCAATACGCCAAAGAACATTTCGGGACAGACCGCTCCTGCCTGTACATCAACATGAACAATTTCTATTTTCAAGGCCACAGCGTGAAAAAACTGGCAGAAGACTTTTATAAACAGGGCGGCAAAGTGTTGTTGATTGACCAGATATTCAAACAATCCAACTGGAGCCATGAACTCCGTCAGTGTTACGATCTCTATCCCGAATTAAAGATTGTGTTTACAGGCTCGTCTGTCATGCGTCTGCACGAAGACTATCCGGAATTGCGCGACATTATCAAGTCTTATAACCTGCGCGGATTTTCTTTCCGAGAATTTCTAAACGTTGTGACCGGCAATAGCTTTCAAGTCTATACACTGAGCGACATTATCCGTCATCACGAATCCATCGTGAAAGAGATTCTTTTAAAGACCCATCCACTCAATTATTTTCAAGACTATTTACATCATGGTTTTTATCCGTTTTTCATGGAAAAGCGCAATTACTCGGAAAATTTATTAAAGACGATGAACATGATGATTGAAGTAGACATACTTTTAATCAAACAAATTGAACTTAAATATCTCTCGAAAATTAAGAAATTGTTATATTTGCTGGCAGTAGACGGTCCGTCGGCACCCAATGTGAGTCAACTGGCTACAGACATCCGGACTTCGCGGGCTACCGTAATGAATTACATCAAATATTTGGCTGATTCGCGCCTGATTAATATGGTTTATCCGGAAGGAGAATCTTTTCCCAAGAAACCATCGAAAATCATGATGCACAACACTAATCTGATGTATTCCATTTATCCGGTTAAAGTAGAAGAACAAGATGTATTGGAAACTTTTTTCTTAAACACTATGTACAAAGACCATAAATTATATAAAGGCGACAAAGGGACTTCTTTTTTGGTGGATGGCACAATCCCTTTCAGAATTTGCCAGAAAGATGCTAAACCGAAAAACAACCCGGATTTCATCTATGCCATTCATCAAATCGAAGCAGGACACGGGAATCAAATTCCGCTGTGGCTTTTTGGTTTTCTCTATTAACAAAACAAGAGCATAAACAACAAATTTCATACTAATAATTAATACTGTTATGACTAAACAAAAGAAATTTATTACGTGTGATGGTAATGAAGCAGCTGCACATATCTCTTATATGTTCACTGAAGTAGCAGCAATTTATCCCATCACTCCGTCGTCTACGATGGCTGAGCATGTAGACGAATGGGCAGCCGCCGGTCGTAAAAACATCTTCGGCGAGACTGTTCTGGTTGAGGAAATGCAATCAGAAGCCGGTGCAGCGGGAGCTGTTCACGGTTCGTTACAAGCAGGTGCCCTAACGACTACTTATACGGCATCACAAGGCTTATTGCTGATGATTCCGAATATGTATAAAATCGCAGGTGAATTCTTGCCGTGTGTCTTCCACGTATCTGCTCGTACGTTGGCTTCACATGCACTGTGTATCTTTGGTGACCACCAAGACGTGATGTCCTGCCGTCAGACCGGATTTGCCATGCTGTGTGAAGGTTCTGTTCAAGAAGTTATGGATTTGGCTAGCGTAGCACATTTGGCCACGATCAAGACCCGTGTTCCATTCTTGAACTTCTTCGACGGTTTCCGTACCTCTCACGAAATTCAAAAGATTGAAAGACTGGACAACGAAGACCTGGCTCCGCTAATCGATCAAAAAGCCTTGTCTGAATTCCGTGAGCGCAAACTGACTCCGAATAAACCGGTGGCTCGTGGTATGGCAGAAAACCCTGACCATTTCTTCCAACACAGAGAATCTTGCAACCCATTTTATGAAAACGTGCCTGAAATTGTAGAACAATACATGGATGAAATCTACAAGATTACCGGCCGTCGCTATCATCTCTTTGACTACTACGGAGCCGAAGATGCAGAAAATATTATCATCGCAATGGGTTCGATAACGGAAGCTGCCCGTGAAGCGATTGACTATCTGATGGCTCAAGGAAAGAAAGTCGGTATGATTTCAGTACATCTGTATCGCCCGTTCTCAGCTAAACATTTCCTGGCAACGATGCCTAAGACGGTTAAACGCATTGCTGTGCTCGACCGTACGAAGGAACCGGGTGCAAACGGTGAGCCTTTGTACCTCGACGTAAAAGACTGTCTCTACGGACAAGAAAACGCTCCGTTGGTTGTAGGAGGACGCTACGGTCTGGGTTCAAAGGACACGACTCCGACTCAAATTTTATCTGTATTCGAGAACTTAGAAATGGCTATGCCGAAAGATAACTTCACGATCGGTATTGTAGATGACATAACATTCACCTCTCTGCCTAAGAAAGAAGAAATCGCTATGGGCGGCGAAGGAATGTTTGAAGCTAAGTTTTACGGTTTGGGAGCTGACGGAACAGTAGGTGCCAACAAGAACTCAGTAAAAATTATCGGTGACAACACAGACAAATATTGCCAAGCTTACTTCTCATACGACTCAAAGAAATCCGGTGGTTTCACTTGCTCTCACTTGCGTTTCGGTGATCACCCAATTCGTTCTACATACTTGGTTAACACGCCGAATTTCGTAGCATGCCATGTACAGGCTTATCTGCACATGTATGACGTAACTCGTGGTCTGCGCAAGAACGGAACATTTCTTTTAAATACTATTTGGGAAAGCGACGAATTGGCAAAGAACCTGCCAAACAAAGTAAAGAAATATTTCGCTCAAAACAACATCTCTGTTTACTATATCAACGCAACCCAAATTGCACAAGAAATAGGTTTGGGTAATCGTACAAACACCATCCTTCAATCCGCATTCTTCCGTATTACGGAGGTTATTCCCGTTGATTTAGCTATAGAACAAATGAAGAAATTCATTGTAAAATCCTATGGCAAGAAGGGTGAAGATATTGTCAACAAGAACTATGCGGCCGTAGATCGTGGAGGCGAATACAAACAATTGACGATTGATCCGGCTTGGGTTAATCTGACAGACGACGCTAAAACAGAAAACAACGATCCTGCATTTATCAACGAAGTAGTCCGTCCGATCAATGCACAAGACGGTGATTTGCTTCCAGTATCAGCTTTCAAAGGCATCGAAGATGGTACGTGGTATCAAGGAACAGCCAAATATGAGAAACGTGGTGTGGCTACATTCGTTCCTGAATGGAACCCGGAAACTTGTATCCAATGTAACAAATGTGCATACGTTTGTCCTCACGCAGCTATCCGTCCGTTCGTACTCGATGCTGAAGAACAGAAAGGTGCAAACTTCCCGATGCTGAAAGCCATAGGTAAAGTATTCGATGGTATGACGTTCCGCGTACAAGTAGACGTACTCGACTGCCTTGGTTGTGGTAACTGTGCCGACATTTGTCCGGGCAATCCAAAGAAAGGCGGTAAGGCATTGACCATGAAACATCTCGAAAGTCAGCTTGCTGAAACTGACAACTGGACTTACTGCGTAGACAATGTGAAGTCTAAACAACATTTGGTTGACATCAAATCGAATGTAAAGAACTCACAGTTTGCAACCCCGTTGTTCGAGTTCTCAGGAGCATGTTCAGGTTGCGGTGAGACTCCGTATGTGAAGTTGATCTCTCAACTTTTTGGTGATCGTGAAATGGTAGCCAACGCAACCGGATGCTCATCTATTTATTCCGGTTCTGTACCTTCTACTCCTTATACAACAAATGAGAAAGGTCAAGGTCCTGCATGGGCTAACTCTTTGTTCGAAGACTTCTGCGAATTTGGTCTAGGTATGGAACTTGCCAACAAGAAACTCCGCAACCGTTTGATAGAAGCCATGCAAGGAGCTATTGCTGCAGAAGGCACTCCTGCCGAATATAAAGCTGTTTTCCAAGAATGGCTCGAAGGCAAAGACGATGCCGAGAAGAGCAAAGCTGCTGCCGAGAAGATTGTTCCGATGGTAGAAGCAGCTAAAGACAATTGTGAATATTGTAAGACTATCGCTGAATTCCAAGACTATCTTATCAAACGCAGCCAGTGGATTATCGGTGGTGACGGTGCTGCATACGATATCGGTTACGGTGGCCTTGATCATGTAATCGCTTCCGGCGAAGATGTAAACATTCTCGTACTCGATACTGAAGTTTACTCTAACACAGGTGGACAAGCATCTAAAGCAACTCCGCTTGGTGCCATTGCCAAGTTTGCAGCCTCCGGAAAACGTGTACGTAAAAAAGATCTCGGTATGATTGCCACTACTTACGGATATGTATACGTAGCTCAAATCGCTATGGGAGCTGATCAAGCACAGACCTTGAAAGCCATCCGCGAAGCCGAAGCATATCATGGACCATCCTTGATCATTGCATACGCTCCGTGTATCAACCACGGTCTGAAAGCCGGTATGGGTAAATCACAAGCAGAAGAAGCCAAAGCTGTTGAATGCGGATACTGGCACTTATGGCGATTCAATCCTGAGTTGGAAGCAGAAGGTAAGAATCCGTTCATACTAGACTCGAAAGAACCTAATTGGGATAACTTCCAAGACTATCTCAAAGGTGAAGTCCGCTTCGCTTCTGTCATGAAACAATATCCGACTGAAGCAGCAGACTTGTTCAACGCTTGTGAAGACATGGCTAAGAAACGCTATGCTTCCTACAAACGTATGGCAAACATGAACTGGGAATAATATTCCTTTCTCATCACTAATAAGGCGACAGACTCTTCTGGTAAAGAGTCTGTCGCCTTTCATTTTATATGCAATCGTTATGTCCCCAAATCCCTTATGATTGAGTCACTTATATTCGCCACTGTCTCTAATCCACCGGCAAGTATATCTCTATTCGGAAGACTCATACAAAAAATCTCGGAAGACAAACATGCATGCTTACACACGTTGTTTTCCGAGATTCTTTATAAGAACGATTGTTACAATTGCCAACAAATTAGAGCATACGAAAACCATTCCACAAATTACCAGCTGGCACCGCAGCTTCCAAACTAATTTGCTTTTTCGACACCGGATGAATAAAGCTGACCGTACGTGCGTGCAAACTAATGCTTCCATCAGGATTAGATCGCGGAAAGCCATATTTCAAATCGCCCTTAATCGGACAACCTATTTTAGCCAGTTGAGCGCGAATCTGATGATGACGTCCTGTTTTCAGGTCAATCTCCAGCAAAAAATAATTATCCGATTGTCCTATCAAACGATAATGCAAAATAGCCTTCTTCGCATCTTTTTTCACATCTTTGTCGTACGCATAACTTTTGTTTTGTCTTTCATTGCGCACCAAATAGTGAATCAGTTCATCTTCATTTTTCGGCGGACAATTTTTGACGATTGCCCAATATGTTTTTTTTACTTCGCCATTGCGAAACATCTCATTGAGGCGTCCCAAAGCTTTGCTGGTCTTGGCAAAAACCACCAGTCCGCTCACCGGACGGTCCAGTCTGTGGACAACTCCGACAAACACGTTACCGGGCTTGGCATATACTGCCTTGATATATTCTTTTACCCATTCTGAAAGTGGTTTGTCGCCTGTTTTGTCACCCTGAACAATTTCCGAACTTGTTTTATTGACAACGAGAATGTGATTATCTTCGTAAACAATCTCCACTGACCAATCTTTACATATTCATACCGCCGTCTACTTGAATCACCTGTCCGCTCACGTAAGACGACATATCGGAAGCAAGAAAAGTAGCAACGTTTGCCACATCTTCAGTCGTACCTCCGCGACGAAGAGGAATCTTTTTGCTCCATTCATCCTTTACTTCATCGGAAAGTTTAGCCGTCATGTCAGTAATAATAAATCCCGGAGCTATGGCGTTGGCACGAATGCCGCGCGAACCGAGTTCTTGCGCAATCGACTTAGCAAGACCAATCATTCCGGCTTTAGAAGCAGAGTAATTACACTGTCCTGCATTGCCGTGAACACCGACCACAGAAGCCATATTGATGATGTTTCCAGCTTTTTGGCGCATCATAATCGGCGTGCATGCGTGAATGAAATTAAACGCAGATTTCAGATTAACAGCAATCACAGCGTCCCATTGTGCTTCGCTCATACGCATCATCAAGCCGTCTTTCGTAATGCCGGCATTATTGACCAAGATGTCTATCGAACCAAAATCTTCTTTAATCTGATTGACTACTTTTTCAGTTTCTTCAAAGCTGGCAGCATTCGAGGCATAGCCCTTTACTTTTACGCCAAATGCTGCAATCTCTTTTTCTGTATTCTGGCCATTTTCGTCGATAACCAAATCTGTAAATGCTATGTTTGCACCTTCGGAAGCAAACTTTAAAGCAATCGCCTTACCGATACCACGGGCTGCACCAGTAATGATTGCCGTTTTTCCTGTTAATAATCCCATAATTCTTTAGTTATTTAGATGAATAATTTCATGAGGCAAAGATACACCTTATTTAATGATCAGCCAACGTCGATATTAAAAGATTTCAGGTCAAACTGACTTCTCTATCTCTCGCACAATCCGCACAGCTTGGTTCCTTTGATAACAAGGCCTCGACACCATGGTATCAAGGCTTTGTCACGAGCGTGTTGCGCCCTTGCCACTAACGGGGTTCCATACGGTTTGCAACCGGTCAGACCGATCTGATTTTCCTAAATTATCTCAGATTTACATTTCTTCCCAAAGCACCAAAAACCAGCCGACCGACGTACTTTCGAGCTTCCTCTTCACTCAAACCCGTTCCAATCAGCCCTCGTATGTACGGAGTCTCTATGCCCTTGAGAGAATAATGGATAATATCAGCTACGAAATTGATATTGTCTATCACGAAAACACCCTTCCCTTTGCCTTCAGACAAGACTTCGCGAAAGATCAGAATCTCGTTACGATCGAATTCTTTACGGCAACTCTCCACCATCCAAATATCACGAAAAAAAGAAGCTCTGAGCGTTCCATTCCGATAGACCACGTCTTTGATTATTTTCAATCGAGTGTAAATCAATTCTATAAGTTTTTCATCCGGAGAGATATCCTTAGACGAGACCTTTTTCATCTCTTCTGCCAACCGATTGAGCTCTGACTCGACGACGGCCAGATATATAGCTTCTTTGCTTTTGAAATATGTATATAGTGTTCGCCTACCTTTCTTAGAAGCTAACGCAATATCGTTCATCGTCGTATCTTCTACGCCTTTCTTTGCAAACAGTTGACGTGCAACGTCTACCAGTAAGCTCCTAGTTTTTGATATAGTCATAAACAAATAAGTGGTTCTAAAAACAATCGATAATCAATTAACTATTAGCAAAAGTAATTTTTCTTTTTCGATGAACAAAAAGGATATAAGACTATTCGCTGGATTATGAGAAAAAGAAGTTCTTTTATTATGTGTGTGGGTTAATCCGGTTTTATCCGATGTGAAGATTCTACATTTATATTCAAAAAAATATCTGCTACCTATTGTTTTTTCAACAAAAAGCAGTACCTTTGCATCACGATCAAAAATAAGCGACAAAAAGTCGCCACAACATCGCGGAGTGGAGCAGTTGGTAGCTCGTTGGGCTCATAACCCAAAGGTCGTTCGTTCGAGTCGAGCCTCCGCAACTAAAAAGG
>CAZEPM010000091.1:0-7662 GCA_964514145.1 uncultured Bacteroides sp.
TGTATTTATTTTTTACTTTGATATGTGCTATTCCTGTTTTGCATTATCTGTTACCGTATACAATGACAATGTTCGAACAAATACGAATAATATTTTGTTTTCGGTAATGTAGCCAAATAAGTAAGCGAGATATTGTCAAGTGATAGTATCTCGCTGATTTTTTCAACAAGGTTCCAAAGAATCCTCATGCCCTTTTGATGTTGTAGGCAACAGCAGCGGAAATACATTCACGGTATCCCCAAACATGCCTATATAAAAGTTTTTTCCACCTCCCTCTAACCGCTGTCTGTTTATTTCAAATAGTCCATCACCTTGCCGCTGAGTTGCAGGAGGGAGATTTCGCAGATTTTGGCATCGTATTGCACGGAGAGAATGCGCTCTTCGTTGTCGAGCAGGCTTTGTTGTGCTTCGCGCATCTCGATGCCGGAGAGCACGCCTTCCATGTATTGCAACATGGCGATTTCGTAGTTGTCCTTGGCCGTAATCAGGTTTTGTCGTTCCAGCATGAGCAGTTCGATGTTGTTGCGATAGGCTTGCCATAGGTTGTTGAGATCGGCTCGCAGGCTTTGTTCCAGTTCGTCGCGTTCGAGTTGTGAGTTTGTGATGGCCAGTTGTGCGTTGTTCTGTTCGCGTTTGCGGTTGCCGTCGAACAGGTTGAAGCCGATGGTTAGTCCGGCCGTGAGTCCCAGATTCTGGTTGCGTTTGTAGGTTGAGGGTACGTCGTATTTGTTGAACGTGTATCCGTAGCTGCCGGTGAGCCTCAGGTACGGATAGTCGCGTGACATGACTTTCTTGTAGTCGAGTCGGGCTACATTGATGTTTTGGTTTGCACGGAGCAGCGAAGCGTTGGTGGCGAGTGTAGCTTGCCAAAGTTCATCGAAATTGAGGTCCATGTTGACGTCGATCAGTGAGTCGGGGATGATGAACATTTCGTCGACATCGTCAGCGGCCATCAGGGTATTGAGTGCGATGCGTGAGGTGTGGAGTGTTTCCAGCTGTTTGATGTATTGGGCGCTGTCTGCATTGTAGTCTACTCGTGCCTGTTTGTATTCCAGCAGCGAGGAGCTTCCTACGGCATGTCGGGTCTCGACGATACGCATGCGCTCTTTCGACAGGGAGACGGCATAGCGGAAGTTTTTCAGTCGGATTTTCTGTTGCACGTAGTTGTAGTATTCCGAAGCCACGTTGGCAATCATGTCTTCAATGGCGATGCGGGTATTGGTTTCTCCGATGCGTTTCATCTCCTGCAACTGTTTATAGGTGGCGTGCATGTTGAATCCGTCAAAAATTGTCCAGTTCAGGTTAAGTCCGACGTTCACACTCTGGTCGTATACGCCGTTGTTTTTGGTTGTGATACCAGTTTCGCGGATTGTGTTTTCTGTGTTTTCGAGGGTGCCGGTGTATCCTCCGGAGAGCTCGAGCGTTGGTAGCAGGCCGGCGTTTGCCCACGTGGCGTTGTTGGCTTCTATTTGTTCCTCGTTGTGGGCGATGCGCAGCGAGAAGTTGTTTTCCAGTCCTTGCTCCAGACAATATTGCAGAGTGTAGAGCCGTTGGGCTTGTGCCGACAAGCCTATCAGACAGGCGATGGCAAGTGTGAGAATATCTTGTTTTTTCATTCTTTCAGATGCTTTTTAATTCGGTTAGTAGATACGTAGCTATAGATGGCCGGTACGATGTACATGGTGAGAAACGTAGAAACGATCATGCCGCCGACAACGGCCGTTCCCATTGCGATGCGTTGGTTGCATCCTTCGCCGGAGGCAAAGGTCAGCGGCAACAGACCCAATATGGTGGCGGCGCTGGTCATCAGAATCGGTCGCAGGCGTTGCAGTGCGGCATCTTGTATGGCTTGCATCTTGTCTTCGCCCTTTGCTTGCTTCTGATTGGCGAATTCAACGATTAGAATACCGTTTTTGGCTACCAGACCAATCAGCATAATGATACCGATTTGGCTGAATATGTTCATGGTGATATCGTTGAAATACATGAATATGAGAGCTCCGGCAATGGCCAGCGGTACGGTTAGCATGATGACCAATGGGTCTTTGAAACTTTCGAACTGTGCGGCCAGAATCAGGTAGATGAGCAGGATGGCAAGGATAAAGGCGAACATCAGGCTTGAGGAGCTTTCGCGGTATTCCTTTGATTCTCCGGCGAGGGCGGTTCGGAAAGTGTCATCGAGCGTTTCTTTGGCAATCTTGTCCATCTCGTCCAATCCTTCTCCGATGGTCTTTCCTTCGGCCAGTCCAGCTGATATGGTTGCCGACACAAAGCGGTTGTAACGATAGAGCTTTGGCGGAGCCACTCCATTTGTTAGGTCTACCAAATTGTCCAGCTGAATCATTTCGTTGTTGTCGTTTCGGATGTATAGAGCTTTCAGGTGGGCAGGCGTGTTACGTTGTTGCCGGTTGATTTCGCCCAGGATTTCATATTGTTTGCCGTTCATGTAGAAATAACCCATACGCTGTCCGCTCAAACCATATTGTAGTGTCTGTGCGATGTCGCGTGTGTTGACTCCCATTGTGTTGGCTTTGTCTCGGTTGATGTTGATCCGCACCTCGGGGTCACTGAATTTCAGGTCTACGTCTGCCATCTGAAAGGTGGGATTCGTATACACTTTCTCCAGGAATTCGGGTAGGATCTTTTCCAATTTCTCGATGTTGGTCGTCTGAAGAACGTATTGGATGGGCATGCCTCCGCGCCGTCCGCCAAATGACGATTGTTGTTGCACGAAAGAGCGTGCTTTGGTTTTCTTCTGTACGGCTTTTGACAACTGTTCGGCTACATCCATCTGACTATAGTCGCGGTCTTTCATGTCCCTCAACGTAATCTGGATGTTTCCACTACCGCTGGATACACGTGCTGTCACATTTTCGGCATCCGGAATGATGGAGTCGACCAACAGATTAATGTCTTCCGTATAGTCACGGATGTATTCGTACGTAACTCCTTCGGCACCGCTGGTACGAATCGTAATTTGTGATCGGTCTTCAAGTGGCGCCATCTCTGCAGGAATCGAGTTCCAGAGAATGCCAATCAAGATAAGCGTCACAATCATGAACGGTATGGTGTAGACGCGGTATCGCAATAAGGCTCGGAGAGAACTGCTGTACAGACGGTTGAGGCCGACGAAAAACGGTTCGGTCTTCCGGTAGAACCAGTTTTTTTTCTCTTGTCGTTTTAGCAATTTGGTTGCCAGCATCGGGGTGAACGTCAAGGCGGCGAAGGCCGATATCAGAATACTGCCGGATATCACGAAGCTGAATTCTCTAAACAGTCGTCCGGTTGTTCCCTCCATAAAGACGATCGGGAAGAACACGGCTACGAGGGTGATGGTGGTAGAGATGACGGCAAAGAAGATTTCCTTTGAGCCTTCGATTCCGGCTTCTTTCGGATTCATGCCTTGTTCAATACGGATGTAGATGTTTTCCGTCATCACGATGGCATCGTCGACCACAAGTCCTACCGCTAACACAATGGCCAGCATCGACAACACGTTGATGGAGAAGCCGCCCACATACATCACAAAGAAAGCGCCGACCAAAGATACCGGTATGACGATACACGGAATCAGTGTCACGCGCCAGTCGCGCAAGAAAAGGAAGATGATTGCGATTACGAGCACGAAAGCCTCAAAAACCGTATTCTTCACTTCGTTGATGGAGGCGCGGATAAATCGGGTGTTGTCAAAGCCGTAGTTGTATTGGATGTCGTCGGGCAAGTCTTTCTCCATGGTTTTCATGCGTTCGTACACGGCATCGGCTATATCGATGTGGTTTGCTCCCGGTTGAGGAATAATGACCACGCCGACCATCGGGATGCCGTTCATTTTCATGTAGCTTTGGATATCTGCGGCACCCAATTCCGCTCGTCCGATATCACTGAAGCGGACTACTCGGTTGTTACTTTTCTTGATGATGAGGTTGTTGAATTCTTCTGGCGTATGCATGAGTCCCATCATGCGGATGGTCAGTTCCGTTGTGTTTCCTTCGATACTTCCGGCCGGGAGTTCTATGTTTTCATCGTCGATCGTGCTTTTGATGTCCGTAGGCGTAATGCCATAGCCGGCCATCTTCACGGGGTCGAGCCATAAGCGCATGGAGTATTTCTTTTCGCCCCATATACTCACACTGCTCACGTCTTGGATGGTTTGTAACTGTTCTTTCACTGTCAGATCTGCAATCTCACTGAGTTCGAGCAGTGAACGTTTGTTGCTTTGCAAGGCAACCATCAGAATGGGGCTTGCGTCAGCATCCGACTTTGACACGGTAGGCGGGTCACAGTCGTCGGGCAAGTATCTTTGCGCTCTCGACACTTTGTCCCTGACGTCATTGGCTGCTGTTTCCAAGTCAACGGAAAGTTCGAATTCGATGGTGATGCGCGATTGTCCCTGCTGGCTCACACTGGTCAGCGATCGGATACCCGGAATACCGTTGATGTTCTGTTCCAGCGGTTCGGTAATTTGATTCTCGATAACGTCGGCGTTTGCGCCCGAGTAGCTACAACTTACGGAGATGATCGGATTGTCGACGGAGGGATATTCGCGCACACCCAGATATGTATAGCTGATCAGTCCGAATAGGATGATGATAATGGTGAGTACGGTAGCCAATACAGGCCGGCGTATACTAAGTTCTGAAATGTTCATAGGGCCGGGCGGTTATTGTTCAATGTTATCTAGTGTCACTTTCAAGCCCGTACGCAGCTGCATGGTTCCCGATGTGATGATGGTATCTCCGACTTCGAGTCCTCGAATCACTTGTATTTTCGATTCCGTTCGTAGTCCGGTGATGACATCAACGGGTTGCGCCGTACCTGATTTGTAGAGATACACTTTGTCCTTACCCATTTCGGGTACGATGGCTTCCGTAGGGATGGCGATCGCATCTTGGATTTCTTCCTTTTTGAGTTCGATGTTGACAAAATAGCCCGGCATGAGCTGTTGGTTGTGATTCGGATAGAGTGCGCGGACGGTCAGCTTGTGCAGCTCAGGGTCGAGTGCCGATTCCACAGCGTAGACTCTTGCCGTGTATTGGGTGATGTCGTTTCCGCTCATGGTAAAGGTGAGATTCGTGCCTCTTTTCACTTTATGGGCATCGCGCTCGGTGACGTCGAATTCAATCTTGAGCGGGATGGTTTTCGTGAGTTTGGCAATGATGGTGGTCGGGGTAGCATACGCACCGACGCTAACTTCGCGCAGACCGATTACGCCATCAAACGGGGCACGCAGTTCGGTCAGTTTGATTTTCTCCTTCACGATGTCGATGTCTGCGTTCAGCGTCGCAAGGTCTGTCCGCACCTGTTCATAGGCTTCTTGGCTGACCGCATCGCGTTCGAGCAACGTTAGCTGACGGTGTACGCGGTCTTCGGCCAGTTTGACTTGTGCTTCCAGACGTCTCAGTTCGGCTTGCAGCTCAAGATCGTTCACCTTGGCCAGCAACTGTCCTTTTTTTACCGGTGTTCCTTCGTTAAAGTTTATCTCGACGATTTTTCCCGATGCTTCAAACGAAAGATTTACTTCCTCGTCCGGTATCAGGGTTCCGATGATCGGTTGCTTGTCGACCAAGGTCTCGGTTTGGATGATTTTTGCGTTGACGTTTAATACTCTGTTGTTTCTCGATTCTTGGGCGGCCATTTTGTCTGCGGCTGCCAGTTCTTTGTTTTCTTTAGGCATTTGCGAATAAATGCCCCAGCCGATTAGCCCCACACCAATTGCGGCTGTAAGTCCCCATTTTACTTTCTTATTCATAGTTTTAACTTGTACAAATATAAAGATGCGCTTAATTTAGATTTGTTATCATGATTAGCGTTTAATGAGTGAAAAGATATTAAGTCTTTTTTGCATATATACTCATAAAAGATGCAAGATCGACTCAATAGGCTTGGCGATACTTACTCTCGTCCTTGTCTTCCAGAATGTTCAGATAGGAAGTGTAGCGTGATTCGCTGATCAGGTGTTTCTCAACGGCTTCGCGCACGGCACACCCAGGCTCGTGCAGGTGCATGCAGTCCGTATATTTGCATTGGGATGCGTATTGAAAGATTTCCTTGAAATAATGCCCTACTTCTTTCGGATCCATGTCAAACGTGCCGAATCCTTTGATTCCCGGCGTGTCTATCAGATATCCGCCTTCGTCGTCGATGGGATACATCTCGGAAAAGGTGGTAGTATGCATCCCCTTGTTGTGATAGGCTGAGATCTCCCCCGTTTGTGCGTGAAACTCAGGATGGATGGCATTGATCAGTGTGGACTTGCCCACTCCCGAGTTGCCAGCAAACAGCGTGATTCTGTGTTCAAGCAGCGAGCGGATTTCGTCGACTCCCTCTCCACGGGTAGCCGAGATTTTGTAGCAGGGATAGCCGACATAGGCATATAGGTTGATCAGTCCGTCCAGATAGCGCAATTCGTCGTCATTGTAAAGGTCGGTTTTGTTGAAAATCAGGCTAGCCGGAATGCGATAGGCTTCCGCAGTGGCTAGAAAGCGGTCGATGAAAATGGTCGATATCTGCGGGTAGTTGACGGTGACAATCAGGAAGCATTGGTCTAGGTTGGCGGCAATGATATGCGATTGTTTCGAAAGGTTCGACGAACGGCGCACGATGTAGTTCTTTCGGTCGGCTATGGCCGTGATGAAAGCCGTGCCCTCTTTGTTGGCAACGAGCTCTACACGGTCGCCCACCGTAACCGGATTGGTACTGCGGATACCTTTCAGGCGGAAGTTCCCTTTGATCTTGCAATCAATCAGTTGGCCGTCGTCGGTTTTGACCTGATACCAGCTGCCTGTGTTTCTGATGACTAGTCCGTGCACGTCGGGGCGTTTTCTTGGGAAGGTTCGTAATGAGAATTGTTTGCAATATAGATACACACGCATGATGTTGAGGGCACTTGACGGTAAACATGATGCGTGTGCAGGTTGTTCAGATAAGTTGCTTATACGGTCATGATTTCCTTGTCTTTGGCAAGGAGCTTTTCGTCGATTTGTTTGATGTATTTATCGTGTATCTTTTGCAATTTGGCCTCCGCGTTCTTCTGTTCGTCTTCAGCCATTCCCTCTTTAACGGCTTTTTTGAGTGCATCGATTGCGTCGCGACGGGCATTGCGCACACTCACTTTCGCCGTTTCTCCTTCTCCTTTGCATTGTTTCGACAGTTGCCGGCGGCGTTCCTCAGTCAGTGGCGGAATACCGATACGGATAATCTCGCCATTGTTCTCCGGCATGATGCCCAGATCAGAGTCGATAATGGCTTTTTCGATGATGCGAAACATGCTTTTGTCCCACGGCTTGATGGCGATACTGCGGGCATCGGGGGTCGTCACTGCGGCTACGTTGTTGATCGGTACCATGCTGCCATACGAATTTACGCGGATACCGTCCAGCAGACGGACATCAGATTTGCCTGCACGGATGTGTGCCAACGAGTCTTCCAGATACATGCTCGCCATCTCCATTTTTTCTTGTGCTTCTTCGAGAATTAGTTTAGCGTCAGCCATGATAATGATAGTTTATATGTGTTAGTAATATAGATTCTTCTGAAGAACAAAAGTAATACAAACATCCTTTATCTGCAAAATCTGCCTTTAAAAATTCTGCTCTTACGCTCAGCCCTGCGGTGCCGGTTGAAGGTCGGCAGACTGTTCCGTTTGTTCCAGCAGATTCCTCA
>CAZEPM010000092.1:0-4135 GCA_964514145.1 uncultured Bacteroides sp.
TTCTTTTACTGCAATTATTTCGAAAAAGACTGTCAGATATCGAAAAACTGCTGTCGCAAACGGAATTTGAAGTAAAAAAAGAGCGAACAACCTACCCAAAAACGGTAAATTGTTCGCTCCTTTTTCTGTCTGAAAGGTTTAATTTTTCCGATCGACCACGTAGTTCAAATAAGCGGTGAGGGCTGTTCGGATCTCGCTGTCTGCCACACCGTCTAACAAAGAGAGTGCTTCGTTACGGTAAGCATCCATCACCTGCTTGGTATATTCGATACCTCCGTACTGTTTGGCAAAACTCATCAGTTCGGTAATATCCGCAGTCGTTGCGCTTCCCTTCTTTACCTTTTCCACTAACGTTGCCGTATGAGCATTTCCATGATGGACAATCGCATACAAAGCCGGTAAGGTCAGTTTTCCTTCCAGCATGTCATTACCCATTGGTTTCCCAACTTCCGAACTGTCGTAATAGTCGAATATGTCATCACGTAGCTGGAAACAGATTCCCAATTTTTCCCCAAAGAGCCGGAAATGTTCCACTTCTTCCGCTGAAGCACCGGCCGACAAAGCACCCAACTGCGCACAAGCAGCAAAAAAGGCAGCGGTCTTTTTCCCGATAATATCGAAATAAACATCTTCCGAAAGAATAACCTCGTTGATGTTAGACAGCTGTAACAACTCTCCTTCAGACAGTTGCTGTCCTAACAAAGCAATATGCTCAACAATATCTGGTCGGTGTGTCAAAGAAGCATGATAAAGAGCAGTGGAAAGCAGATAATCACCTACAAGCACTGAGACTTTATTATTGAATATAGAGTTAACAGAGGGCTGTCCCCGCCGTTCATCGCTTTCATCTACCACATCGTCGTGCACAAGACTCGCCGTATGAAGCATTTCTAAGGTAACCGCCGTGTAGTATGTTGTCTGTGAAATCTGCGCAAATTGTTTTGCCACCAATATGGTCAATATCGGCCGCATCATCTTTCCCTGTCGGCGGCGTATGTATTCCAATACCTCTTTCAGTAAAGGATTAGAGGTTTGCAACGAAGCATTAAAGATGTTCTTAAATGTAACCAGCTCCTCTTCTATGGGGCGTCTGATGATTAGTGAAGTCTCCATAAACTCATTATTCAACTCACAAAAGTAGCAATAAAACAATGAATATGATATTTTGTTCGTATTTTTACCTTGAAATTTATATAAAATCAAATGGAAAAGTTATTCTTATTGGATGCATATGCATTCATTTATAGAGCTTATTATGCACTTATTAAAAATCCGCGCATCAATTCTAAAGGGCTGAACACATCTGCCATTCTCGGTTTTGTCAACACGCTGGAAGATGTGTTAAAACACCACTCGCCTACCCACATCGGTATTGCTTTCGATCCGTCCAGCCCTACTTTCAGACACGAAGCCTACAAAGCCTACAAAGCACAACGCGAAGAAACACCTGAAACCATCCGACAATCGGTTCCCATCATCAAAGACATCATACGGGCTTACCGTATACCTATCTTAGAAGTAAACGGATATGAAGCCGACGATGTCATAGGTACACTTGCCACACAAGCCGGACAACAGGGCATAGATACCTACATGATGACACCCGACAAAGACTATGGCCAGTTGGTGAGCGAGCACGTCTTCATGTATCGACCGCGCTATGGCGACAAAGAGTTCGACACACTCGGAGTGGAAGAAGTCAAAGCCAAATTCCAGATTAACTCCCCCAAACAAGTAATCGATATGCTCGGACTCATGGGAGACAGCTCTGACAACATTCCGGGATGCCCGGGAGTGGGAGAAAAAACAGCCCAGAAACTAATCAGCGAGTTTGGAGACATTGAAAACTTGCTGGCACATACCGACCAACTGAAAGGAGTGCTACGAAGCAAAATAGAAACCTATGCCGAACAAATACGCCTTTCAAAATTTTTAGCCACCATTAAAATCGACGTGCCCATAGAACTCAACATGGAAAACCTGCGCCGTGAAACACCAGATGAAACAACATTGCGCAAAATCTTCGAAGAGCTGGAATTCAAAAGCCTCATCGACCGACTGTTCAAAAAGAAAGAATCTACTCCCAAAGCACCGACTTCTCAGAAAATGCTTTTCGATATAGAAACGGACTATCCCGTGAGCGAAAACACCACCCAAAGCCTACAGAAACTCAACGACCTACCCTACCAATACCATCTGGTCAGTACGGACGAAGCACGCAAAGCACTGGCCATTCGCCTATTGCAAGCAGACGCTTTCAGTCTCGACACGGAAACAACCGGCACCGATCCTATCTATGCCGAACTCGTAGGCATGAGCTTCAGCCTGCAACCCAACGAAGCCTTCTACGTGCCTGTGCCGCTACAACGGGAAGAAGCCATACGCATCACCCAAATCTTCAAACCGGCTCTCGAACGCCCGGACAGCCTGAAAATCGGACAAAACATCAAGTACGACATGATTGTTCTCAGCCATTACAACATCGAAATCAACAGCCCCATATTCGACACCATGATTGCCCACTACGTCATCCAACCGGAACTGCGTCACAACATGGACTATCTGGCCGAAATCTACCTGAAGTATGAAACCATCAAAATTGAAGAACTCATCGGGCCCAAAGGCAGAAAGCAAAAAAACATGCGCGACCTTCCGCCTGCCGAAGTCTACCTGTATGCCTGTGAAGACGCCGACGTGACCTTCAAACTCAAAGAAATCTTGGAACAAGAACTCGAACGCTTTGCTGCAAAAAAACTGTTCGAAGAAATTGAAATGCCACTCGTTCCGGTACTTGCCTACATGGAGCGAACCGGCGTACGCATAGATCCCGAAGCATTGAAACACACCTCCGAACACCTCACCGCACGCATGAAACAAATCGAACAGAACGTCTACGAACTGGCAGGCGAAATCTTCAACATCGCCTCACCCAAACAGGTAGGCGAAATCTTGTTCGACAAACTGAAAATCTCCGACAAGGCAAAAAAAACCAAAAGCAAGGGACAATACATCACGTCGGAAGAAATTTTAGAGAGCTTGAAGCACAAACACCCCATTGTGGAAAAGATACTCGACTATCGGGGATTACGCAAACTGCTCAGCACATACATCGATACCCTACCCACACTGGTCAACCCACAGACGGGACGCATACACACCTCGTTCAATCAGACCATCACGGCAACCGGCCGACTCAGTTCGAGCAATCCGAACCTGCAGAACATCCCCGTACGCAACGAAGACGGCAAGGAAATCAGAAAAGCCTTTATCCCCGACGACGGCTGTGAGTTTTTCTCGGCCGACTACTCCCAGATTGAACTGCGAATCATGGCACATCTGAGCGGAGATCCACACATGATAGAAGCCTTCCGCCAGCGACACGACATCCATGCGGCCACTGCGGCGAAAATCTACCACAAAGCCATTGCCGACGTAACGCGTGAGGAACGAAGCAAAGCCAAGACTGCCAATTTCGGCATCATCTACGGCATATCGGCGTTCGGACTGGCCGAGCGCATGGGAGTAGACCGCCGAGAAGCCCGCGACCTTATCAACGGCTATTTTGCTACCTACCCCAACGTCAAAGCCTACATAGACCAAAGCATCGAGAATGCCCGCCGAAACGGCTACGTAGAAACCATTTCCCATCGCCGCCGCTACCTGCCGGACATCGCTTCACACAATGCGGTTGTGCGCGGATATGCCGAACGAAATGCAATCAATGCCCCCATACAAGGAAGCGCCGCAGACATCATCAAAATAGCCATGATCCGCATCTACCATCGTTTCCGCCAAGAAGACATCCGTTCGAAGATGATTCTTCAAGTACATGACGAACTCAACTTCAGCGTTTATCCCGATGAGAAAGAGCGCGTAGAGCAGATCGTCATCGAGGAGATGCAGAACGCCTATTCCATGCGCGTACCGCTGGAAGCCGACTGCGGATGGGGGCGCAACTGGCTGGAAGCGCACTAACCCGATTTTATATCACTCCGAGCTGATTTCAATTCAGCCTTTCCGGTTGATACGTCCGATGATCAGAGAACTACCGTGGATTCGATATAAATCAAAACATGGTCAGTTACTCTTCATCGAGAAAATTCACATCCCATGCTCCTATTTTTCATAAAACATA
>CAZEPM010000092.1:4235-7603 GCA_964514145.1 uncultured Bacteroides sp.
GAGTTATTTCAGTAATCTGTGGCCATTTGTTTTGATATCAACAAAGATTCATAATTAATCATAGTAACAGATGAAGACACATCTATTTGTATTCTGTGCATGGACTCTCCTGTTGGGAGCTTGCAGCCGTCCAGCCTCGCAGACAGGACAGGCGGACGAGTGGATAAAAAAGGGAGCAGGCATATGGAACGTTACGGTCGGGAAGCCGGAGAAAGTCAACCTGCTGAGCGAACTGCACGTCGCGCCCAAGTGGGATGCCATCCAAGAGGTTGGAGAGGCAGAGTTGCCAATTTCGGCAGCCGATGTCCGTTTCGAGGTCGTCGACGGGAAAACCTACCTGCGCTTCCCGTTGGAAAAAGGAGAAAAAATATTTGGTTTGGGGTTGAACTTCAAGACCGTCGAGCAGCGCGGTCGCATCATGCGCCTGCACGTTGACCACTATGGTGGGCAGGACGACGGACGTACCCATGCGCCGGTACCTTTCTTTGTATCTTCACGCGGATACGGGGCGTTGATTAACGCTGCCCGGTACATCGATGTCTGGGTGGGAACATCAGTCCGAAAAGATAGCCAGAACCCGCCTGCCGTCAGAGACCGCAACACAGACAAGCAGTGGTCGGCACGGCCTTACTCGGACAATTTGGAGTTTCTGGTTCCGGCAGAAGGCGTCGAGGTCGTGCTCTTTAGCGGACCGACGATGCTGGATGTTGTACGCCGCTTCAACCTCTACAACGGAGGCGGGGCGTTGCCGCCGCGTTGGGGGTTGGGCTTTTGGCACCGTGTTCCGAGGCTCTTTTCCGAGCAGGAGGTCTATGACGAGGTGGCCGAGTTTGAGAAGCGAGGCTTCCCACTGAGCGTCGTCGGGCTGGAGCCAGGCTGGATGAGCCGCTCCTATCCTTGTACGTATGAGTGGGACAAAAGCCGCTTCCCCGACGCGGCGCGTTTTGTGCAGACGCTGAAAGAGAAAAACATCCGGACGAACCTTTGGATGAATCCCTATGTCTCGCCAGACGGCGAACTGTATGAGCAGATTCTTCCCTATACGGGGTCGCATACCGTTTGGTGCGGCATTGTCCCGGACTATACGTTGCCGGAGGCACAGCAGATATTGAAAGCACACTTCGTGAAGCATCAGCTTGACCTGGGGGTAAGCGGGTATAAGATGGATGAAAACGACGGTTATGACTCTTGGCTCTGGCCTGACGTGGCGACCTTCCCGTCCGGCATTGCAGCCGAGCAGATGCGGCAAATCTACGGTGCGAAGATGCAGAGCGTCACGATGGAGATGTTTCGTGAGCGCAACCAGCGGACCTATGGCTTGGTAAGGGCAAGCAACGCCGGGACATCGTCGTTCCCCTATGTCATCTATAACGACTATTATGCCCACCGCGATTTCATCACAGCATTAATCAACAGCTCCTTCATCGGGGTGCTTTGGACGCCTGAAGTACGTTCTTCCCGCAGCGGCGAGGAGTGGTTGCGGCGAATGCAGACAGTCTGTTTCTCACCCGTCGCCCAGCTGGATGCGTGGGCAGACAAGACGAAGCCGTGGACATTCCCGGAAGTCGAAAAGGAAGTACGCGAGATTGCCCTGTTGCGTATGCGGCTGATACCCTATCTCTATACCGCCTTTGCCGACTATGCCTTCAAAGGCATTCCGCCCGTCCGCGCTATGAATCTGGAAGAGGGTTATGCGGCGGAAGCCACCGTGCAGGAAGGCAAGCTGGACGCGACGGAGAACCCATATGCGTTGGCTGTGCGCCGGGAGGTGAAAGACCAATTCATGGTCGGCCCAAGCCTGCTGGTAGCCCCGCTGTTTACCGGCGAAAAGGAGCGGAAGGTGATTCTGCCGCAGGGCAAATGGTATGATTTCTACACGGGCGAGTATGTCGGCGAAGGCGAAGTCATCAGCGTCGCTCCGGAACTAGGCAAAATCCCCATCTACGTGAAAGACGGCGGCATCATCCCCCTATGGCCTGCTGTCACGCGCATCGACGACACCAAGCATCCGCTGGAGATTCGCCATTATGGCGAGAAGTCCGGATCCTATCAGCTCTATGACGACGACGGGGAGACGTTCGACTACGAAAAGGGTACCTATACCCGTATCGAGCTGAACGTGGAGGTCGACGCTTCGGGTGAGAAAAGGGGGACGTGGAACCTACCGGAAGGGAAACAGCTCTGGTCGTTCGATGATTATACGTTCAACTATATGACCCCCTCCGGGCACACAGACTGGTGATGCAACATATACCGTATTATTCAGGATGTGATTGGTGAACTATATGGAGGCTATGTATCGGATGCTATCACGCCGGAAATGTCAAAGATGAGAATGGACGTTATCAGAAGGCGTAACAGTCCATTCTCCATTGTCAATTTATTTTAAACGTAAGCCTCAGAACAATGCCGAGTGAAAAATAAAACAACAATCCGCCATTTTTCATAGATTCATACGCGTGTACTAAACTATAAAAGGAAAATTCAGACAAACAATTCCTGCAATACGTTGAGCGAACGAAGCTCGGGAAAATCGGGTTGATGCAGACGATAATAACGCAAAATGAGCTCCAAACAACGATTGCGTTGTGCCCGATTCATGGTGAAGATATGCATCGTTTCGTAGTTCATCCGCATCAGTCGCGTCAGTACGGTCGCCTCGGCGGGCAACACCACGTCGGCATGATCGGGTCGCACAGACACGTAACAAGCAGCCCGCAGGTCGAAATAATCGCCGGGATGGTAGGCATCCAAATTGGGATAGAAGCCCAAGAATCGTGACAGGCGCATCAGAAACACCAAATGAAAATTAGCCGGCACCGCCTGGTAGGTATCGAGCCATTCGACTGAATAGCAGAGATAGGAAAAAAGCGGGGCGTTCCCGCCATCTTCGCGAAGCACACGATAGAGAAACTCCGCAAGGAAAAGCGCGATGGCCGACTTGTAAGGGTCGTAGGGCAGAGAGCAAAACAGATAGGTAGAACGAACTTCTCTGAGTCGTTGCAAGGAAAGACGCGAACGGAAATCGCTCTCGTATTCAATCATCGACAAGGGTTGAAAAAAGACAGCTTTCGCTCCTCTCCGCCTTGTTTTTGGCACAGGCACGAGATAAGACACGCGTCCACGATCACTTGTATAGATGTCAACAATGAGCGAGGTGTCTGTGTATTTAAGCGTGTGTAACACGATTCCGCTGGTTTTTTGAAGCATAACAATCGTTCTTTCAAGCCTTTTCGACAAACAAAGATAGCCATTTCAGTCTGTTTTTCACAGGCAAACGCACTTGGAGATTAACATTAATATTTATTAAAGAAATACCACATTACTGACTATCAAGCATATAAGAATTTTCTAAAAAGTCTAAGTTT
>CAZEPM010000093.1:0-7594 GCA_964514145.1 uncultured Bacteroides sp.
CCAGCATGCTGGGAGCAGACCTGCCATCACTTACTACCGGTCTGCGCGGACTGGCCTATTGGGAGATCGAAGTCACCGGCCCCAATCGTGATTTGCACTCAGGTCATTTTGGCGGTGCGGTAGCCAATCCGATTAACACTCTTTGCAACATGCTCTCGCAGATCGTTGACGAAAACGGACGCATCACTATCCCTCATTTCTACGACAAGGTGGAAGACGTGCCCGAAGCCGAGCGACGTATGATCGCCCAAATCCCGTTTGATGAAGAACGCTATAAAGCGGCTATCGACGTCAGCGAATTGCAAGGCGAAAAGGGTTATTCTACGTTAGAGCGCAACAGTTGCCGACCATCGTTTGACATCTGTGGCATTTGGGGAGGTTATACGGGTGAGGGTTCGAAAACCGTACTCCCGTCGAAAGCCTATGCGAAAGTATCCTGTCGGCTTGTTCCGCATCAACAACACGAAGAAATATCCCAACTGTTTATTGACTACATACAAGCTATCGCACCGCGCTCGGTGAAAGTCAAAGTAACACCGCTACACGGAGGCGAAGGATACGTATGTCCTATCAATCTGCCAGCCTATAAAGCAGCCGAACAAGGATTTGCCAAAGCTTTTGGCAAGCAGCCTCTCGCCGTCCGTCGTGGCGGAAGCATCCCGATTATTTCTGATTTCGAACAGGTTTTGGGTATCAAGACCGTTTTAATGGGCTTCGGTCTGGAAAGCGATGCCATCCACTCCCCCAACGAAAACTTTCCGCTCGACATTATGCGCAAAGGCATAGAAGCCGTGGCGGAATTCCATCGAATTGGATTTTAAGGGAGATTTTGTCTCTAAAAAGATTTTTAAACAAAATCATAATAGAGTGGCAAATGAAAAAAAACAAGGGTGACCTTTTGAGTCTTTTGACTTTCGGGTCACCCTCATGATGGGTTATTTTTCTGTTATTAGTTGGCTTGAGCGTTTGCTTCACGAATCATTTCCTCACTGGCATACATGTATATTTCTACCCGCCGATTTTGAGCTTGTCCCGCAGCTGTAGAGTTGTCTGCAACCGGGTTGGCCTCGCCAAGACCCTGAACCGATTTGATTTGTGAATAGGTTACTCCGCAGTTGAATAGGTAAGCAGATACGCTTTGTGCGCGTTGTTGCGATAATTCCATATTCTTTTGTTGGCTTTCGGCAGTTGTACTGTTGCGCCACGGCTGATTGTCTGTATATCCTAGAATGGCGATGTCCATTGTGTTGTTTTGCTTCAATACATTGTTGGCAAATTGACTGAGTGAGCTTTGTGCCGATGTGCTGAGAGCTGAACTGCCAGTGTTGAACAAAATACCGGAGTCGAACGTAACTTTAACAGCTTGTAATCCGTTTGAGTCTGTGATTTGTTCCACTTGAGCTCCTTCTATCTGACTGGCCGCTTCGGCTGCTTTATCCATCTTTTTACCAATGATAACGCCTGCACCGGTACCCACAGCCGTACCTACAACCGCTCCAATAATCGCACCTTTTCCATCTCCGGCAATTCCACCAATAATAGCTCCTAACGCAGCTCCACTACCGGCACCAATCAATCCGCCTTTTGTTGCATTATTCATATTTCCACAACTGCCGAAGAGTAAAAGGGCACTCAGCAAAATTGAAGTCGTCTTAACTTGTTTCATATGCTTTCTTTTAATTCGTTATAGATAATTACCATGGGCAAATATATATCTTTTGGTTTATAACAGGATAAAAAGCGCCAGGGTTTTATATAATATTTAATGAACGAGTAACCTATGTCTTTAGCGAGAATTTCGTACTTTTGCATCCGCAATAAAAGTTGAATACAAATTCAAAAAATAAGATTTAAAATGGCAAAAGAACTGAAAGAGTTGACCAAACGCAGTGAAAACTATTCGCAATGGTATAATGATCTGGTAGTAAAAGCTGATTTGGCAGAGCAATCTCCCGTGCGCGGATGTATGGTAATCAAACCTTACGGGTATGCTATATGGGAGAAAATGCAACGTATCCTCGATGATAAGTTTAAGGCCACAAATCATGTAAATGCATATTTCCCCTTGCTGATTCCGAAATCCTACTTAAGCCGTGAAGCCGAGCATGTGGAGGGATTTGCCAAAGAATGTGCGGTGGTGACTCATTATAGGTTGAAAAACGCGGAAGACGGCAGTGGAGTTGTTGTAGATCCGGCTGCCAAACTTGAGGAAGAACTGATTATCCGTCCGACATCTGAAACTATTATTTGGAGTACGTATAAGAATTGGATTCACTCTTATCGGGATTTGCCTATCCTTTGTAATCAGTGGGCGAATGTAATGCGTTGGGAAATGAGGACACGCTTATTTCTTCGTACGGCAGAATTCTTATGGCAAGAAGGACATACCGCACATGCAACTCGCGAGGAAGCAGAAGCAGAAGCTCAAAAAATGTTGCATGTATACGCAGACTTTGCCGAAAATTACATGGCTCTCCCGGTAGTAAAAGGAATAAAGTCTGCAAACGAACGTTTTGCCGGAGCAATAGACACATATACCATTGAAGCATTGATGCAAGACGGAAAAGTCCTACAAAGCGGAACGTCGCATTTCCTCGGTCAGAACTTTGCCAAAGCTTTTGACGTACAGTTTGTTGACAAAGACAATAAGCAAGACTATGTTTGGGCAACCTCTTGGGGAGTTTCCACACGCTTGATGGGAGCACTGATTATGGCACACTCTGATGATAACGGACTCGTCTTACCGCCACATTTAGCCCCTATACAAGTAGTAATTATACCCATCTATAAAAGTGCAGAACAACTGAAACAAATCGATGAAAAGGTAAGCGGAATTATGGATAAGCTGCGTCAGATAGGCATATCGGTAAAATATGACAATGCAGACAATAAACGTCCGGGATTCAAGTTTGCCGATTACGAGTTAAAAGGAGTGCCTGTCCGATTGGTAATGGGTGCGCGTGACTACAGTAATAATACCATGGAAGTCATGCGTCGTGACACGTTAGAGAAAGAAACCATACCTTGCGAAGGCATTGAGCAATATGTGAAAAACCTATTAGAAGATATTCAACAAAACATCTACCAGAAAGCACTAGCCTTCCGTCAAGCCAATACCTTTAAAGTCGATAATTGGGACGAATTCAAATCACAAATTGAAAAAGGCGGAATAATTTTAGCACACTGGGATGGTACAACCCAAACAGAAGAGCGCATCAAGGAAGAAACAAAAGCAACCATACGCTGTATTCCGTTTGATGCCGACGAAGAAAGTCTGACACCAGGTACGGATATGTTGACAGGAAAACCATCACCTCGTCGTGTGATGTTTGCACGAGCCTATTGATAAAAGCTAGAATAGAAAGATGACCTTTTGAACCTGAATATGGCAAAATTAAGAGGAGTTAAAGCCGAAGACTTCACTCATGCATGGCTTTAGCTCCTTTTTTGTCGTCTCTCGTAAATTAAATTGGAAGAAAGTTTCTAGTCCTCATCTTTAAACAGCAATTCTTGCTTTGCTTTCCCAAACTGATAGATTGGTGAAGGAGTTATCCGCCGCAAAGGAATTACCTGCAAGTCTTCACCCACAATAACTCCAATCTCACGCAAATGTATTTCGATTGTTTTCAGTACTAACTCCGGATGATTATTTTCTTTACTCAAATGACAAAGCCACACATACTTCCACATAGGTGAATAATGGGATACAAGAAATGCAGCCACTTCTCTATTGCTCAGGTGTCCTGTCGGGCTGGCGATACGTTCTTTCAAATGTTGTGGATAATGACCCATTCGCAACATAGTCTCATCATAATTAGCTTCTAAAATAAGATAATGAGCTTGGGACAGATAAGAAACAATGGTGTCTGTCAGATGTCCCACATCGGTAGCTATACAAAACCGTTCGTTTTCAATCTCAATCAGATAGCCCACATTGTCGCGTGAATCGTGAGGTACTTCGAACGCTGTGATCCGCATATCGCCCAACATAAACGGCTGTTCTTTTTCCACATAGCACGCACTCACACGCAACCGATCGCTCACACGGCAGCTATGCATAATGGCTGCGTGTACCTCGCGAGTGGAATAAATAGGGATATGAAAACGCTCACCCAAAGCACCAACTGCCCGGATATGATCTACGTGATCGTGCGTAACCAGTACTGCACGGATGTCGGACAGATCGATGCCTCTTTCTTTCAACATTTTTCTGATAGTGCGGACACCGATGCCGGCATCTATCAGAATGGCTATATGTGATGATGCCAAGTAATAACAGTTGCCACTGCTTCCACTAGCCAGACTGAAAAATTTTATCATGTAGTTTCGTTTAGATTCTGATTAAAACGGATAACCCACAGCAAAATGGAATGCGAAATCACGGCTAAAGTCCGGATGCAAAAGCGGATAGCGATATTTCCCACTCTCGTAGGCCGGATTCAAAGCCTTCATTCCACCATCAAACCGTAAAACAAAATAGTCAAAATCGAAACGGAGTCCCAATCCATAAGAAATTGCAATCTGCTTGTAGAAGCTATCGAAACGAAAGACTCCACCGGGTTGTTCGTCATACTCGCGAATTGTCCATATGTTACCGGCATCGACAAACACAGCCCCATGCAATTTCCAGAAAAGTTTGGTTCGATATTCCAGATTGATATCCAGTTTGATGTCACCCGTCTGATTGATGAAGTCTATGTTCCTGTCGCTGCCGGAAAAACTTCCAGGCCCCAGACGACGCACAGACCAACCACGCACACTGTTGGCTCCACCTGCGAAATAGCGTTTCTCAAAAGGCAGAATCTGCGAATTACCATAAGGATATGCAATGCCGACACCTACATGGAAAACAATCGAATTGCGCCAGTCAATACGGAAACTTTTGGCAAAATCCACATCGCCTTTCACGTATTGCGCATAGGCGACGTTCATAACATCATACTGTCCGTCTTCATTCCGGTTTGCGCCAAACAGATGCGAAAGGCCATAAAGCAGATTGCCCGAAGTCTCGATATTGAAGCGGATGAAATAAGCATTCCCCGTAGCCGACTGAACACGTGCACCATCCGATCGATATGTAAATCCATACCCCAGCTTCATAATAAACAGATTGTCGTAATTATACAGCAAAATTGAATTCTGATTCTCCGGATTGTCCAAATATTCTTCGCGGAATGTTGTCGAAATCCAAGGCATATAGATGTAGTTCAAGTCTATCAGATCCACCGTATGTTGCCAACGCTGACGGTTCACCCACTTGTAGCTCCATGTTGCAGACACTGCATGCCGGTAAAACTCCGGACGCATCTGAGAATTATACTGCAAACCGATTTCAGACGTCGCATGGATACGCTTACGCACATCGGTGTCAATAAACGGAAACAAAAAGCGGGGGAAGTTGATACTCGCCTCTACACCCCACTCTATATAGTTCTGATTCGTATAACCCTGCAAGCCTGTCACCGCCTCGTAAGCACCGCGCACTTTAAAGGTAAACAGTTCGGAACCCCGAAACAAATTGCGGTTCTGATAAGACACCGAAGCGGCAGCTCCCAAGTCGCCTGCCGAGTTCGTCCCTTCGATCTCTGCACTAAACGAGTTCGTTTTATTGCGCAAAAGAGAAATCAGACAGTTAAGCGTCGTTGAGTCTTGTTCATTTTTCACAAACCGGATGTCAGCATATCTCACGGCCTGCAAACTTCCCAATGCGGCCTGTGTGCGTTGCACCCGCGTCTCATTGTATAAATCTCCCTGTGCCAGAAAAATATTATCGTCGAACACACTGGGATGAAGAAACAAACGGTCTTGATAATAGATATGTAAACCTTTATACGTAATCGAATCTGATCCAACCAATGTCTTATCTCGCCACTGTACAAGCGAATTCAAATCAAACTCCGACAAGATATTCACCCGATTGATACGATAGCACGGATGTTCTTTCCCTTCCTGCCCACCGTAGGGACCGACATGGATGGTCAGATCAATCTGAAACGAATTCAAGACCGTATCAGCCGTGCAAGTTATGTACTCTTTATTAAACTCATAGTAACCGTTGTTCTGGAGATAATTGGCCATTAGCTGCCGCTCGTGATTCAGTTCATTGGCATCGAAGCGCATCCCCTCACTCAACGATGTCGGCCGATAATTTTCCATAAGTTTGCAAATGCTCGTATCCGGGATGTCATATTTCCACGAACGCAATCTGTATTCAGGCCCTGTATGTAAACGATATTTCAGCTTCAGCTTCTTCTTCCGAACCTTCGACTCAAGGGAAACATCAGCCCGCAAATATCCACGGTTGTTCAGCGCGTTCACCAAGTCATTGCGCGAACGCATGGCCGATTGCTCACTGTAGATCACCGGCGGATCGCCTATTTTCCGAAGAACACGGTTCAACCATTGCGTAGAGTCACGCCCCGACAACGAATAGACGTACAGCGGCACTTTGATCAGACTGAACCAACGCGCATTAGGATTCTGACGGACGTAGTTCCTGAGGTCAATCGCACTGACCTGCTTATTGTCGGATTCAATCTTTACTTCATCTAGCAAATAATTTCCGTCGGGCACGAACTTAGTGCTCGAGCACGACACTAAAGTCCACAAAATCAGGATTAGTATGCACAACGGAAATATCTGTCTCATCAAAAAAAAATCAGATTGGGATTCGAATTACAAAAATAGGGAAAAATCCAATATTAGTTTGTAGCTTTGCTATCATTTATAAATCTTTCAATGAAGAATGATGTATGCTGAGCAAAACAAAAATCAAATATATCCACTCGTTAGAACTGAAAAAAAACAGAAAAGCCGAAGGTGTATTTGTTGCCGAAGGCCCCAAACTGATTGACGACTTGTTGAAACACTTCAACTGCCGCCTGCTGGCAGCCTTGCCGGATTGGTGGGAAAATCACCCGACCGCCCAAGCCAACGAATGCGTGGAAGCCAGCTATGACGAATTGTCCAAAGCCAGTCTTCTGAAAACGCCCCAAGAAGTGATTGCGGTGTTCGAACAACCCCACTATCCTTATGCGGCCGACGCTCCTGCAAACCAACTTTGTTTGGCACTCGACGGGGTGCAAGACCCCGGCAATCTGGGCACAATTATCCGATTGGCCGACTGGTTTGGCATCGAACACATTTTTTGCTCACACCAAACAGCCGATATCTACAACCCGAAAACCGTGCAGGCAACTATGGGAGCCATCGCCCGCGTAAAATTGCATTACGGTTCGCTCGCCGAATTAATCCGTCCACTTGGCATCATACCTGTTTACGGTACTTTCCTAGACGGTGCAAACCTCTATCAACAGTCTCTGAGCAATCACGGACTAATCATCATGGGCAATGAGGGAAATGGCATAACACACGACATTGAAACCCTGGTCAACCGCCGCCTGTACATACCGAATTATCCGGCCAATCGAGAAACATCCGAATCACTCAATGTTGCCGTCGCTACGGCAATTGTGTGTGCTGAATTCAGGCGGCAGGCTCTCTTCGCTGATCACGCCTAGTTCCCATCGCATGCAAAGCCTGTCAGGACGGTGTTCAGGCCTTGCCAGCAACTGATTAAGTGGCAGACAATCGA
>CAZEPM010000094.1:0-7588 GCA_964514145.1 uncultured Bacteroides sp.
CTCAAAAGAATTACATCTTCCGAAAAGTATTGCAAATATACTATTTTTTATGTAATGTACCCTAACTTGTCGTCTAAAAAATGTTTAAGAACAATAAGAATATCCAAGTCCTTACCGAAAGTTACTCAGATGAACGATTTATTGCTTCGATTCTCCTCGCCTAGAGCTAACTGACAGCCAAACTCAGTACGCACAACCATCATCAATGATAATCGATCAGACTATATGAGACTTAGCCGGGGATACCAGGCGTCAATCAGAAATCAAGCAGCCGTGCTTTGCATGCTAACGAGGCCTCGACAAAAAACGATTGATGAGCCTCTATAAAAATAGGTTTTCCCAAGATTCCCGGCATTCCTACATCGTTTCAACCCAGACTATTGCATAAACCATTGAAAGACTTAAAGTAAACAATGAAACAAAGCCATTATTTAGGATTGTCTGTTACGCCTTTTTTCCCTTTCTTCAGCCTCTAATTCTTCTCGTTTCTTATAAAGGAACCAACCAATAGCGCTTCCAATAATTGAGACACCGGCATAGCCTACCAAATAATACCAATCGGATTTATCATAATAAATAAACAGCGTCGGAATAAAAATCATAACCAATGATATAGGAAACCACCAACTATGGGGACGGACTGCTCCATAGCAATAAGAACAAATAAAAAACACAATTGGATTTACCGCAGTCAAGAAATAACTATCCACAATCTCCTTACTACAAAAGAGCGGGAACACGTAGAATCCAATAATAGCCAGCAGAAAATAACTTATAAATTCTCTCATAACATCTACTCCTTTATTTATATAATAAAAACATACATGGGATTTTCGATAATTCGGGTAAATGTCCTTTCCATTCCCTTAAAGTCCGTGTCTTGATATATTCCCCCTTACACGTCAGATTCGCCGCAATACATAGTTTCATCTGGGGGCGACAAGCTTTTAATATATCTTCCAGCATTTTTTTATTACGGTATGGCGTCTCAATAAACAGTTGTGTCTGATTCTCCGCATAGACACGTTGCTCCAACTGTTTCAATGCTTTTATCCGTTCATTTTCAGCTATTGGCAAATAACCATGAAAAGCAAAATTTTGTCCGTTAAATCCTGAGGCCATAATGGAAAGAACAATAGAAGACGGACCTACCAGAGGTATTACTTTCAGATTTTTCCGTTGCGCCATTGCTACGACTTCGGCTCCCGGATCTGCAATAGCCGGACATCCTGCTTCAGAAATCACCCCCATGGATTCCCCCTGCTCAAGAAACGATAAATAGCCGGATATTTCACTAGCAGAAGTGTGTTTGTTTAATACATTAAATGTAAGAGACTCAATATCAAAGTCCTTATCCAGTTTTTTCAGAAACCGACGGGCAGATCTGACATCTTCAACGATAAAATGCTTTATCTGCCGGATTATTTCACAGTTATATGAAGGCAAAACATTCTTTATGGGAGTATCTCCCAAAGTAACAGGCAACAAATATAATGCTGTTTCCATGTCTTTTATTACATGATAGAATCACTAAAAAAAAGCGCAAATTACAAATCCCATTGATGAGAACTTATTGCAATTTGCGCTTTCTGATGTGTATTTGTTACATTTTATCCGTAGATAATCTTTCCGTTTTCGTCCTTATACTCGTCCAAGCCTTTCTCATATGTGGCCATAGCACGAAGACTCATGCCGACACTAGAGAAGCCACCATCATGATACAAATTCTGCATCGTTACTTTCTTTGTCAAATCCGAGAACATAACAATACAATAGTTTGCACATTCGGCCGCAGAAGCATTGCCAAGAGGTGACATACGATTGGCAAAATCAAACAGTTTGTCCATGCCCTTTACGCCAGATCCGGCAGTTGTCATCGTCGGTGACTGAGAAATAGTATTTACACGTACCCGACTTTCACGTCCATAAATATATCCAAAACTACGAGCTATAGATTCCAAGAGTGCTTTAGCATCAGCCATGTCATTGTATCCGTAAAAAGTACGCTGAGCTGCTACATAACTTAATGCCACAATCGAGCCTTCTTCAGCAATAGCATTCAATTTCTTGGCAGATTGAATCATTTTATGAAAAGAGATAGCAGAAATATCCAAGGTCGTATTCAGCATTGAATAGTCCAAATCATCATACGTGCGTTTCTTTCGAACATTAGGAGACATACCGATAGAATGAAGTACAAAATCTACCGGTCCGCCCAAAACTTCCATCGAACGTTTGAAGACATTCTCCAAATCTTCTACATTTGTAGCGTCAGCCGGAATTACTTCACAATTCAGTTTCTCCGCCAAAGCAGCCACTTGCCCCATACGAACGGCTATCGGTGTATTGGATAAAGTTATTACAGCTCCTTCCTCTACTGCTCTTTCTGCAACTTTCCATGCAATAGACTGTTCGTTAAGAGCTCCGAAAATAATTCCTTTTTTCTCTTTCAACAAATTATAACTCATAGTCAAAATTATATTAAATTCGCGGCAAAGGTACAATTTAAATTGAACATCGTGCGAAGAATAAATGTTTAAAAGCATAAAAAAGAGAAGTAAAAAGACAGAAAGTACACCCTTGTGAATCCATATATTATTAAATTTGCCCATGAAATATTATTTAATTCTTCTTTCCCTTAACTAAAACAACAATGAACAGACATTTAGCAAAAAACCTAATAATGGTTTGTGGGTTAGCGTTTTTGGGGGGTTCATGCCAACAAAACCCCTGTAATGAACAGGCATCTGCATTTACATCGATGTCAATACCTCAAGATATTTATAATAATCTACCTTTTCAAATGGAAGCCGTCAAACTTCCTAGTTTTGGTTCATATACAACGGATATTACCAAGTTTGGAGCCAAGCCAGATGGTATCACCTTAAACACGGAAGCGATAAACAAAGCCATTCAAGATGTGAATGCTAATGGTGGCGGACGAGTTGTTATTCCTTCAGGACTTTGGCTGACAGGCCCTATTGAACTCTTGAGTAATGTCGATCTTCACCTTGAAACAAATGCTTTGGTGGTCTTTACTGATGACCATACAGTATATCCAATCATAGATACATCTTTTGAAGGTCTCGACACCAAGCGTTGTCAATCCCCTATTTCGGCACGCAATGCTGAAAACATAGCCATCACCGGATCGGGTGTTTTCGATGGAAGCGGCGACAGTTGGCGTCCTGTAAAAAAAAGCAAATTAACAGAAAGCCAATGGAAAAAATTATTAGCTTCCGGCGGTAAAACAAACGAAAAAGGCGATGTTTGGTATCCAAGTGAAAGTGCATACAAAGGAGCTAACGCGACAAAAGAATTCAATGTGCCCGATCAAATCAAGACAGACGCAGATTGGGAATTAATCCGCGACTTTTTGCGCCCTGTTCTTTTGAATTTTGTTAATTGCAAACAAATCTTACTTGAAGGAGTAACCTTTAAGAATTCGCCGGCATGGTGTTTGCACCCGTTAATGTGTGAACATCTGACTATCTATAATGTTAGTGTTTCTAACCCTTGGTATTCTCAAAATGGTGATGCTCTTGACATTGAGTCATGTAAAAACGTATTAGTCTTAAATTCAACATTTGATGCCGGAGATGATGCCATTTGCATCAAATCCGGAAAGAATGCAGAAGGCCGGAAAAGAGGAATACCTTCTCAAAACATCATCGTAAAAGACAACATTGTGCTGCATGGACATGGAGGATTTACCGTAGGTAGTGAAATGTCTGGAGGCGTGAAAAATATTTACGTAGAAAACTGCACATTCTTAGGAACGGATGTTGGTTTGCGTTTCAAAAGCACACGCGGACGTGGTGGTATCGTAGAAAATATTTATATAAACAATATCAACATGATAGATATTCCCGGAGAGCCTTTATTGTTCGACCTGTTCTATGGAGGTGCAAAAGCAACCGATCCCATACCTGCAGTTAGCGAAGAAACGCCTATTTTCCGTAACATTCAAATAAATAACGTGGCATGCAAAGGATCAGGACGCGCCATATTCTTCAATGGTTTGCCGGAAATGCCAATAGAGAACATCCATTTAACAGATATCACCATGTCTGATGCAAGTGAAGGAGCGGTACTTAATTATGCAAAGGATGTCACAATCAATAATTTAAACATTAAGACGTCAAAACCATCTTCAACTGTAAAACTCACAAACGTATCAAATGTAAAAATCAATAACGAAGCAATAGAATCTGTTCAGTCAGGAACGAAGGAGTTAAACTTTTAACCGATGTAAGAAAGACTGCATTTTTCTATAACGCAAAATCTGCATACTAATGATAAGAAGACAATGAAAAAGATCACAATTCTTTTATTTACTTTGATATGTACTATCCCAATATGGGCACAGTCGCAGGAAAAAACAATTTCTGTAACAGTAGAAAACACATGGGATCAAGCTAAAATCAATGAGCCCATCGTCATTCAGTTAAAGGAAATTCAAACAGATTTCGAAATTTCATCAGCGACCGTGTGGGAAAGTCAACAAGAAATACCTTCACAACTCGATGATTTAGATCAAAATGGAATTGCAGATGAACTGGCATTCGTAACAGATATACCGGCTCAAAGCAAAAAGACCTTTAAAATTACATTTTCCGAATCAACGACCGAGCAACAATATTCCGCACGTGTTTACGCACAAATGAAGTTAAATGACAAAGGCAAAAAAAATCCTCAGATTCAATACTTAAGTATACCGGGAACAACAAACCCCAAACATATTTATAGCGGATTGTTTCATCACGGACCGGCTTTTGAGTCTGAACTTGTAGCGTACCGTATATATTTTGACAATCGGCAATCAATCGATATTTATGGGAAACGTAAATATCGCTTAGAACTTGCCGAAAGCAACTATTATAGTTCTGTTGAACAAAAGACAGAAGAAGTATACGGAAGCGATGTCTTATGGGCAGGAACCAGTGTCAGTGTGGGCTCATTCCGCGGTTGGGAAGACAATCAGCCACAATACATAAACAATGTAGAAACACGCAGTGAAGGTATTCTGGCATATGGCCCTATTCGGACTATTGTGGAAGTAAAAGACAAAAATTGGGAATACCAAGGGAAAAAACTGAATATGACCCAGCACTATATACTCTATGCCGGACATAGAGACCTCCAAGTACAAATAAGCTTCAAAGAAGCATCTGTAGCAGAAAATGCATTCTGCACCGGTGTTCAAAAAATAGAAGAGCAAAATATTGGTTTTCTACAAAACGATGGACTTGCAGGATCTTGGGGAGTAAACTTGCCGGAAAAAACAGATACGATCAACAATCCGCGCGAAACGGTAGGCCTAGGCGTTTATGTGCCACACAAGTTTGTAACATCCACTCAAGAAGATGAAACAAATTATCTGATCATACTCAACACAAACCAGACACGCTCATTAAACTATTATCTCACATTCTGTGCAGCTAAAGAAGAGGAAGGCTATAAAGACAGCAATGCTTGGTTTGCATATTTAAGACAATGGCAAAAAACATTAGAAAACCCATGTACAATCACCATTAACAAGTAATAAAACAACAAGTATACACTATGACAAAAAAGAGATTCTTATTAGCTGGCCTGATTTTAGCTTTAGCGTGTCCGATGATTGCACAAACTCCATACAAATCGCAAGTATGGGTGGCAGATCAAGGAGACGGAACTTATAAAAATCCAGTACTCTACGCTGATTATTCAGATCCAGACGCTATTCGTGTTGGTGAAGACTTTTATCTAACATCATCGAGTTTCAACTGTTTACCGGGGTTGCAGATTCTTCATTCCAAAGACTTAGTAAACTGGGAAATCATCGGTACAGCTGTACCCTATGCGCTTCCACCCGTTACAGATAAAGCGCCACAACACGGTAATCGCGTATGGGCTCCTTGCATTCGTTATCACGAAGGAGAATTTTACATATTCTGGGGAGATCCAGACCAAGGAGCTTTCATGGTGAAAGCAAAAGACCCTTGTGGCCCATGGTCTGAACCGGTTTTGGTAAAACCCGGAATTGGAATCATTGATACTACCCCACTTTGGGATGATGATGGTCGTGTCTATTTAGCACATGCCTTTGCCGGTAGCCGCGCAGAACTAAAAAGCGTATTAGCCATCTGCGAGCTCAATGAAGATGCGACGAAAGCAATCACTCCTTCACGCATTATTTTCGACGGACACGAAGGACAAGGCACATGTGAAGGCCCTAAATTTTATAAGCACAATGGATATTACTACATATTTCATCCGGCAGGTGGAGTTCCTACAGGTTTTCAAGTTGTGCAACGTTCGAAAAACGTATATGGTCCATACGAAAGCCGAATAGTTCTTCATCAAGGAAAAAGTACGATAAACGGCCCTCATCAAGGAGCATGGGTAGACACCCCGACAGGTGAAGATTGGTTTTTGCATTTCCAAGATGTAGGTGCATACGGAAGATTGGTTCATCTGCAACCGATGAAATGGGTAGACGATTGGCCTGTTATCGGTGAAGATAAAGACGGCGATGGATGCGGTGAGCCTGTATTGACTTACAAAAAACCGGATGTAGGAAAATCATATCCCATTTGCACACCGCGAGAAAGTGATGAATTCGATGGAATGACACTTGGCCTACAATGGCAATGGCAAGCCAATTTCAATGAAAAATGGCATTATTGTGCAGGCGACAAAGGTTATCTCCGACTCTATTCTTTCCCTGTATGCGAAAACTACAAAAGTCTGTCTGACGTTCCAAACTTATTATTACAAAAAACAACCGGGCCAAGTCAGACAATAACCACGAAAATCACATTTAAGCCCATCGACAAATACAAGGGAGAACGTACCGGTTTGGTAGTCTTCGGACGGGATTATGCAGCACTGACCGTAGAAAACACAGAAGAAGGTCTGGTGCTTTCACAAGTCGATTGTTATCAAGCAGATAAAGGAAAGAGTGAGACAGTAAACGAAAAAGTCATACTAAAAGACAATACTTTCTACTTACGTGCCAAGATTTATGACACCGGTGAGAAAAACGTAAAAAGCGAAGGCGGACACGATCAAATCGTTGTGTGTGATTTCTATTACAGTACCAACGGTAAAAAATTCCATCCACTAGGCAAACAGTTCCAAGTGAAAGAAGGTTCTTGGATAGGTGCCAAACATGGCGTATTCTGCACACGTCCATACATTCAAACCAATGACGGTGGATGGGCAGACATTGATTGGTATCATGTAGAAAAATAAGTACTTCTAAAAACAGGCAATCACTAAAAATCAGATATGCTTTTTAAAGTTCTCAGGGATGATTAACATTCATCCCTATTTTTTTATTTTCCATATATGACAGTTGAGCATTATTAAGTTGCATTACGAAGACTGAGCACCCTGCGCAATGCAGGGTACGTTTATAAACAAACCTAAATTCTGGTCTAAAATGCTATGCTGTGCCCATAAATGCCTGATAGCTATATTCTGATAACACTTTAACATCTCGATTTTCTATATCGTGCATGCCCACGATGATGCGACATATTAAGAGAGACATTACATGCCCCAGCAGACATAGACACAATGTATGAGAATTCTATTTAAT
>CAZEPM010000095.1:0-7560 GCA_964514145.1 uncultured Bacteroides sp.
TGTTATTCATAGTCGTCTATGATGTTGTTGATAAAGTCGAGAAAGGGTTTCATGATCTCGAATATCTGGACGGCTTGGCTCATCCAATCATTGGCTTTAAAGAAATCGTCGGAAACTCGGTAATAGCAAGTATAGTCTTTGCATCGTAAATATTCCGGATAGGGGAAGTCTTTAGGAAATCCTTTAGGCGTTGTCTTGATATGTTCTTCGCCAATGGTCGGGAAGAGTGTTCGGAATGGAGGACGGCTTACGAGTTGGTGAAAGGTTTCCGGTTGTTCGCAGATGCTTTCTCGGATAGCACGCAAGATGGGAGACGGGATGCAGTAGGAACCACCGGCCAGCATGCAGTTTTCCGGTTCGAGATGAATGTAGTAGCCTCCGTGAATGGCTTTTTTGCCTTTGGCATTGATGTATGCACCAAAGTTGCGTTTGTAGGGAGATTTGTCGGGAGAGAAACGTATGTCGCGATAGAACCGAAACGTGCAGTCAGATGCTTGCAAGTATTGTATCGACGAATCGAAAGTCGCAATGCTTGCAATGAGTTCTTCAACCAGACTTTCAAAGGCGGCTCGCGCTACGTCGTACTCGGGTTTGTGTTCGTGGAACCATTCACGATTGTTGTGTGTGGCAATGTTTCGCAAGAATGTAAGACATGTCTCGATGCGGCCGGATGGTTGTTTGTTTATCTTCACTGTCATTCTAAGCCTCAGATTTCATGATAATTTGGTTGTAGTATGGATAAGGAATTTCGATATGTTCTTTGTCAAATCGTTCTTTTACGGCTTTTAGCAAGTCGCATTTCATGACATAAGCGTTTCCGTTGTTAGCTGCCCATGCCCATGCGCGCAAGGTGATGGCAGAATCTCCTAATGTTATTACGCGTACGATTACTTGCGGTGTTCCATTGGCTTTTTCTTGTTCTGAACGACGATCTATGAGCATGGGGTGTTTCATGATTTCGTCGCGCATGACATTTATGGCAAAGTCTAAATCGGTTGAGTATGAAACGCCCACGTCAATCATGGAACATATGGCTGTGTCTTCATATGAAGAATTGATAATGGTTGCGCTGTTAATGGTACTGTTAGGTATGAGTATCATGCGGTTTTCTGAATTGCGGATGATAGTGTGGCGCAGTGTGATTTCAATAACCGTACCGGTAACAGTATCGTCTACCTGGATGTGATCTCCTACGCGGAAAGGCTTGGAAAAGATAATGAATAGTCCTCCGACAATGTTCGAGAGGGCATCTTGCGATGCTAAACCTGCGGCGGCAGCCAAGATTCCTGCACTGGCTAAAATGGATTGACTTACTTTTTCCATTCCGGGAATGAGCGACAGGAATGCCGCAATACCTACGATGTATACAGCCGCTACGCATATACGTTGTATGAAAAGTCCGTTGGCTTCTTCTAGTTTCATCCGGCCTTTTCGTTGGATAGCACGGCGAAAAACATATTTTATCAGAGCGGAAACAACACGTGTAAAAATGTAGATTAAGATAATTTTGATTAGGAAAACAAGCAGGTCGTAAAGGTCATACCCGAAAACATCCGCGTGAAAAAGTGTATTTAAATTCATAAACAGGTTGATGGTTTTTCGTTTAACTTTGCATCACAAAGTTATAATAAACAATTGATTCGATGAATAAACTTTTCTGAAATATATGGATTATTTGGCAATAATAGATAAATATTACCCGGAAGATAATAAATTGAAACGAATTTTGCTGACTCATAGTCGGCAGGTTGCAAATAAGGCTTTGGCAATTGCCCGACTTCATCCAGAACTGCATCTGGATGAGGCTTTTCTTGAAGAAGCGGCTATGTTGCATGATATCGGGATTTTTCTGACAGATGCTCCGGGTATTTACTGTTACGGTTCCCAACCCTATATTTGCCATGGAACTTTGGGTGCAAACTTGATGCGAAAAGAAGGTTATCCGCTTCATGCTTTGGTGTGTGAACGTCATACAGGTGCCGGTATTTCATTAGAACAAATAGAGCGGGAGCATTTATCGATTCCTAAACGCGATTTGTTGCCCGTTTCTTTGGAAGAACAGGTTATTTGTTTTGCTGACAAATTCTTTTCGAAAACTCATTTGGAACGGGAGAAAACCGTAGGACAGGCACGACAGAGTTTAGAAAAATTCGGTCAAGACGGGCTTACTCGTTTCGACAAATGGTGTCAGTCTTTCCTCTGAAATCTTTCTTGCAGATTGTATACATTTGCTGTTGAACTCTATAGGCTATAAAATAGTAGGGAAGTTAATGTATTTCTTTATTATTTTTTTGCTCGCTATTTTATATTCTTTTATATTTGCATATATACTTAGTAAATAAGAAAGGAATTGTGAAATTCCTTCCCTTTTAATAGTTTAGTTAAGTTTAGTTTTTGTGTTAGAAAAGCCCTGAAATATCTTGCTATATTTTAGGGCTTTTTAAGTAATAGAGCGCGGCTTAGAAAACAACGAAAAAAGAGAGAATGCCAACTAGTTCTTTGAGTTAGTTGGCTGATTTTATCATGTTCCCCTAATCAGAAGATATATCCGAAACCGATGTTCACATAGATGTTATACATGTTAAATGTAATCGTGTCGAAATCTGATTTGAATATATTGTTCATTCCCCATTGCAGATCGCCGTTGAGACGAAAATGATTGTTGACTTTCCACGACCCGCCAAACTGAAGTCCCCATTGCACGGTACGCAAGTCGTCGGTAAAATTGTAAGAGGCAGTTTGTCCGTTGTCTATGTTGACTCGCTGTCCGGTAGGATCGCCACTGCGTAAATAGCCTTCGTATACGTATCCTGAGAAGTTATTGTCTATTAAGAATGATATGTACGGACCAAGACGCAGGCTCCATATTGAGCTGAGTTTGTATGCGGCCATGACTGGAATGGTGAAGTACGAATTATCTACCGTGGTTTGTACTTTTCCTGTCCAGTTCCCTTGTATTTCATCTCCGCCATAGTTGATTCTCATGCTGTAGTTTTTTACTTCTGCTTTGGTCTTCATTGATTTATTGTCGAACGAGATGCCGGTACTAAGTCCCCATTGGTCGTTGAACCACTTGGTTACTTGTAATCCCAATGACAGTGCCAATGTGGGATTGTAGCTGTCGATTGATCGGATTTCTTCAGGGAGTGGCAGGGGAGCAGTACCACCGATGCTGAATCCGGCTTTGGCCTCAAATTCAATGTTATGTCTGAGCAGGTCGAGCGAAAATTGTTGTTGTGCCACGCCTGAAGTTGGTATGAGCAACAGCATGATACTGATGCAGGTAATTATTTTTCTCATAACGATGATTCTTTTCTTGATTATTCTTCACAAACAAGTTCCAGATTGTCTATCCATAGCGTGCTGCCCACTGCTCCTGAGAAATTGGCTCCTTCTCGACTCGATGTGCAGACAATAGCCAGTTTGTATTTGTAATTCTTCAGTTTGGTTTGGTCTATTTCTTTTTCTAGTACAAACGGAATGGAAAATTCTGTCCACTCGGATGCCTCCTCTCGTTCAGATGCCGGTCTGTAGGCGCGACCGATGATTTTGCTGGAGCTCAGGATGGTGTTTCCATTGAGATAATCGCTGTTGCTATCCGGCTCGTAGAGTACGGCATAGATATCCCAGAAGTCGTCGCTGTTGTTTTCTTCGATAGTGATGTTTACTGTACCGTCGCTATTCCTTTCCGTGTGATAGAATTGTGTTCCGCGTTGGTATTTATACCATCCGCGCAACTCTACGGGAATTTTGTTGAATGGTAGTCCGAATCGTGTGGATTCCATAGGCTGCGTGATGGCATTGGTCGCATCGAAATGGCCTAAGAACAGATTCCCGGCCGCAATAGGCATGTTGACTACCATGCCGGCTTCACCGGTACTAATGGTTTGCAGGACTACACATTTTCCTTCATACCCATTGCCGTTGATTGCTGTGGGGTATTCTTCCGGTTGTTTATCTGTGGCAATGATTGCATATCCAGCGTTACCGCTAGCCCATTCCACATAATTCCCGTCTTCATCCTCTTCTGTAATGATGTGGTATTGGTCGTTTCCATCGTCATAGAGTTCGTATGTTTCGAATGAGTAGAAAGTGGGAATGTCGTTCGAAATGAAGTTGATGGTATAAGTTTTTGTCCAATTTTTGTCTTCAGACTGTACGGTACAGGTTTGTGGACTAGAGAAGTCACCTGTTGCTTCATACGTATCGGTTTCGATAGAGCTTACGGGTATGCTGCTGTCTGCAATCGTAGCTCCGGCTGTAACCGTAAATGTAATGGTCTGATTGCTGATGTCTGTTCCGCCATATACCCAGATGGTGATTTTACTATTTTCTATGACAGGATCTTGTTTCAGAATGCTTTGATCGGTTACCTCACAGGTCAGAATGTCAGCTTCGGCATTGGGCGCTTCATCCTGAATGCATGAAACGAATAACCATATGCTTGTGAGTAGAAGTAAGATAAATTGTTTCATGTTATTGGGTTTGTAGAATTGTTAAAAGAAAAGTCTTGAGAGAGAAGATTTTTTGCATGACACGTCCTGTTAATGATTAATGACAGTTGTCGCATCCGCATTCGCCACCACAGCAATTACATCCTCCGCCGCAACCTTCACCGGAAAACATCTTGATGACTTCTTGTATTTCGGCATTGGTTGCCGGACGAGCTTCGATGACTTCTCCGACGAAATGCAGATCTTTTCCGGCCAAAGGGTGATTGAAGTCCATGACGACCGTGTCTTGTTTGATTTCCTGTACAATGCCGTTCAATCGGTTGCCGTCGGCATTTATTAGCGGAACAATGTTTCCTTCGTAGATACGCTCGGAATCAAATTTACCGTCAATCTCGAATAGATTTTTGGATAAGTCTAATACATGGGATTCCTCATATTCCCCATAGGCTTCATCGACCGGTATGACAAAATCGAATTTCTCGCCTCTCTCCAGCTTGCTCACCACATTCTCGAAAGCATCGAGTGTCGTGCCCATTCCTGAAATGAATTGGAATGGATGTTCTGCCGGGGCTTTTTCTGTCATTACTTCTTTTCCATCTTCTTTTACATAGAGCTCGTAGGCTACGGTTATGTATTTGTTCGGATTATTTTCCATACTTTAAATCTGTCGTTAGGTTAGTTGTAATTTATCTCTGAACTGTGTCGTATTTAAAAATAATAGCAAAAATATATAATATCGATGAAATAATCGAAGAATTTTGAAAGATTAATACAAATATTAAACTTAGGAAGTTAAGAACGAGAACCCTGTTTCCGGTTAGCAACGATGCGGACAGTGATGACTCGTTTCGGATAAGGCTTAAAATGTCGTTTAGGTATAAAATCGCGTCGTTTTGTATCTAAATTCTTGATTTAAATCAATAACTCTTTCATTTTGCTCTGTTTTCACAAAAATTAGCATCTTAAATATTGGTGCTTATCGCGATCGTATATATATTTGCAGTGTCAAAAAGAAATGCATAATATATTTGTGAGAGTAAAAACATGATTTTTAGAGCTTTATTGAATAATTAAACGAGATTTATGTTTATATAGATTAAATGAGGGAAGAATGTTTATAGAGTGGAGAAAAATGCTGTACAATTAACGAGAGAATTGAAGAAGAAAGGTAGTGTGTCGTCGGACGCATACTTTTCTTCTTTGTTTTTAATGTGAGTCCGATACCAATCCAAACATCGTAAGTTGCCCGTATTCGGCAAATGACAACCCCCGTCCTTCAGACGAACTTCCCGCCAGCCGGATACGGAGGTGACCACGTACGGATATGGAAGTGACCGCGTACGGATACCGAGGTAATTGCACCCGGATACGGAAATGTCGGCGATTATGATAAAGATTGGCAATCGATGACATGATCGGCACCTTTGGCTGCCTCTGTCTGTCGGACTTGGGTCTCGCCAAGCCATTGGTCGAACACGCGATAGTAAGGGCTGATGACGTGCACGATAGGCCCCACGATGAGAGCCGCAACGACGGTACCCTCGCGTACGCCATAGACGCCGGACATGAATACGTACGACAGGATGCACGACAGGATGACGAGCGTGAGGTCGAACCCAAGTTTGACGTAGCCGAAATCTTTCTTAAACCGTCGTGTGATAGTGCGCACAAGGTATTCGCCCGAAACCATCGCCGCATTTGCCTTCACCTCCAACGCGATGCCCACCGCAAGAATGACACATCCCACCAACAGACTGACGATTTGTTCCGGATAGTTTGAAGGCATCAGCCACCACAGCAGATACATGGAGCAATCGATGAACACACCGAAACAGAGACTCGTGGGAATCTGACTCAGATAAGGCCACAGGTCATCGCGCAGCTGACGACGCGTCATGAACAGAAGCTCGATGACGACAAACAAGATGTTGACAAGGATCGTCCATTGACCCATCGTCAGCGGTGTAAACATACTCAACACGTAGGTCACACTCGTAATCGGCGAAGTACCAAGCAACGCTTTGGTGATGAGCGCAATGCCGAAAGCATTGACGAAGACCGCCATCACAAACAGCGAGTATCGTCTGAGCGCATATTTGTTCATAAGCCCATATAGTTTTGAAATGAATGGCGCAAAGTTCGCCTTAATTTGCTAATTCGTATTAAATAAAAAGAGACCAATCATAGTCCAAAACGAAACAACACTTATTTTTACACTCATAAATCCCAATCCATTGAAAACCCCATGCAAACCAACACACCGACACAGCCTCACATTACCGAAAACACCGTCGAAGGCCGCTTCACAACGTTTACTATCGACGCCCACGCATCCTGCGAACTGGGATCAGCCTTCTTCTTTACGTTGGTCATAAACGGAACAATCTCAGTGCGACACGGCGCCGACACCTTCACACTCGGCAAAAGAGACCTGCTCGTGCTCACCCCCAGCATGTCCGTCACTCTCACACCCCAACACTGCGACTCTTGTGCGCATTGCATCCGGCTCGAACCCGACTATTTCGACAGCCTGTACGACGGCATGCCCGCCTACAACCAGCTCGTCAGGTTCTTCTCCGCAAAGGCACTGCCCATACGCCACCTCGACGAACCCCACTATCATTATCTGCTTCAGACCATGGCACTCTTTACTGACCGGCTCCAGACCTACAGCCTCAACACCGAAGGCCTCGTGCGCCACCTGTGCAGCTTCTTCCTCCTGCAAGTAGCCAATGTGTTCCATCAGAGCGCAGCATCGAACGACCCCGTCTACATCAAACGCTCCAACGAAATATACCGGAACTTCAAGCGTCTGGCCATCGAACACTACCGTACACAGCACCAACTGGCTTTCTACGCCGACTGCCTTCACATCTCCACCACCTACCTCTCACGCTTGGTCAGACAAGTCACGGGGCGCACGGTGCATACCATCCTTGCAGACCTGCGCTACGCCGAAGCACGCAGACTCTTGGAAAGCACGGATATGGACGCCAAAGAGATTGCTGCCGAGCTTGGCTTCGCAGACCAGTCCGCCTTCAGCAAGTTTTTCTCGAAGCGGTCCGGCCTTTCACCCCAACAGTTCCGTCAACGGAAGGCATAACCC
>CAZEPM010000096.1:0-7547 GCA_964514145.1 uncultured Bacteroides sp.
TCGCTGTCGCTGTTTCCTGCCGTGCAAGCCATGCACAAGGCAAGCGTCAAACCATGCAGCAATACGCATAGTGCGCCATTAGGCCATCTTGTCATGTTTCTTTTCATAATGATTCGATATTTAAGGTTACTGATTCGTTCATACAGCCTCTACGCATCTGACCTTTCAGTACATGGCCGACGACATTTATGCTTCATGCGAAGCTCTTATATTATATGGTGGAGTAGGAAAGGGGAGCCGGACGTCGCTCACTAGCGACAGCATGTCCTGCTCCCCTTCATTAATGGCTGCGGCTTTTGCAGGCCGGCTGTTCTACAGTCCGCCCTCATTGCCGCTACCACCTCCCGCATCGGAGGTGTCGCCATCGTCCTCATCCTCGGGGAGTTGTGTCTCTTCGCTCTCCTTGCCAAGCCATTCCATGAAGGTGATTCCCTCTTCGGCAATGAGGGAGCGCGTGTAGCCTCCGCTCATGTTTCGCGCGCGCTCGGGCGTGAACTGCACACGCAGGCCCGTGATTTGGTCACTACTTACCTCTTCCTTCGTAGCCACGCCTTTGCCGGCTGAGGTCGTCGTGTAACGGAACCAGCCGAATCCTTCGAAATGCACGGCACGGCTCTCCTTCATGAAGTCGGCCATGATGTTAGGCAGTGCGCGCAGCACGGCGTGCGTGTCGGCAGGCGACACGGTCGATTCGCGTGCGATGCGGTTTGCCAACTCTTGTGTCTCTACGGGTTTTCCCACCGTAACACTGCGCGGATACCACAGTCCGTTGATGGCTTGTTGAACTCTTTTCCAGAATATCATAATTTTTTACATTTATGCCTTTCTGCCACTCCTTATTCACCTTTCGGCTAACCGTCTGACTTGCAGGGCCTTACTAATATGTCCCCGACGAGGCCCTCGTTTGTCCCCCACGAGCCTCTCGTTTGTCCCCGACGAGGCCCTCGTTTGTCCCCCACGAGACAGCCATGTGTCCCACGCAGGCATCTGCACGCCGTCCGGCAGCTTTTGGGTTTGACTAATTCTTGACAGAAATGCGGGTTAATACTATAGTTAATTGTTGTATTTCGCATGAATCGTTTCTTTTAGCAAAGATATGCATTATTTTCAGATTCACCAACAGTCAGTCTGTTTTCTATCATAAAATATTCAATCTTTATGCACGCTGCTTGGAAATACGCGCTCCATGCGGAACCGTCTCCGCTTGGTGTCTGTTCTGTTATCGGATAGCGATATTCAATATATCAATCTTGTAATCCAGCGTCTCGGCATCGGTTCCCAACAGGAACAGGCGGCTTGTCTCTTCGTCTGCGGTCAGGTAAGTGTAACATTCATCCAACAAATATGCTTTTACGGGATTCCCGTCCCAGTCGAAGAGCAGCACCTTGTTTCCTCCATAGTCTTGGGCTGATTCGGGCGCCGCTCCATTGAACAAGGCGATGCAATAGTCCGGAGTTGATGCCAATGCAATGAATCCGTATGGACTGTCTTTCTCATACGCTATTGAGCCATCACCTGTTTTTCTGTATTTTGGGGCGATATAATGATATTCCTTGACTAGTCGGGGATACTGCATATCAGTCAGGTCGTAGAATGAGATAGCTTCCCCCATCAGATTACTGATGGCAAACCGGCGTTTCGCTTGCTGATACACGGCTTCACCCTGATTGACGAAAGCCATTTCGGTATCGGCTGTTTCTGTCTGTGCATCTCCAAAAGGGTAGTTACCGAAGGCTGTGCGTACCTTACCGCTATCGTCGAGTACGACCAGCCGATGTCCTTTTATGATGCCGGAGGCAATGAAGTGTCCCTCATCAATTGGTGTTAGCTGGAAAGCGGCTATCAGACATGAGTCGGATTGAACATTTATCCGTTTCTCTACGCCTAAGGAGTTGTCTTTTGGAGTCAAGATTGATGCCGCAGATTGGCCTGCGTCCCAAAGGAAAAGCTTATCGTTGACGACTCTCATGTTGACTATGTGCAGGTATTCGTCGGGGCTGTTTCCTCGCGTCAGGTCATACCAGAGCCATTTGCCGGACTCTTTGTCAAACGCCGAGACGAATGTGTTCAGATTGATATCTGCCAACAGGAGTTCGTCTTTCAGGCACGCCATCAGGTAGGGAGCCCGCACGCTGTCTGTCTCCAAAGCTAAGAATCTTTCTGGTCTGGCAGGCTCGGTTTTGTCTGCAAACAATTTCATGATACTGTTTTCGTCATCTTGGGTGCAGGAAGCAAGGAGCATGAGTGATAAAAAAAGGGATGTGACATGTTGTTTCATAGCTTTTGATATTTAAAGTTAGCCGATTCGGTCGGAGGTTATCTGACTGTCTCTCGCAAAGATAGGTAATTGTCTCCGATAAACCATGCATCCGGCGCCGCTTATTGCCGGCCAGATGCCGCGAGGGGTCGGAGATGACGATGGTTTTGTTTGCGCAAAAACAGGAGAGTAGGAGAGCAGGTCTCACAAAATTGTATTACCTTTATGCCGGCCGTCCGTGACGGTGTTTTTATGGACTTCAATGATAGGATAGTATGTCGAATCAGTTTTTTCAGTTCAAGCAGTTTATGGTGTATCAGAATCGCTGTGCGATGAAGGTAGGCACTGATGGGGTATTGCTGGGTGCTTGGGCGCGGGTGGCCGGCGCAGAGTCGGCGTTGGATATCGGTACGGGTACGGGGCTGCTGGCTCTGATGATTGCACAACGGAATAGCGTGGCGCGAATTGTGGGGGTGGAGATTGCGGGCGATGCGGCGGTTCAGGCGGCTGAGAATGTGGCTCGTTCTCCGTGGGCTGACCGGATTAAGATTGTGGAGGGGGCGATTCAGGACGGGGTCGTGTCTGGACCGTATGACGTGATTGTGTCGAATCCTCCCTATTTCAAGGTGGGTGAGTCGGTATGTAGTCCGGATCGGGGCCGGTTGCGTGCCCGTCAGACGTCGACGCTGGGATACGATGTGCTGATCGATGAGGTAGTGCGTCTGCTGGGCCGTGAGGGTGAGTTTTCGGTGGTGTATCCGTCTGATCGGATGGATGAGCTGGTGGACTATGCGTGTGGTCGCGGTTTGTTCCTATCGCGCAGGACGTGGGTGTGTCCATGTGTGGGAGGCTCTCCCAAGCGTGTGTTGTTGGCCTTCCGGCGTGTGTCGGGGATATTGTCGGAGGACGAGCTGGCCATCGAGCTGTCTCGTCATGTGTACACGCGGGAGTATGTGGCATTGACTCGTGCGTTTTATCTGGGGATGTGAGGGGGCGGTGTGGGTCAGAGCTTGGTCAGTTTGCGCCAGAGGTTGTGGTAGATGCGTTTGAGTTGCTGGTTGCGTCCTCGTATGTCGGATTGTATTTCGTTGAAGTATTGGGTGACCAGCTGGAGCGTGTTCTCGGGGAGCGAGGATTTCCCGGTTGCTTTTCCTCGTGCAACGTAGAGGGCTTGCGGGACGATTTCGATGTCGAGGTCTTGCGATTCGATGATGGGGTCTCCGTCGAAATGGATGACTTGGGGTGTTTGTCGCGAGATGTGCAGGTGTTTGCACCGGAAGGTGTTTACGCGGTAGTTCTGGTCTAAAGCCTTGTTGAAGAGCTGGTAGGAGAGCAGGGGTACGTCGAGGGCAAGGAAAGGTCGGATGACGGTGACGTCCATGAGGCCGTCGTTGATGGCTGCCTGTGGTGCGATGTAGGCGTTGTTTCCGTATTGTGCGGCGTTTCCGCAGGCGATGAGGAAGGCTTTGCAGGTGTGTATCTCGGGTTGATGGTCGATTTGTATCTGATAGGTTTCGGGTTTGTATGAGAGGCTCTCGTGCAGGATGTTCTCGAGATAGGTGAAGAATCCCCGATGGCCGGATTGCGAGAACTTGAGGCTGACGAGGGCATCGAACCCCATTCCGCAGGTGCAGAAGAAGGGATGGCGGTTGATGATTCCGTAGTCGATCCGGTCAATGGTGTTGTCGTTGATAATCTGAATGGCCTTATGGTATTCTAATGGAATCATGAGGTGTCGGGCTAATCCGTTTCCTGAACCGCAGGGGATAATGCCCAGGATGGTTGGGGTTTGCACGAGCGCCCGTGCGATTTCGTTGACCGTTCCGTCGCCTCCTACGGCGACCACCATATAGACTCCGTCAGTGGCTGCTTGTGATGCGATGACGGTTGCGTGTCCTGCATATTCTGTCGGGATGATCTCATAGTCGTAGAGGTTATGATTGAGCAGTTTCTCTATTAGCTGAGGGATGGCCTGTTTGTTATGGGTACCCGAAATGGGGTTGATAATAAATACGATCTTCTTCTTATCCATGACCTCCGGAGCTTTAATAGAAATGCGATAAATGAACGAATTTGGAGTGCAAAAGTATGGAAATATCGTTGTATGTGCAAGTAAAAATGCCTGATTAATTTCTTGCCGGCGTGTGTGGCTTGTTCCGGGAGCTGATGTCGCCGGCTTTCGAACTGAAGGTGTGGGAATGCGGCCATGTTGTGGAAGCCCGGCAGTTTCCTGTCCGGTTGCTTGCTTTCCATGACGAAAAAGCTATGGTCATTTGAATAATTTATAGTGAAAATCATGACCAAGTATATATTTTTTATATCTTTGCACACTGTTTTCTAGGTATTTCTGTCGAACAGTAAGTTCTCTGAATTACTGGTTTTGTTAATAAAAGGATTAATTAATATAAGTTTTGGTTTCCAAGAAGTTATAATATGGGATTATTACAAGATAAATTGTCGAAATACGATTTGCCGCAGCAAATTATGGCAAAGGGCGTATATCCATATTTCCGGTGCCTGGAAAGTGGGCAAGATACAGAGGTAATGATGAGCGGACGTAAGGTGTTGATGTTTGGTTCTAATTCATATCTGGGTCTGACGAATCATCCGAAAGTTATCGAGGCAGCAGTAGCGGCTATGCGTAAGTATGGTACAGGATGTGCCGGCTCCCGTTTCCTGAATGGCACGATCGATTTGCATTTGGCTCTGGAAAAGGAACTGGCGGATTTTGTCGGTAAGGAGGAAGCTATCGTCTATTCTACCGGATTTCAGGTTAATCTTGGAGTCGTATCTTGCATAACAGGACGGAATGACTATATTCTTTGCGATGAGTTAGATCATGCTTCTATCGTGGAAGGACGCCGGCTGTCGTTTTCTACTTCGCTGAAGTTCAAACACAATGATATGGAGAGTCTGGAAAATGAACTGCAGAAGTGTTCCCCCGACTCGATTAAATTGATTGTGGTGGACGGTGTGTTTAGTATGGAAGGTGATATTGCAAACTTACCGGAGATCGTGCGTTTGAAGAAGAAATATAATGCCAGTGTCATGGTTGATGAGGCTCATGGACTAGGCGTATTGGGCGAACAAGGGCGTGGAACTTGCCATCATTTCGGCGTTTCGGATGATATCGACCTGATAATGGGAACGTTCAGCAAATCGTTGGCTTCAATTGGAGGGTTTATAGCTTCTGACTCATCTGTAATCAATTATCTTCGTCATAATTCGCGTTCGTATATATTTAGTGCCAGTAACACACCGGCTGCTACAGCTGCTGCCCGTGAAGCATTACGTCTCATTAAGACTGAACCTGAACGAATCACTCATCTGTGGGAGGTTACGAATTATGCTTTGAAGTGTTTCCGTGAGCTGGGTTTTGAGATTGGAAATACTTCCACTCCGATTATTCCTCTCTATGTACGCGATATGCACAAGACTTTCAAGGTTACACGTATGTTGTTTGACGAAGGTATATTTATCAATCCGGTCGTTCCACCTGCATGCTCACCCAACGATACGTTGATTCGCTTCTCATTAATGGCTACCCATACGAAGGAACAAGTGGACATAGCTGTCGACAAATTGGTTAAATGTTTTAAGACACTTGATATTCCTTTGCATCCGCAAGTGTGATGATGTAAGGAAATGCTCTTAAGAAATAGCAAAAGACTGATTGCTTTTCGGAGACAATCAGTCTTTTGTCGTAACATGAGACATACGTGGATAACCCATTAACGTCTTAGCCTGTGTTTTCTTAATCTACGTTGAGATGTTCTGATGATTCAAGGTAATGTTGATAGTGACCTCAAACTTTCTTAATCTTAAATAGAATGATAGAACTGTTATTGATATTATGTAGTATTGGAATTGGAGTGGGAATAGGTGTCTGGATTGGACATCTCCAAAGACAGAAAACACAGTCTGAACTTTCTGCTGCCCAACAAGAAATTGTTCGACTCAACACGTTAGTTGATGTGGGTAAATATCAAAAAGAACAGGAAATTCATTTGCTTAAAGAAAACTTTGAGCAGGAAAGGAAAATCTTTATAGAAAGTAATGAAACGCTAAAATCTGCGCTCAAACGCTCGGAAGAAGAGATGCGTGAGAAGACAGAAATCTTAAAAAAAGAGTTCCGGATTGTTGCCAATGAGATTCTTGAAACCAAATCAACTTCGTTGAAAAAAGACAATAAGGAACAATTAGACGCTGTTTTGACGCCACTAAAAGAGAATATCGAGAAACTTGGTAAATCTGTCAGTGATACTCGCATTTCCGGAATTCAGCAAAAAGAAGCTATTGAATATGCCATCAAAGGATTAATGGAGCGTACGGAAAAAATAGGAAAAGATGCAGTCAATCTGACAAAAGCATTAAAATCGAATCCTAAAGTGCAAGGTGATTGGGGAGAAATGATTCTGGAGCGTATGCTCGAAGAGTCTGGATTAAGGAAAGACGAAGAATACTTTATACAAGAAAACTGTGTAACAGAAGATGGGCGTAATGTACGTCCGGACGTAGTGATCCGCTTCCCGGAAAAACGTTGTGTAATTATCGATTCCAAAGTCTCTCTCACTGCATATATCAACTATGTCAATGCTGAAGATGAAGCAGAGCGTATAGCTGCATTGTCCGCGCATGTAGCATCCGTGCGAGAGCATATCAACGAACTGGCAACCAAAGATTATTCGAAAGTTGTAAAAGGCTCTATTGGCTATGTCTTAATGTTTATTCCTAATGAAGGTTCTTATATTGCTGCACTGGAAAAAGATAAGGAACTGCTTAATTATGCCTATAGGAAACGTATCATTATCATTAGTCCGTCAAACTTAATGATGGCTTTGCAGTTGGCTTATAACCTGTGGCAAAGTGAAAAGCAATCGCGTAATGTCGAAGAAATCATTCGTCGCAGTAATCTGTTATATGAGAAATTTGTCACTTTCGTTAATACTTTTGAGAAACTTGGAGACCGCTTGGAAGATGTTCGCAAACAATATGACAGTGCTTTTGGTACGTTAGCTAAAGGGAATGGGAACTTGATTGTCAGTTTTATGAAAATGAAAGAGTTAGGATTGACTCCGAAAAAAGACATATCTACTTCCATGATAAACCAAACGGAAATTTCTGATAATTCAAGTTTACCGTCAGAGACGGTAGTGTAAAATAAACGGTGTCACGCATTATTTCTCAGTAGAAACCTCATTGGTCAGGGAACGGCCAACACCAAGGGGCGGGACTACCCGTCCCGACGGGCGTAAAATTACAATAATTTAAACCGTTCTCCAAACTTTAT
>CAZEPM010000097.1:0-7287 GCA_964514145.1 uncultured Bacteroides sp.
AAGCAGGTATTGGATGATAAGAGCATCATAATCAACCTTATTTTTAACGTATCAGCTCTGAAAGGGTAGGGGCCGCAAAGTAAAAGGCAGGCTTTTGCAAAGTAAAAGGCAGGCTTTTGCAAAGTAAAAGGTAGGACTTTGCAAAGTAAAAGATAGGACTTTATGAAGTAAAAGATAAGATTTTACTGAGTAAATCTTCGGAATACATACGGCAAATGCCGTACTGATGACAGACAAGATCTGGAACAGACCGGGTAAGGTGGCATGACATGTATTTACGGACAGAACCGGAAGAGGTCATCAGCCCTCTTTCGGAGTGTCATGCCCTGTCGGGTCGAATTTTAAAGAAAACACAGAAAAATAGCAATAAAAGATGGCATATATGAAGTGATTATGCTCTATCATCTTCATATGCCATCTTAGTTTTGGGGGACATTTACTGAATATCCCTAATTATAGTAGGGTTATAATTGCTTCAACGATTCGTCCAAAACCTTTATTTTTTGTTGTATAAGCTCCAGTTCTGCTTTTAGCTTGTCAACCTTTCTTGTGATTTCCGTAATCAGGTAATTGCCTTTTTGTGAAGCGCATGTAAGCGCGCCTAAGTTGTTTTCGTAGTTCTTAATCTCATTCTTAATGATGTCATAAGTGCGAACCAGTTTCTTACGTTCGCGGATGAGGTCACCGGTTGTGCCGTCACCGCTTTCTTTCAGGTTCGATTTGAAGTTGCTTAGCTTTCGTTGTGCGGTTGACAGATTCAAATCATCGAAAAGCTTATCGACCAATGCATGGAATTCTTTGTGGATTTTATCTTTTTCCTTGAAAGGCACATGTCCGACGCTGTTCCATTCTTTAATCAGTTCGTGTATTTCTGTTTCGCATTCGCTTTTGTTGTCTGTTTCGTCGATGGCTTTTAATTTTTCAATTATTTCTTTCTTTTTTGCCAGGTTTTCCAATTCTGCAGACCGTTGTGATGACATGGCCTTGTTTTTCTGTTCAAAGAAGTAATCACATGCGGTGATGAATCGTTTCCATACGGCATCGGAATATTTCTTTTGCACGGGGCCGATGGATTTCCATTCTTTTTGCAGCTTGATAAGCTTTTCGGTTGTCTTTTTCCAGTCGGTGCTGTCTTTTAAGGATTCAGCTTGTTCACATAGACTTTTCTTCTTTTCAAGATTGGCACTGAGTCCTTCCTTTAAAGTCTTGAAGTATTCGCCTTTACGCTTGAAAAACTCATCGCATGCAGCTCTGAACCGCTCAAATATTTTTGCATTCATTTTTTGAGGGGCAAAGCCGATGGTTTTCCATTTGGCTTGCAGAGCTAAAATTTCTTTTGTCTTGTTGTCCCAGTCTACGAATGTTTTCAGTTGGTCGTATTCTATGGTTTCTACAATCTCACAAATAACTGTTTTCTGATCGAGATTGTGTCGTTCCGCTTCTTTTAACTGGTCAAAATGCTGTTGATGTTTTCGGTTGATGACGGTTGAAGCTGCCTTAAAACGTGCCCAGATGCTTTCCCGTAAATCTTTGCTCACAGGGCCTGTATCCCGAAATTCCTGATGAAGTTTCTGGAGTTGATGGAAAGCGGAGACTACGTCAGGCTCATCCGCCAGTCGCTCGGCGACTTCACATAAACGAATCTTTATTTCCAGATTTTTCTTGAAATCATATTCACGGAATTCGTTGTTGAGTTTCAGGATGTCATAGAATTTTTCTATTTGATGTTGATAGGCTTTCCATAGTTCATTGACCTTGTTAGCCGGAATGTTTTTGATTTCATTCCATTCCTGTTGTAGTTTCTTGAATTCGTTGTAGTTTCTGTTGACCTCATCCGGTGTTTTAAGCAATGCTTTCAGTTTGTCGATGATGGCTAGCTTTTTTGTCAGGTTTTCTTCTTTTAGTTGTTCTTGTTCTGCGTTCAATTGATTTCTCTTGTCTTTGATGTCTTTCATGATGTCTTTATATGCTTCCTCTTCACTGTCGGGTTGGGGTATGAACGCACTTTCTTCACCTCCCTGTTCTATAAAGACTTTTTTGGCTGCTTCGACTTCATTTTTGTGTAAACGATAAAAGTTTTGTTTCAGGAAATCTATTTCGCTTTTCTGGGCATGTTCGATATCTTGAGCAATTTCCTTTAATCGTTCAATGATTTCGGCTTTGGTGTTTTTTGGTTCGTAAACTATTGTTTTTTCGTTTTCCATATCCGTTTTTTTCGAAAGGTTAGTTTGAGTAACTTCGGAATTTGTCGGTTTTTTGCTTTCTTCTGAATTCTCTGGCTTAAGAGTTGCATTCGTGTCGTATGAGTCCGTCATTATTTTATTGTTTTAAAGTCAAGTAATGTTTGTAAATCGTATATCTGTTACAAATAAACGAAATAAATAACTTATTTCATATTATTTGGTATCATTTTTTTCTTTTATGATAACAAAGCCGTTATTCCCATGTATATCATCATGCCGATAATGTCGTTCGTGATGGCAATGAAAGGGCCTGTAGCAATGGCCGGATCTATTTTCATCTTTTCAAGTGTCATAGGAACGAATGTGCCGAAAATGGATGCAAACATAACTACTGCAAACAAACTTATGGAGACGGAGTAGGACACGGTGCTGGTAGCTCCAAAGCGAATGAAGTTGTATATGTAGACCAACATTGAGATAATGGTTGCGTTGATGAGTGCAACGACTGATTCTTTGGTAATTTGTCGGAATGTATTGGATGCTCTTAGTGAATTGTTGGCCAGACCTTGCACAACAATGGCTGACGATTGTGTTCCGACGTTTCCACCGGTTCCACCAATGAGCGGAATGTAAAGAGCCATTTCCGGATGTGATATAAATACATTATCGAAATTTCCTAAAATAACAGAGTTGCATATACCTCCAATCATTCCAATCAAAAGCCAAGGTAAACGGGCACTTGTTTGGCGGAATACATTATCGTCGGTTTCTACGTCTTGTGAAAGTCCTGATGCCAACTGATAATCTCGTTCCGCTTGTTCGCGCACTTCATCCATAACATCGTCCACCGTGATGCGGCCGACCAGACGTCCGATACTATCTGTAACAGGTATTGCTACGAGGTCGTATTTTTCGATAAGTTGAACAACTTCTTCAATAGGGGTATCTACGTGTGCACATATAGGTTCTTTCTTCATGACATGTTTTACCTTTGAGACAGATGGGCTGGTAATCATTTTCTTTAGAGGAAAAACACCTCTTAGCCGTTCATCGTCATCGACGACATAGACGTAGTAAATTTCGTCCATCTTTTCAGCTTGTTGACGCATCTCGCGCAGACATTCTGGCATACTCCAATTCTCATTTACGGTAATCATTTCCGTACCCATGAGTCCGCCGGCAGTGTCTTCGTCATATTTTAATAAGTCAACAATATCGCCGGCTTGTTCAAAATCCTCTATATGCGAAAGAACTTCTTCTTGCTTATCTTCGTCCATGTCGCGGATAATATCCACGGCATCATCAGAATCCATGTAATCAACAAAGCGTTTGGCAATTGTTTCTGAAGGAAGTAAATCAAGAAACTCATTTCTGGCTTCTTCGTCCATTTCTATCAATACATCTGCTGCCGTTTCATTGTCTAATAGATGGAAAATGAAACGTGCTTCGTCTGTATTAAGTTCATTACACAGTTCTGCCAAGTCAGCAGGGTGCAGATTTGTCAGTAACGCTTTGAGACCATTGGAATCTTTGGCTTTGATTAGTTCGTTGACTTGTCGGATTGACTCTTTTTCCATTTCCTTTTGTTGTTAATGATTTTAGTCTTTTTCCTGGCAGTTTTCTATCAACGCTTTATTTACTTGATTAGTTAATTCTATAAATTCCTGTACAGAGAGTTGTTCAGGGCGTTTGTTGAATATGCTCTCACTGTAGAGTGAACAATCTTTTCCTAATATTGGTTTTATCGAATTACGTAAAGTCTTGCGTCGCTGATTGAAGGTTGTCTTGACAACTTGTTTGAAAAGTTTCTCATTGCAGTTCAGTTTCTTGACATTATTACGTGTCATACGAATAACCGCACTTTTCACCTTTGGCGGGGGATTAAATACATGTTCGTGTACGGTGAAAAGATATTCTACCTGATACCATGCCTGAATGAGTACGCTCAAAATTCCATATGCTTTATTACAAGGAGAGGCTGTAATCCGTTCTGCTACTTCCTTTTGTATCATACCTGTACAACATGAAATAAAGTCTTTATATTCAAGTGTCTTGAAAAATATCTGACTTGATATGTTATAAGGATAGTTGCCGATAAGTACGAATGGTTGTTTGTTGAATAGGTTGTCGAGATGCATTTTTAGAAAATCATCTTCAATAATCTGATTTTCTGATAGCGGATAATTGTTTCGTAAATAAGAGACTGATTCATAATCTATTTCAACGACTTTTAGAGGACGTTCCTTCTTTAGCAGGAATTGTGTCAATACCCCCATGCCTGGTCCTACTTCAAGAATCGGCAAATTAGGACAAGTGTCTACCGTGTCTGCAATGTCTTGTGCAATCTTTAAATCTTTCAGAAAATGTTGTCCTAAGAATTTCTTTGGTCTTACCAATTTCATAAGGGTGATTACTTTTGTTGGTCTTTTATGTGTGATTGTTTTTTTATTCTTTGCTATCTTTGCAAAGTTTGTCATGCGCAAATTTACACAGATTCATATAAAATAAGATATTATTCGCTTGAAAAAGATTTTAAATATAAGTTTGAAAGTCGTTTTCTCTTTTGTCTTGGGTGGCGCTATTCTTTATCGTACATATCGTGATTTTGATCTCTCAAAAGTGAGCGATACATTGTTGTGGCGAATGGACTATTTTTGGATGGCAGTTTCGTTGCTTTTCGGAATATTGAGTCATGTTTTGCGTGGTTTGCGTTGGAGACAGACATTAGAACCCATAGGTGAGCATGCACGTCCGATCAATTGTGTTAATGCAATATTTATATCATACGCCAGTAACATGATTATTCCTAGATTAGGTGAAATCTCACGTTGTGGTGTATTGGCAAAATACGATAACGTCTCATTCTTAAAGTCATTAGGAACGGTAGTAACAGAGCGTCTGATAGATTCGTTATGTGTGCTTGTTATTGTTTGCATTACATTAGTGCTTAATGTAGGTGTGTTTGATGCTTTTTTTGAACGTACAAATAGTAACTTTCACTCATTGGCCGATTGGTTTTCTTCACCCATACCATATATAACAGGTGCTTCTGCTATCGCTCTTTTATATTTGGTTTATTTCCTGATTTGCAGGCTAACGTTTTTTACTAAGATACAGACTTCGGTACGGAATATTTGGGAAGGAATCTTATCTTTGCGTAAGGTAGAAAATCTGTCGCTTTTTATTTTTTATACGGTTGCGATTTGGATTTGTTATTTCATGCATTTTTATTTGACCTTCTATTGTTTTGACTTTTCCGCGCATTTAGGATGGATGGCAGGACTTGTAATGTTTGTCGGTGGAAGTATTGCAGTTTTAGTTCCAACCCCTAATGGTGCAGGTCCTTGGCATTTTGCTGTTATCTCAATGATGAGTTTATATGGAGTTAGCTGGGAAAATGCTGGAATTTTTGCTTTAATTGTGCATAGTATTCAAACATTATTGATAATTTTGTTAGGTATTTATGGCTTGATAGTTTTATCATTTACAAACAGGACGCAGAAAACCTTACAAAACTTTAAATATAGATAATGTTATGAATACTCTTTTATCATTAGATCCACAAAATGTGTGGAAACATTTTTATGAAATTACTCGGGTTCCCCGTCCTTCTGGTTTTATGGCACCAATGCAAGAGTTCTTATTGCAGTTTGCCGCAAGTGTTAACGTAGAAGCCTTTAAAGATGAAACAGGAAACATTATTATGCGTAAACCTGCAACAAAAGGAATGGAAGACTGTAAGGGCGTAATTCTTCAGGCACATATGGATATGGTACCTCAGAAAAATAATGATACCGTACATGATTTTGAGAAAGATCCGATAGAAACTTATGTAGATGGAGAATGGGTAAGAGCCAAAGGAACAACATTAGGTGCTGACAATGGAATGGGAGTAGCAGCGATCATGGCAGTGATGGAAGATAAAACACTGAAACATGGACCTTTGGAAGCATTGATTACAATTGATGAAGAAACAGGAATGTATGGCGCATTCGGACTTAAACCCGGAACATTGAATGGAGAAATCTTGCTTAATCTTGATTCGGAAGATGAAGGAGAGTTATATATTGGTTGTGCCGGTGGAGTAGATATCACGGCAACACTTGAATATAAGGAAGTACCTGTTGACCCGGACGACATTGCTCTAAAAATCTCACTGAAAGGTTTGCGTGGAGGACATTCAGGACTAGAAATCAATCAAGGAAGAGCGAATGCAAATAAACTGATGGTGCGTTTCGTTCGTGAGGCTATCGCATTTTATGAAGCCCGACTAGTGAGTTGGCATGGAGGAAATATGCGCAACGCTATTCCTCGTGAAGCTGAAGTCGTACTAACGATACCAGCTGATAACGAACAAGAACTAAGTGAATTAGTGAAAGATTATGAAGATCTTTTTAATGAAGAATACAATAACATTGAAAATCAGATAACATTTACAATTGAGCGTACGGAACTACCTTGTAGCGAAGTACCAGAGGAGATACAAGATAATCTGATTGACGCCATTTTTGCTTGTCAAAATGGAGTTTGCCGTATGATTCCTACGATTCCAGACACGGTAGAAACTTCCTCTAATCTAGCCATCGTGATAATCGCCGATGGAAAAGCAAAATTCTCCTTACTGACACGTAGCTCGTCTGACTCCATGAAAGAATATTTAGCTATCTCACTAAAAAGCTGTTTCTCAATGGCCGACATGAAAGTAGAGCTAAGCGGAGAATATTCCGGTTGGAATCCGGATGTACAATCACCTATCCTGAAAGCAATGGTGCAGTCATATAAGGAACAGTTTGGAGTTGAGCCGGCAGTAAAAGTCGTTCATGCCGGACTTGAATGTGGCATCATAGGAGCTATTGTTCCGGGACTGGATATGATTTCGTTCGGACCAACATTACGTTCACCTCACTCACCGGATGAGCGTGTATTGATTCCCACAGTAAAGAAATTCTATGACTTCCTTGTTGCTACATTAGCTAATACTCCGAAGAAAAAATAACCTTTATTTCTATACTCTGATAATCCACTAAAGCCTCTCTTCTTTTTTCAATAAAAGAGAGGCTTTTATTGTTTTGCCTTGAGGCTTATGATGCTTTATCTATCTAAC
>CAZEPM010000098.1:0-7239 GCA_964514145.1 uncultured Bacteroides sp.
TCATGCGGGCATTTGGAAAATTTGAAAATTTATTTTCTGAATATCCCTATTTAGACTATTATAGGTTGTGTTCATTAAGGTATTTTTCTACTTCGATGGCCGCTTTACATCCGCTGGCAGCCGCTGTGATGGCTTGCCGGTAAATCGGATCTGCTACATCGCCCGCAGCAAACACTCCGGGCACGTTGGTGCGAGGAGTTACGCCTTTCGTAATGATATAGCCGGTTTCGTCAGTATCAATATAGGGCTTGAAAATATCAGAATTCGGCTTATGCCCGATAGCAAGGAAAAATCCGTCGATGGCAATGTCATATCGGCGCTCGTCCGGTTCTCCCATTCGATAGACTACATGGGCACCTTCTACACCGTTCTCACCAAAGAGTCCGACCGTATTGTGTTCGAATAAGACTTCGATTTTAGGATTGTTCAATATGCGTTCTTGCATAATCTGGGATGCACGAAGATAGGGTTTTCGTACGATTAGATAAACTTTTGATGCCAGACTTGCCAAATAGCCGGCTTCTTCACATGCCGTATCTCCACCGCCGACAACAGCCACAACCTTTTTGCGATAGAAAAATCCGTCGCAAGTGGCACAGGCGCTTACACCCATACCTGCATATTTTTGTTCATCGCTCAGCCCTAAATATTTGGCTGTAGCTCCGGTACTGATAATGATTGTATCTGCTTCAACGATTTTTCCGTCATCAAATGTTATTTTGTATGGTGCTTGACTTAAATCTGATGCAGTAGCAATGCCGGAACGTATTTCAGCTCCAAAGCGTTCTGCTTGTTTGCGCAAGTTTTCCATCAGTTCGGTTCCTGTAACACCTTCCGGATAGCCTGGGAAATTTTCTACTTCTGTCGTGGTTGTTAATTGTCCACCCGGTTGAATTCCTTCGTACAATACGGGAGTTATTCCTGCACGTCCGGTGTAGATTGCTGCTGTATAACCGGCTGGTCCTGAACCAATAATCAGGCATCTGACTCTTTCGTTATTCATAATGTTCTTTGGGTTATTTTATTGTTAAATAGTTATCTGAGATCTATAATTTCAGCTTTAGGATATTTTTGGGGATTGAACTCGAAAACACTATCGGGTAAATTTATAGCTTTTTTCACAGACAATATTTCGATTTCACTATTATTCTGCTGATTGTCATATATCTTAATATACCATAGTTGATAAGTTCGTTTATCAATGTAGAGTGTAGCATCTTGTATGTTTGCCTGCTTGTCTTCTGCATGTAAATTAATAGCATAGATGTTGTGACCTTTATAGGTTGTTTGATTTTCCAGATGATAAGTATAGTTCTTCTGATAGAGTTGTATAAAAGCATAGGGATTGATGTTTTGTAACTCTTCCACTGTAGGGGTGCTGATATTCACTTCTTCATTGTCCGGAAGGTAACTCCATTGTGTTTCTCCGTCGAACCAGATAATCGTTGAAGGAGTCTCAATATGGAATTTATCTCCTTTGAGTTTAATATTACCTTGTATGGAGTTGCTTGGTGAACTATTATAGTTGGTTGTTATGGTAAATGTTGCTTCAATGCCATTGTTCTGGTTGAATGTAGCTGCGGTTTGGTCTAGTATCTGTTTGATTGAGCTATCTTTTTGTGCATAGATACCGGAAATACAACTTGTCAATAAAAAGTATATAAAAAGTTTTTGTAGCATAGGTTCAATGAGAGAGATTATTATTTATTTATTTATTGTTTGATATTTTGTAAACGCATTTCCAAATCCATTTCATCCATGCACAATACTTGTCTGGCTTTGGCACCTTCACTTGGCCCCACAATGCCAGCTTGTTCAAGTTGATCCATGATGCGTCCTGCACGATTGTAACCAATGGAAAATTTTCTTTGTATAAGCGATGTGGAACCTTGCTGATAGGTTACAATCAGACGTGCAGCATCTTCGAACAGCGAATCCAGACGGTTCATGTCAACTTCATTACTGGTAGTGCTTTCACCTTCTTCACCAACATATTCTGGCAAATAGAATGCTGAAGGATAACTTTGTTGGCGACTGATGTACTCTGTGATGCATTCCACTTCGGGTGTGTCGACAAATGCACATTGGATGCGTGTCAGTTCATTGCCCTGTGAGATGAGCATATCTCCTCGTCCAATTAGTTGGTCGGCTCCTGTTGTATCCAAAATGATTCGCGACTCCAGCATGCTCGATACCTTAAAGGCTATACGCGCAGGGAAGTTTGCTTTTATGACGCTAGTAATGATATTGGCCGATGGACGCTGTGTTGCAATGATTGTGTGGATACCTATGGCACGTGCTTTTTGTGCAATACGGGCTATGGGTGTTTCGATTTCTTTACTTGCGGTCATGATTAAATCGCCAAATTCGTCGATGATGACTACAATGTATGGCAGAAATCGATGCCCTTTTTCCGGATTAAGTTGCCGGTTGATGAACTTTTTATTGTATTCTTTGATATGACGGACATTCGCTGCTTTTAGTAATTCGTATCGGTTGTCCATCTCTACACAAAGGGATTGTAGTGTCTGCACAACTTTGCCGGGTTCTGTAATGATGGCTTCATTTTCGTTGGGTAGTTTGGCCAGGAAATGCTTTTCAATCAGGTTATACATGCTGAACTCTACCATTTTCGGATCAATCATGACAAATTTTACTTCAGATGGATGTTTCTTATAGAGCAATGAAGTAATTATTGCATTTAGTCCGACAGACTTTCCTTGTCCTGTTGCTCCTGCAACCAACACGTGGGGCATCTTGCAAAGGTCGGTTATATACACCTCATTTGTGATTGTTTTTCCCAGTGCTATCGGAAGATCAAAAGTTGAATCTTGAAACTTTTTGCTGGAAAAAATATCTCGTATAGGTACGATCTTGGCTTTAAGATTGGGTACTTCAATACCAATTGTCCCTTTTCCGGGGATGGGTGCAATGATACGGATTCCTTTAGCAGCTAAACTTAGGGCTATGTCGCTGCCAAGGTTCCGAATTTTAGCAATGCGCACGCCTTGTGCAGGGGTGATTTCGTATAGTGTAATTGTGGGACCAATAGTTGCTTTTATAGACGATATTTCAACACCAAAATTATGTAAGACTTCTTGAATTTTATTGGTGTTATTTTCCAGTTCTTCCTGATCAATGGAAGGAGTATTGTCTTCATATTGATTGAGCAGGTCGATTGTAGGGAAATGGTAATTTTCTAAATCTAATCTTGGATTATAAGGTTGATCGAATGGAGCGTTTTCATTCGTTTCCTCTTTATTGATGACTACTTCGATTGTTGGCTGTTTAAAGGACTTGTCCTCAGCATCGTCGTTGTTTGTGTTTTCTTCGATTTCGATCTTCTCTGATTGAGGTATCGGTTCTTTTTCTGACTTGTTATCCAGATTCGTTATTTCGATTGAGATAGCAGAAGATGATTCATTTTCTTTTGTTTCAGGTATTATGATGGAAGTGGGCGTCATTGTTTTTCCCGATTCGGATTCTACTTTCTCAGGGTGTTTCTTTTTGTTGGCAAACGATGGATGTAGCATGATTCTTACCACTTTAATAGTCTCCCGACTTAAAAAGAGTAAATACAAGATGGCAACTGTCAATAGCAGTAATATGACTCCTGTGGAACCAATCTGAGAGACAAGCCAAAGACTAACGTTATGCCCATGCAGACCGCCCGGATAGACATGGCTTGTACCAAATGTTTCCTCAAACAGGAAACCACACAAGATAGAGCACCAAATCATCAGGACAGAGCAACTGATAAACCATTTCCAAATCTTAAAACGATAGGCACGCATCAACCGTAGTCCTGTTACTACGAAAAAGACAGCTATCAGAATAGACGATATGCCAAACCAACGGTTAACCAATAATTCTGCTAATATAGCTCCACGTGCTCCTGCATAATTTTGTATCTGATTGTCTGTAGAAATTAGTTCACCCGGATTGGGATTGGTCACAATACTTTGGTCTGCTTCACCGGTAATAAAAAAAGAAGTGTAAGACAACAGTATATAGAAAGCAAATATTGTTAATAGCAGTCCGGTGATAAATTGTAGGGTTTCGCTCTTAAAAAAGTGGATAATATGGTAGAGAAAAGACAATTCTGAATGCTTATTCTTTTCTGCTTCAATCTTTTTTTTTGCCATAATTATGATGTAAATCTTAATGGGTTATGATGATTCTTATGCAAAGATATACGATAATTTAAGATTGTAGTTCATGGGAAGCGTAGAAAAAAAAGGATATCTTTGTTCCTCGTTGAAAATAACGGTTGCGCTAATGGAAAAATTTGCAGATTTAATACAAAAGCGTCGGACAACCCGACGTTTTACGAAAGAAGAGCTGTCGCAAGATGATGTGGTTGTTTTGTTGAAAGCTGCATTGATGTCTCCATCGTCCAAAAAGGTTAACGATTGGCAGTTTGTGATTGTAGACGATAAGGAATTACTTCGTCAGTTAAGCCAATGCAAAGAACATGGTTCTGAGTCGATAGCAAGTGCACCACTTGCCATCGTTGTGCTGGGAAATCCTTTACTGAGTGACGTATGGATAGAAAACGCTGCGATTGCGTCTTTAATGATTCAATTGCAAGCTGAAGATTTGGGGTTGGGTAGTTGTTGGGTGCAAGTACGCGAACGCTATTCAGCCAACGGAACTCCGGCAGATGAAATTGTACGTTCGTTATTGGATATTCCACAGATGTTGCAGGTGTTATCAATCATTGCAGTAGGACATAAGATCGTGGAGCGCAAGCCTTTTAACGATGTTGATTTGCAATGGGAGAAAGTACATATCAATCGCTACGTAACCAAGGCTGAAAACAATTGAAACGATGGCTGCTCACAATCATAAGGATACTTACTTGGCAACTTCTGTGACACTGATAATTACAGGAGTTTTATATTTACTCGATTACTGGATCAACCTTGCTTCTTTTGGATATGGATGGTTGGTCTCGAAAGATAATTTGTTGCTGATTGCTGCGTTGATGTTTTTAATTATCAAGAATGACAAATCCATTGGAATCATTCTGTTGGCAGTATGGATTATTTTGAACACCGGACTGATTGTCTCTACGTTAGGGCAGTTGCCTAGTTATCTGTTCCCGTTAGCCTTAATATTTATAGGATTGTTGATGTTTTATCTTTACCGACGATGAGAATTGTTTTGATTGGTGCCGGAAACTTGGCTACCCAGCTTGGAAAAGCATTGGTAAAAAGAAGTAAGCACGAGGTGTTGCAAATTTATAGCCATACGGTTGAATCTGCTCGCACATTGGCCGACCAACTTCAAGTCGCATATACCACGTCTATAGATGACGTGGTAAAAGATGCAGAATTGTATATAGTTGCTCTGAAAGATGCGGTCTTGTCTGAAGTTATACCGGAATTGGTAAAAGGAAGAAACAAAAAAGCAATCTTTGTGCATACAGCCGGAAGTATTCCAAGTCGTATATGGCAAGGATATGCTTGTCGATATGGCGTGTTTTATCCGTTACAGACATTCAGCAAGCAGCGAGATGTTTTGTTTTCGGAAATTCCCATATTTATAGAAGCTGTAGATAAGACTACGGAAGAGCAGTTAAACAGCTTTGCTTCATCGCTTTTGTGCCGCAAGGTTTATACGGTGAATAGTGAACAGCGGTGTAGACTCCACATGGCTGCTGTTTTTGCATGTAACTTCTCAAATTATCTGTATACCATATCTGAACGAATACTGATTGATAGTGGTTTGCCTTTTGAGGTAATGTATCCGTTGATTGATGAAACTTCAGCGAAGATACATCGTTTGTCGCCACATCTGGCACAGACAGGGCCGGCAGTGCGATACGATGAAAATGTTATTGGGAAGCACCTCAAACTTCTGGCTGACTATCCGGAATGGAAAAAACTATATGAACTAATCACTAAAAATATACATCATGATCAATTACGATTTAACCAAGATAAAGGCACTCGTGTTTGATGTAGACGGAGTGTTGAGTTCTGAAACAATCACCCTCCATCCGAATGGGGAGCCGATGCGTACCGTAAACATTAAAGATGGATACGCCTTGCAATTGGCCGTCAAGATGAATTTACGAGTCGGCATCATTACTGGAGGAAAAATGGAAGCTGTGCGCAAACGATATGAAGGATTGGGAATTACAGATATTTATATGGGAGCTGCTGTTAAGACAAAGGAACTGACACACCTGATGAATACATATAATCTACAGCCTGAAGAAGTGCTTTACATGGGTGATGATATTCCAGACTATGAGGTCATGCAACGCGTAGGCTTGCCATGTTGTCCGGCCGATGCCGCTTCGGAAATTAAAGCCGTTTCACTTTACATCTCACACAGGCAGGGCGGATATGGATGTGTGCGCGATGTGGTTGAACAGGTGCTTAAAGCACAAGGGCGATGGATGAACCTTGAACATGCTTTCGGCTGGTAACGCATTTATTCCTAAACTCCTTAATACCTAAACGATGTTAGACAATTTAAAGAAATATCATATCATTCTAGCCTCGAATTCACCGCGACGAAAAGAATTACTTGCCGGATTAGGTTTGACTTTTGAAGTCAGAACCATTCCCAATATAGACGAATCTTATCCAGACACACTGGCGGGAGAAGAAATACCTCTCTATTTGTCGCAAAAGAAGGCCGAAGCTTATCGGTCACAGTTATCACCGGTTGACTTGCTTATTACGGCAGACACCATTGTTTGGATTGATGGACAGGTATTGGGAAAACCACATAATGAGGAGCATGCTTGCTGGATGCTTAAAAAACTTTCTGGACGTTTGCATCACGTCATTACCGGTGTGACTCTCACAAATCCTGTTGTCGGTCAATATAGTTTCTCCGTTGTTTCTGGAGTTGAGTTTGATGTTTTGAGTGACGAAGAAATCGACTATTACGTCAGCCACTATCATCCACTCGATAAAGCCGGAGCTTATGGTGTGCAGGAATGGATAGGCTACATAGGCGTTCGTCGTCTGATGGGAAGTTATTATAATGTCATGGGACTTCCCGTGCAGCGACTCTATCAAGAGTTAAAGATGCGCTTTTAAAATGTTCTTGGTTTAGAATCACAAATTTCTATACTTTTTGCGGGGACTGTGAAGAAGAATTACCGTGTATGTAATAGCTAATTAATGAAAATAAAGGCTATTTATGAGCAGTGAGCATATCTTTATCGGAAGATTTGTCTACATTTGTCACGCTGTAGATTTGTAACTATGGTATGAC
>CAZEPM010000099.1:0-7066 GCA_964514145.1 uncultured Bacteroides sp.
TAACTCTCAAATTCCGTTTGTGTAATTCGCAAACCATTTCTTTTTGACTATAATTTCTCCATTTTCATCGATATATGGGATATTATCTGTTACAAAACCGTTTGTGGTAGTTGGCACGATAGGTATCTTTTTTTGAGGGATATAACTTAGCCTAAAAGAAATATCATATCGGATAATGTTGATAACACGTTTTAACTGGGGAAATCTCTCAAATAATGTGTGATTGTTTCTTATGTCATTACAAAAATCTACATCCACATATTTTATCTTCAAATTGTTATGTTTGCAATACACTAAGAGTAAATATTCGGACAGAAATCCGTAAAGTCTTGCCAAACGCGAATATCTTGACAATCGAACATATCTTTCCATATCGGAAAATATACTGAATAGCCATTCGCAATATTTATCACATAAGTTCTTACGGCAAATAAACATATTATAGCAGGAACATCTGTTTCGATTAAACAGTTGCTTAATTATTGTCGGTTTATATCCGGGATATAATCTGACTAAAGACATTAGCATTATATAAAAATCATCGCGGGTAGTCAGATGCATCAATTTGTCAGCAGCACTCATATTGAGTATGTTCAACGTGGGAATAATAATGTCATATTTTGACATATAATGTTCTATTTTTGAAAAATCTAATTTAAAATACCTGCGGTAATGCGCTAATCCTATATATTCGCAATTAAGATTCTTCCACGCCCAATACAATCCGGTTAATTCACAATAATTTTTGTTTTTATGACTGATATTATCGCCGCTATCATCTCCCTGAAATCCAAAATCCTTGTTAGATAAGGCCTTTCCTACGTGTAAAGGCTTATAAATATTATCTTTACGAATGTTTGGATCTACTTTATGGCAACAAACAATAATTTTTAGATTACTATTCACGTTTGTCTGATTTAATTGAAAATTTCCGACCATTCATCATGTTATTAAATCCAATGAATATCAATGTAACTTATTGTATGATACCCATCGTTTTAAATCTATATTAGATAATCCCCAAGCGAGGAAAAGATAAGTTAGATATTTTAAATAAGAAGATGTGACAGTAAATACGAAAAAGAAACAGAACATAACATACAACCATCTTGTGTCCTTATATTTACGATAATAGCAGAAAGGTATTAAAAGTATAACACTTACATAAAATATTAACACATATAGCCCACCACGCGCAAATAGTGCAAAAAGAGAATTGCTACTTCCTAATTTTACCCCTTTCCATAAAACTTCCTTGTCATTTGTAACTAATCCTACGCCAAATACAGGGTGCTCTATGCCAGCTTCTAAACAAAATATTATGTCTTCGGTACGTGAATTTATTGATTTTTCTCCTCCGATTTCTCTCTTATATTCCATAATTTTGTCTGCTATCGAGTAGCTCCCCAATAGAAGTATAGGTACAATAACCATGATGAGAGGCTTAAATTTGTGACTGATTTGTTTGTAAATCGTCAAACCGCAAATACCTATTAAAAAAAATTGTCCGGTAGTTGTAAATGTAGTTATAATAGTTACCGCTAAAATCCACAGGCTAATTTTAGATTTACTTGGACGCATGAAAAAGTTAATGGCAAAAGCTGTACATAAAGCCATATTATACATGGGGCCTTCATTAAAAATACCACTATTTCTCCATATCCATTCACCTCCCAAGGTTACCGATTGTGTTTCAAAATAAATACCCCAATATGTTGGAATAAAATGGGTGACAGATGACCATTCAAAAGGAATTAAAGCTGTGGCAGGCACAAGTTGTAGTATTGAACACAAAATCCACATGCCTAATGATAAGACAGCGAGAGCAACCATCGTGTTAGAATAACAAAAGAACAAGGATAAATATTTCTCCACTCCAACATCCTTTCTCAAACTCAAGTATAACCATAACATGGGCAATATTATCATATAACGAATAATATAACCCTGATAACTTTGCTCATGTAATACATACATTGGGAATATAGATCCAACTAAATAGAATAGTATCCTTAGATTGATCTTTTTTGTTATGGAATAATTTGAAATTAGTATCAAATTTGCCAAAATAAATACCGGAAAGATCTGTACGATACGTTTTATTATCGGGAAAACCAGATAGGGAGTATTAAATTCCAATATGATACAGAATACCAATAAGTATTCAAGTATTAACCTTATAGTAGTGGTTTTCATACAACTTAAATTTTAGAAATAATTGTTTGCCAATAGTTACTGCACCATCTGCCTTACCACAAGCACATGTTTCATTACCCATACCGAAACTACACACAAAACATACATAACATCTTCGTGGATGTTTCTTTCATCTGTTGCGGAACCGCGTCTTTCGGCTTGTCCGCTTCCGCCGGTGACGGATGTCCGGCCACATCCACTTCTACTACCTTGTAACGGATGAACAGCCTTTCAAAATCTTCACTGCTGTACATATCATTACTCTTTTAATGTTGACAGCACGAAAGTAAACACATCTGGCAGGAGAGGCAATATATCAATTTTGAATACTTACAGATTGAGTGCTTACCTGCAATAATCCAAAACAATTTACAGACTTTTTCTATAGGATACTCGGAACGGCGAAATGAAATATTTTAACAGGTAATCTTACAACATATTTCAAAATGTAAAGTATGAGTCCTTTTATCACCATCCCATCCGACATTCCATTTTCCAGCATAATCTGTCGACATCTTCGGGCTTTTTTCCATTCACCACGTATGCAAAAACGCAACCAAGGGGAATAGAGAAATGATTCAAACCTATGGATACCTTGATTGTGTAAAAAAACTGCGGCCTCAGCAAATATTTGGGTACGTGTAAAAAGCCGGTCCACAGAAAGGCATTTGGACACGCTTCCCTTCCTGTCTGTTATGCAATAAAGAGCCCTTTTATCCACATGAATCCGTTTGGCATAATAACCTATCAAGTAAGAAAATTTTGTATCATTGTGTATGTTGGTTTCGCTGAAACATATACCATGATATTCAATCAATTCTCGTCTTACCAGTTTACTCCAAGATTCTCCAAAACCATATCGCAGATCGGCAATAGCCTGTTTGGGCTTTTTGTCATATTTATGCATCCACTTATTAAGGTGTATGCTACGACTTGCCTGGCAATATAAATCTGTATCTACTGAATTGGCATCAAAGAAAACAACGTCATAAACAGTTTCTTTATATTCCTCTAAGATTTGGTTTATACAGTAATTGAAAAAATCATCCGCATCCGCAAAAAGCACATAACAACCTTGTGCCCTTTTTAACCCTTCATTGCGTGCTTTTCCACCACCACCGTTGACCTGAAGATAAACAAATGTAACATGACTAAACTGACTCTCGATAGTTTTTAACTTTGCTACAGAATCCCTATCGCTACAATCATCAACTACAATAACTTGTAAGTCAGCCCTACATGGAATGGAAGAGAGACATCTTTCCAACAGGTGTGGGATGTTGTAGTGTGGGATAATGATGGTATATGTATATTCCATAAAGTTTTACATTTTGTTTTTAACAGGCATTGAATAAATCAACTTTCAAACGGTGGGTTTCTTGGTCTTGTTTTTTTTAGGATATTAATGTCTCGAATCCAACAACATAGACATCACACTATTGGCAAAACATCCGGATACCCTTTCCCTTCACATAAGGCTCACCATTGTAGCGAATGAAAACCATTCAAAATCTTCATTGTACATTTTTTTCTTGGTTCTAATATTGATAGTGCGAAGTTAATCACAAACCTGATTAGAAGGTGACAGTTCTGGACACTTATTTTTATCGAATCTTTGTTTTATTCCAATGTTATGCCTTGTTCACAATTTTTGGCAGATTGCCTGCGATTACGCAGCCATTTTGGAGTCTTTAAACCAGCTACCACACTTGTGTCCCAATGACAGAATCATCTCCGATGTGGCAGCCTTTCAAAACGTTAGCTCCATATCCTATCCATACCCGTTCGCCAATAATTGTATCACGGGCCGGATTGATTCGTTTGTTTTCTTCGTTTAAAATAAAATGTGGTCACTGTTTCTAATGATGACTTTGGCTGAAAACAAGCAATCTTTTCCCACAATGATTTTACTGTCATAATCGCTAACGGCAAAAAAGCAATCCACTATATTTGCATTCTCACCAATATCGATAAGGTTGTTTTCATCTTCCAAATCTCACTCTGCCACCTTCGAAGAATTTTACCAATCGATTGTTTTTTCCTGTCACAATGAATCCTTATATTAAATATCTTTACCCCACCGCATGATTATGCTGTTGTTCTCTCCCGATATATATCTATGGAAGAATTCAACAAAACTCCATCGCATGGGAACTTGTTCCCGTTTTTGATTGAAGCTTAAAATGACGTATATACGATGTAAGTTTGCAATTCCATTTATGACGCTCATCAGCCGACAGTCCAGCAATGTAAATCACAATAATTGAAATGCCAAAAGCAACAAAGTTCGTGGAGAAACGATTCCGTATCCACTGAGAGCAGTTCAAAACTTCGTTGCTTCTTGATGTTGATTAGCACAAAGCTAATCACAGACACTGATTAGGACAAAATGCCGCGCCTCTTGTATTTTTACATTTATCCCCCCGTAATCAATGAATTGGTAATCGGCTGTATTTTTCATTGGCTGCCAACAATCTATCTTGCAGCCTGATGCGTTTCAGGATTGATTCATATTCTGAAACAATGTTAATTCCGAAGAGGTTATAATTTTGAGAATCCAACTTTAACCTTATTATTGATTTTTGTCCTCTCATTTTGCGTCATACCAAAGACATACACTACCAAAGCTACTATCAGGCATGCAACAGCTGAAGTTAAGAGAAAAGTCCCAAAATTTGCAGGTAACGTCTTATGTACATAATAGGATGCAATAAAACTAAACATTCCAAGTACTATGTTCTTTCCCACAATAGAGAAAGTAAAGTACCGTAATTTGTAAGCCGGCACTTGCCGTTTCAGTACAATAAACCTTGTAAACAGACCGACAAACACAACTGATACAGTTGGATACATGGCCATATAAGGTTTACCGCCAAAATGCAGAACAATATATGCCAATGGCAGTTCACACAGCATCACAATACATATTGAAATCTGAAAAACTTTTATTTTACCTGTTGCCTGCAAAGCTGTAACCAGAGGATAGGACATGGAATTAATCAAGGCTGCCACCAAAGCCAGGAATAAGAAGTGGGAAGTATATCCGGGTACCGTGCCTAACCATAATTTTAGCAAATAATCAAGGTTTATCATGATGGGGATAGCGATGAAAGCAAGCAAAAAGAATGAATACCGGCTTCCCGCATATACCAGGTTCATACTGCCTTCAATGTCGCCCGAAGCATATTGTTTGGTGATTTGGGGATTAAGCGCCATCATAAAATTTGTTGAGAAGCCGGCAATAATTCCATTTACCTGCAAAGCGACACCGCGGGCGGCATTGACAACGGTTCCGAAAAACAGGTTCAAAATCACGTTTGCCGCCTGGTCTTTGAAGGAAAAACCAAGATTTCCTACAACGCTCCACCCTGCAAACGAAAACATTTCCTTGAAAAGACTCTTGTCTAAATTGAAATGATAAGTGCATTCCTCGAAATGCCGCTTACAGTAAACGCCATACGTCAATCGCACCACTAATGCGACCGCAAAAACCAATATGCCGTATGTTACCAGTTTGTCGTGATTGATTACAAGCAACAGATAAACAATGAGTAGTTTTAACACAACTTCCAATATGCTGATGTACGCAAAAGCATTCATGCGCTCATGAGCGACGATGCATGAATTGTATGGTACACTTAATACCGTCAACATAAATGTGAGGATGGAGAACTGATACACCCAGTTGGCGGCAGTCATCCTGTCCGCATCAATGTTCAGATGGGTATTAACGAACCATAATCCGATTGTCTCAGCAATGATGAAAATTATTACCGCCAATACGGCATGAATTGTAACGGAAGTGCAGAAGATTCTTTTCAGCTTGCTTATATCTCCATGACCCAACTCGAAAGCTATAAACCGCTGTGATGCAGCTGTAAGAGCCGAGTTAAGAAAAGAAAGCATGGCAACAATGCCACCAACCACATTGTAAACGCCATAATCACTCACTCCCAATGTGTTTAACACCACGCGGCTGGTATATAACCCCACCACAATGGTAAACAACATCCGGAAGTAAAGCAACAAGGTATTCTTGGCTATACGTTTATTGTCAGAGGCAGCCATTTAGTATCCGATAAACCTGTAAAATGCGCGTTGGGCAGTATCTGGTTCGTGCCCCTGCATTTTCTGCAGATACCCCTCTAGCCGTCCAGCGCACCTCCTATGATCCGCACTTTCCGGCCCATCATGTCAGGGGACACCTCCTCCGGGGTAAATAGCAGGAATGTCGGACGATCTGACAGCATGGATAAAGCGTTCCATGTTCGCATCCCTCACCGTCATCGGGATTCTGTAGCCGCCGCGCACGTAGTGGTACTTATGGTACCGTATTCCTCCACTAGCGGATCAACAGCCGGATGCGTGGCGTGCACCTTTTCAGGTCGCGCATGACGAACCATTGAAGACGGCCATTCCCGTCCGAGAATCCGCCTTTTCCTGCTGAAAGACTGTTTCGGGAGTGTTCCTGGAATCCGTTCATTTTTCGAGCAGGGGCATTCCTTCTAATCCTGCAAGTGTCATAAATCAAACGATAACAAGCAGTTACAAAATACGGGGTATTACTTCCATTGATTCCCATGACGAAATTTTGTCCGTCTCCTGTTATGAGACGGACATTCGGTTGCAAATGTAGCGAAAATAATTAAACACCAACCGTTTTGCACTGGGTTTATTTGCGCCTGTCTTATGATGAAACGTCATCAAATTGGGTAATTTGTCGACAGAATCTTTTCACGAAAAGACGGTAAATCATTAGCAGTAATCTGTTTCACAAAAATGTCCGTTTCATAATAGGAGAAACCCATTTTTGTGATATGAATGTCCGCAAGTTGCCAATTAGTAAATTCTATGTTTGAAGTCCGCCCTA
>CAZEPM010000100.1:0-7013 GCA_964514145.1 uncultured Bacteroides sp.
ACGTCCGTGCTTAGTTCCGGATGCATCTTTTCGTCCAGGCTGATGTGTATCGCCGCAGAGGTCTAGTCTATGCCCACTATCGAGAAGTAATCCAATATCCGGCTTGGCAGTACTATACCGGCCGGCATGTTCAAATAATCGTTTTCCATACGGTATAGTAAAGAACTACTCTCTCATCTTACAAATTTATCCCCACTAGTTTTCTACTGAGCTCTATGGTGCCTGGAGTGTTCAATCTGTGCGATGTTCTTCGGTTCGTCATTGACCGTTTCAAACAAAGCTCTTTTCCTGAGCTGTGCTATAACAATAGATACGCTACAGTTTCTTTTTCGATTTACCGATATTCTTTAGTCTTTTGTGTTTGATGAACTTCAGATATTCATAATTGCGTTCAAATCAAGTGTCTTATCTGACAAGTCTATAAGATTCCAGAACTCAGTTTTTACTGATATGCCCCATTTCGTATTTTCCTTATATCCTCTTTCATGCACCAAGGATAAAACTTAAGAATTATCTATGATAAAGAAAATATGTAGCGAATCTATTGATACTTTACATCTTCTTTGGTATTAACAATATCAACACAATATTCAATAAATCAGATTGTTATGAATTAGGCAAATGGCGGCCATGACAATTCTTATACTTCTTACCGCTTCCGCACGGACAAGGATTATTACGTCCGATGTTAGGTTCCGTCTTGCGAATGGGCTCGCGTCTAACCTCACGTGTATCTCGTTTGGCAGCACTTTGCTGTCTGGGGTCGTTTAGGTCGGCCTTACTTTCCTGATATTGTGGTCTGCGTTGGTTAGGAAGCGGATCGGGAGCAGCCTGTCTCACCTGCTCGGGTTCTCGCACGGGAATTTGTGCACGCATCAAAATGGAGATGGTTTGGTCGTTAATCTTGCGTACCATTGTCTTAAAGAGTTCATAAGCCTCTAGTTTAAAAATCAACAACGGATCTTTTTGTTCATAGCTGGCATTTTGCACCGAATGTCTCAACTCGTCCAAATCGCGCAAGTTTTCTTTCCATGCTTCATCTATTGTGTGCAGCAATATGATTTTCTCGAACGATTTCACAATTTCACGTCCTTCGCTTTCGTAAGCATCTTTCAGGTTACAAGGGATGTTGTATACCCGCTTTCCATCTGTGATAGGTATGAGGATGTTGACGTATACCTGTCCTTGTGTTTCGTACACTTGCTTAATTACTGGCATAGCTACTTGTGCCATCCGCTCGGTTTTACGCTTGAAGTTTGACATTGATGCATCAAAGAGTTTCACTTTCGCTTCATCCGGCTTCATGTGATTGTATTCATCTTCGGTAAACGGCATCTCTATAGCAAAGGTTCTCAGAACTTCCATCTTCATACCTTCGTAGTCATGATTGTCTACCATATCAATGCAGCAGTCCTCAATCATGTTGACGATATCCATTCCGATACGTTCTCCCATCAAGGCATGACGTCGTTTGGTATAGATGACCACACGCTGTTTATTCATTACATCATCGTACTCCAACAAACGTTTACGGATACCGAAGTTGTTTTCTTCCACTTTTTTTTGCGCGCGCTCAATAGAGTTAGAGATCATCTTGGCTTCAATCATTTCGCCTTCTTTGAAGCCTAGCTTGTCCATCACTTTGGCTATACGGTCGGAAGCAAAAAGACGCATCAGATCATCTTCTAATGAAACAAAGAAAACAGATGAACCCGGATCTCCCTGACGTCCGGAACGACCACGTAACTGTCGGTCTACACGACGGGACTCATGGCGTTCCGTACCAATAATAGCAAGACCTCCAGCTTCTTTCACCTCTGGGCTTAGTCTGATATCCGTACCACGACCGGCCATGTTGGTTGCAATGGTTACAGTTCCGCTCAGACCGGCTTTAGCAACGATATCGGCTTCCTGCTGGTGTAGTTTGGCATTCAATACGTTGTGAGGAATCTTGCGCATGGTCAACATCTTGCTAAGCATTTCAGAAATTTCCACCGAGGTCGTACCAACCAATACCGGTCGGCCTATGTTGATCATCTTCTCAATCTCTTCGATAACCGCTTTATATTTCTCACGTTTTGTCTTATAAACACGGTCGTTCATATCAATACGTGCAATCGGACGATTGGTGGGGATTACTACGACATCCAGCTTGTAAATATCCCAAAATTCTCCGGCTTCCGTTTCTGCCGTACCGGTCATGCCTGCCAATTTGTGATACATGCGGAAATAATTCTGCAACGTGATGGTTGCAAAGGTTTGTGTGGCAGCTTCTATCTTGACATGTTCTTTCGCTTCAATAGCTTGATGCAGACCGTCTGAATAACGGCGGCCTTCCATGATACGTCCCGTTTGTTCATCAACAATCTTTACTTGTCCGTCAATCACCACATATTGGTCATCCTTCTCGAACATGGCGTATGCTTTCAAAAGTTGATGGATTGTGTGTACACGCTCGGATTTAATAGCATAATCGGAAAGGATCGTATCTTTTTTGGCCAAACGTTCCTCGTCGGTCAATCCCGCTTCGTTTTCCAGTGAAGAAAGCAGCGAAGCGATATCCGGTAAAACAAATAACGTGGGGTCGGAAGAATTTCCCGTAAGCAAATCGATACCTTTATCCGTCAAATCCACACTGTTCAGTTTCTCGTCAATAACGAAATACAGAGGCTCTACGGCTTCGGGCATTCGTTTATTGTTTTGTTCCATATAGATTTCCTCAGTGGCCAACATACCGGCTTTGATGCCCGGTTCACTTAGAAACTTAATCAGTGCCTTATTCTTCGGCAAGGCCTTATGACTGCGGAACAAAGCAAGGAATCCGGCTTCTTGGTCTTTCTTATCCGACGAAGCTATCAAACGTTTGGCTTCTGTCAGTAATTGAGTTGCCAGACGACGTTGTGCTTCGAAAACCCGTTCAACCAAAGGACGAAACTGCTCGAACAATTGGTCGTCACCTTTTGGAACAGGACCTGAAATAATCAATGGTGTGCGGGCATCATCAATTAATACGGAGTCGACTTCATCAACAATCGCGTAGTTGTGCTTGCGTTGCACTAAATCTTTCGGACTGTTTGCCATGTTATCACGCAGGTAATCAAAACCAAATTCATTGTTGGTTCCGAAAGTGATATCTGCCAGATATGCCTTGCGACGTTGTTCGGAACCGGGCTGGTGCTTGTCAATGCAGTCCACACTCAGTCCGTGAAACTCATATAAAGGTCCCATCCATTCCGAGTCACGTTTCGACAGATAGTCGTTTACTGTTACCACGTGCACACCGTTTCCAGTCAGTGCATTCAGAAAGACAGGCAGGGTTGCTACCAAAGTTTTACCTTCACCCGTGGCCATTTCGGCAATTTTTCCTTTATGAAGTACCACGCCACCAAAGAGCTGCACATCATAGTGCACCATGTTCCACGTAATCTCGTTTCCGCCGGCCATCCAATGATTGCAATAGATTGCTTTGTCGTCTTCGATGCGGACAAAATCTTTCGTAGCAGCCAATTCACGATCGAAATCGGTTGCCGTTACTTCGATTTCTTCGTTTTCAGCAAAGCGACGGGCTGTTTCTTTCACGATAGAAAAAGCTTCCGGCAAAATTTTGTCTAATGCTTTCTCATAACATTCAAGTACGTCTTTTTCTAATTTATCTATCTGGTTAAACAACGACTCTCGATGTTCGAGTTCCGTTTCTTCCACTTTGGCTTTCAGTTCTGCAATTTTTGTGCGTTGTTCGACAGCCGAATCTTGTACATACTGTTTCAGTGATTGTGTCTTGGCACGCAGTTCGTCATTGCTCAACCGGCTAATTGCCGGATAAGCTGCTTTTATGCTTTCTACCCATGGCACGATTTCTTTCATGTCGCGTGTAGCTTTGTTACCAAATAGCTTGCTGATAAATTCATTAAATCCCATGTTATTTTTCTTTTTATTATTTACACAATTACGATAGGCAGAATGGATTATGAAATCCATGCACCTGCAAAATTAGTTAAAATGCCGGATATACCGGTATGATATCCTATAGAAAGAGATACAGATCAACGATGAAGATCATGAAGTGGAGTCGATGTGCAAGCGTTAGGAGCCCGAATACGCATGAAACTTGTCAGCGTAGGAGCCAGACAGTCTATTGTAATAGGCTCATGAATAATTTCCGGCTTTATCGAAAAACCGAAAAATATCAGCGGAAAGTTTACAGATGAGGCCGATACATAGGGAGGCTCCACTAACGGATCATCCGGCATGAGTCGCCAGCCCGGACTGATTTCAAGCAAGATATCACCCGATACCGCCATGTTGAACGCATTGTGAAGTAGCATACGTTCCGGCGTGTTGGCATTCAGTGCCAACTGATGAGCGGTGTAAGCCGCCTTAACCCCACTCATCTGTACCAGAAACTCGGCCGATTTGTCGAGCACCTCAGGCAAACTAAGTTGCTTCTGTTCAATCAGTTTATGGTCGAAATATAATTGCAGACCTTTGTATCCTTCGATGTATTTTCCCTGACCGTAGGTGGCCATTAAATACATATTCAGCAGAGCCGAACAACGTTCCATGTAGAATTCGCCCGATGGAATGCGATAAGCAGAAAGATCGGCCGTTTCTGGGTCGGTATATCCGGTAGAGGTGATGAAAAACAACGTATTTTGTAGTCCGACCTTTTTGTCGACCATATCGATCAGATTACCCAACTGTTCATCCAGACGGACATACGTGTCTTGTATTTCAATGGGATAAATCGTAGCCGACTTGTTCTCATAATTCCCGGCATAGTAGGTTACGGAAAGCAAATCGGGCACATTGTCCATACCGAGAGTCGTACCCTTTAAGCAGCGATCAACCAACTGATTGACTTCTTCGTTGACCAATCCAGAAGTTTTAAACTGGCGGAATCGCTTGTAATCGGAAAATGAATGTTTGAAGCCGCGCGGCTTGTCCGCCGAAAAGTAAGTATAGAGTGCTTCGTTTTGGAGGGTTGTCCACGTCAGGTTACTAATACGGCGATCCAGTGCCTGATAGTCGTTGTAGCTGTTGACCCACTGAGGAAAAGTGCCGTAGTAAGTTGTTCCTGCCCATTTCCCTGTGTCGTCATTGATCCAGAAAGCGCCATCACCGGCATGACCCGCAGCCAGCACTGCCGCCTCGCGAAATGGAGCGATAGCGTAGACCAGTCCTTTGCCGCGAGTAGACACTTTGAGCTCGTCGCCCAATGTGGAGCAGACCAGATTGCGCGGCGATGTGTTTTCAGCGGTATAGATGCCCATGAAATCTTTATCGTCTAATGCCTGCACAACCCGAAAACGTGTCCGGTCGAACCATGAGGCAGCTGGGATTCCATTGTAATAAGGTACAGTGCCCGTATAAATCGATGCGATGGACGATGCGCGGTCTAACGGCTTGAATTTATATTCTGCAGTCGTATAGACACAACCCTCTTTCATCAAACGCTTGAACCCTTTTTCACCATAAAGTGCTGAAAATGCTTCCATGTACTCCGTACGGAATTGGTCGATGGTAATACCTACCACCAATTTAGGAGTCTGCAAACTCTGTGCTTGCAAATTGGTCAAAGCAAATGCAGCGACAAGGGATGTCAGGATTCGTTCTTTCATCGCGTTTCTTTTCTCGTTATGTAGAGTTGGGTCACTGAACGCACCAACAAACTGAGTGCCAAAGGTAGCATTACTAATGATATCTTTTGCGGAATCAGCCACCAGAAAACTATAAAGAGTGTTAACGTGGCGGTGCTGCACACATGATAGATATCGCGTCGACGTTTGATTTCCAGATAAATCATCCGAGGTAAATAAAATAGAGGTATCGGATTGAGAAAAATCAGTAAATAGTTGGAACCCACCGTAGGATGAATGGAAAAGAAGAACAAAAACGCGATTATACAACCGGTCAGTCCTTGCAAACCGAACAAGAGAATATCAAACCACCATGCTTTGCGGTGTGAATACCATTCCCACAAAGATAAGCCTATCGAGACCACCAACACAAACAAAGCACAGACCATAGGGGTCAACCACGTGTCTTTCATTTCCACAGTCTCCGACGGCTCTACCACACGCAGGGTGCGTGTCACCAATGGACGTTCGCTTCCGTCTGCAGCCCGTATAACCGCATCATCCATTTCCTCCATCAGAAAAAACGGAGCAAACATCTGTTGCCGGATATCTATCGGCTGGTCTGCCTCAGCTCCCAAGCAAAGATCGATGCCAAATTCATCCCATGAATGACCCTGAGTATACTGATGAACCATTTCACGATAGGTGACCGACAAGACATTATTCGGGCGGTCTGACCCGGGAACAGGATAGATTACCCGTCCGTCTATGCTCTCTTCGATTTTATCGCGGGCACGTGTTGTACAGTTGTCATAGAAATAATTGTAACGATACACACGGTTTTCCGGGCGATAATTCGCATCCAACAAAGCAAGCAATCGTTCTCGTTCAGGAGAAGTCAGATTCAATTCCTGCTCTATGACATACGAACCACGTCTGGCATACTCCGGAGCAAAATACACATAAGGAATGACACCAAGTTGATAATCAGTCTCCCCTTTCACAAAACGATAAAGAAAATTAGGTGCATTGAAGCTGAACAAACCATAGTTGAACACAATATCAACTTTACGCGCCGGTATCTCTACCCGAATAGCCGTATGTCCGAAAAGTTCATAAATTGCTTGTCCCGGAGAACAGGTCATCAGACTTATCCGAATCGAATCGTTACTTTGTGCACGCACTGACAGCGCGCACAACAGTCCTGTTATCAGAAGAAAAAACGATCTTTTCATTAGCAATTTTATCTTATGGCTAATTTTGTTTGCAAAGGTATGGTTAATTTCAAATCCTGGACAAAAAAGGCCGACTCTTTTTTAATCCCAAAGTCGAGCATCGTCTAATTGCTTACACAGGCTGAATCCGACAATGGACAGGCCTCAACACCGCGCTGGGTGAGGCTGTCCAATCTGCTGACCGGCATTAGTCAGCAACTGC
>CAZEPM010000101.1:0-4181 GCA_964514145.1 uncultured Bacteroides sp.
AAAAGACCGAACAACCGTAGTCTATGGTTCTGACACATACCGCAAAGAATCTTTTCTTCTTTTATTCTTTGCACTATATTTAAATTACTTACCTTTGTCAGGCGCTAATGATTAAGAGTGAAGAATTAAATATCTATGGCAGATTTGATAAAACTACGCAAAGGGCTAGACATCAATTTGAAAGGCAAACCTTTGTTGGAGAGCTTTAACGTAAGACCCTCAAACGAATACGCTTTGCAGCCAAACGATTTTGTCGGAGTCGTTCCTAAAGTTGTTGTCAAGGTTGGAGATAACGTAAAAGCAGGCGAGGCTTTATTTGTAGACAAGAATCATCCTGAAGTAAAGTTTGTTTCTCCCGTGAGTGGAATAGTCAAAGAGATAAATCGCGGAGAACGTCGTAAGGTGTTGAGCATTGTAGTTGAAGCTGACGAACGGCAAACATTCGTGGACTTTGGCAAAAAGGATGTCGGACGCTTGTCTGGCACAGAAGTGAAGGACGCTTTGATTGAGGCCGGATTGTTTGCCTATATGAATCAGAGGCCCTACGACGTGGTTGCTGAGCCGACAAATGTTCCTAAAGCTATTTTTGTTTCTGCTTTCGACTCAAAACCATTGGCTCCTGATTTTGAATTCATATTGAAAGGTCAGGAGAAAGATTTTCAGACAGGACTGGAGGCCTTGTCTCGTATGGCAACGGTCTTTTTGGGTGTAAGTGTTCGTCAGCAAGCTGCTGCGTTGCGTGATGCCAAGCACGCGACGATTACCTTGTTCGACGGACCTCATCCTGCGGGTAATGTCGGAGTGCAGATTCACCATGTGTGGCCGATTAATAAGGGAGAACAGGTTTGGACTATAGGAGCGGAAGAGGTGATATTTATTGGCCGTCTTTTCAATACAGGGAAAACAGATCTGACGCGTACGATAGCTTTGACCGGTTCGGAGGTTGAACATCCTTCATATTGTCGGGTAAAAATAGGCACTCCTCTGAAAGACATATTGGAAGGGCAGTTAAGAGAGCGTGATTATGCAATACGTCTGATAGACGGTAATGTATTGACCGGACGTTCCGTTTCTCCGGAACAATATCTGGGAGCTCATTCCACACAAGTTACCGTAATACCGGAAGGTAGTGACGTGCATGAGTTTTTTGGTTGGATAATGCCGCGTCTCAAAGAATTTAGTGTCAGTCGTTCTTATCTTAGTTGGTTATTCGGGAAAAAACGCGAATATGTTCTTGATGCACGTATAAAGGGAAGTGAACGTCACATGATTATGTCTAACGAATATGATCGTGTCTTACCTATGGATATATTGCCTGAATATCTGATTAAGGCAATATTGGCAGGTGATATCGATCGGATGGAGGCATTGGGTATATATGAAGTTGCTCCGGAGGATTTTGCGTTATGCGAATTTGTGGATTCTTCAAAGTTGGAATTACAGCGTATCGTGCGTGAAGGCTTGAATGCTTTACGTGCCGAGATGTGTTAACAATAATAGGGTAATATTTATGAGAACATTCAGAAAGTTTTTGGATAAGATAAAGCCTGATTTTGAAGAAGGTGGTAAATATCATGCTTTTCGTTCTGTTTTTGAGGGATTTGAAAGCTTTATGTTCGTTCCTGATGCGACCGCAAGAACAGGAACCAACATTCATGATGCAATAGATAGTAAGCGTATAATGTCTATAGTCGTGATAGCTTTGATGCCGGCATTGTTGTTTGGAATGTATAATGTTGGCTATCAGCATTATCTTTATACCAATACTGAAGGTAGTTTCGGAGAGCTGTTCTTATATGGCTTTTTGGTCGTATTGCCTAAGATTCTGGTCTCTTATGTGGTAGGACTTGGAATTGAGTTTATTGTAGCTCAGTGGAAAGGCGAAGAAATACAAGAAGGTTTTTTAGTCTCAGGTATGCTGATACCGTTGATAGTTCCGGTTGAATGTCCTCTGTGGATGTTGGCTGTAGCTACTGCTTTCTCAGTTATTTTTGTCAAAGAAGTTTTTGGCGGTACGGGAATGAATGTGTTTAATGTCGCGTTGATGACTCGTGCTTTTTTATTTTTTGCATATCCTAAAGCCATGTCCGGTGAAAGTGTATGGATTTCGTCAGATAGTATTTGCGGATTAGGACAACAAACGCTTGACGGATTGGCCGCAGCTACAGCTTTGGGGGTTGCTTCAACAGCTAAAGCAGCCGATGCTTATCCTGCCTTTTCTTGGGATATGGTTATTGGATTGATACCGGGCTCTATTGGCGAAACCAGTGTGATTGCTATTCTGATTGGTGCCATTATCTTGTTATGGACAGGGGTTGCTAGTTGGAAAATTATGATTTCTGTATTTATTGGTGGTGCATTTATGGCAGCAATATTTAATACCATTGGACCGGATACCGCGATGGCCAACATGCCTTGGTATGAACATCTGGTGTTGGGTGGATTTTGTTTTGGTGCTGTTTTTATGGCTACCGATCCGGTAACTTCAGCTCGGACAGAAACCGGAAAGTATATCTATGGGTTTCTAATTGGTGTAATGGCCATAGTTATTCGTGTTCTTAATCCCGGATATCCTGAGGGCATGATGCTGGCTATTTTGTTAATGAATATTTTTGCACCGTTGATTGATTATTTTGTCGTACAAAAGAATATTTCTCGACGGATGAAACGTGTAGTGAAATAATAGCGATAAGGATATGGCTACAAAAAAATATATTTGCAAAGTCTGTGGTTTTATTTCTGAAGGAAATAATGTCCCTTCTATATGTCCGATGTGTAAGGCTTCATCTTCTGCTTTTGAACAGGTGAGTACAAAAAGGAAAATAGACACAAACAGTAATATTTATACAATATTATATGCTTCAATAATGGTGATTTTTGTTGCTTTCTGTATGGCATTTGTTAATTCTACTTTGCGTGAGCGTCAGAATGAGAATGTAATGATAGATACTAAGAAGCAGATATTGTCTGCACTTCATGTGACGGACGTAAAAGATGTCAGTGCCGAGTATGCCAAATATGTAAAAGCAGATATGTTGATGGATTCGGATGGTAATCTGACAACAGAGGTTGCAGATAAAGACTTTGCTACTTCTTATGAGACAGAAGTGAAAAATTATCAACGTTATCATGTCTTTGTTTGTAAGGTAGATGGTCAGATCAAATATGTCATTCCAGTTTATGGCACAGGTCTTTGGGGAGCTATTTGGGGATATATTGCATTGAATGAAGATAAGAATTCCGTTTTTGGAGTATATTTCTCTCATGCCAGCGAAACGCCGGGTTTAGGCTCGGATATTGCAACTCCTGCATTTTTTAAGCAGTTTGTTCAGAAAAAAATTCTTGAAGATGGAGTGGTGGCTTTGGGAGTAGAAAAAAATGGCAAAGTAGAGAAACCTGATTATCAAGTCGATGGTATTTCGGGAGGAACGATTACTTCAAAAGGAGTAGATGCAATGCTCAAAGACTGTTTGGGAAATTATTCGAAGTTTTTAATCGCAAAATAATATAGATTATGAGCCAACTCTTTTCTAAAAAGAATAAAGAAGCTTTAAAATCCCCCCTATGGATGAACAATCCAGTGACAGTTCAGGTTTTAGGAATTTGTTCAGCTTTGGCTGTCACGGTCAAGTTAGAACCGGCCATTGTAATGGGGCTTTCGGTTACTGTTATTACGGCTTTCTCAAATGTAATCATATCGTTGTTGCGTAAAACTATCCCTAATCGCATTCGCATCATTGTGCAATTGGTGGTAGTTGCGGCATTGGTAACGATTGTTAGCGAGATATTAAAAGCCTATGCTTACGATGTGAGTGTGCAATTATCAGTTTATGTCGGTTTGATTATCACGAACTGTATATTGATGGGACGTTTGGAGGCTTTTGCCATGTCTAATTCTCCATGGGCATCTTTTTGGGATGGTGTAGGAAATGGATTAGGCTATGCTAAGATACTGATTATCGTTGCTTTTATTCGTGAATTGTTAGGCTCCGGAGCCTTGCTGTCTTATCAGATTATCCCTGAATCATTTTATGAAAATGGCTATGTAAACAATGGATTGATGTTGATGCCTCCAATGGCCCTGTTGATCGTAGCTTGTATTATTTGGTATCAGCGTAGTGGTAATAAAGAATTGCAGGAATAAGTAGGAAACGATTCTTAATGTATGACAGATTTTTATT
>CAZEPM010000101.1:4281-6973 GCA_964514145.1 uncultured Bacteroides sp.
TTATTTTCCATTCTCAATATAAATTATTATGGAACATTTCTTTAGCTTATTTGTTCGTTCGATATTTGTAGATAATATGATCTTTGCATTCTTTATGGGAATGTGTTCATATTTGGCTGTCTCAAAAACAGTAAAGACAGCTATAGGACTGGGTATTGCCGTTACTTTTGTGTTGGTGATAACTTTACCGGTCAATTATCTGCTTCAAACCAGAATCTTGTCGGCTGATGGCCTTTTAGGAATTGACTTGAGTTTCTTGAGCTTCATATTGTTTATTGCTGTAATTGCCGGTATTACTCAATTGGTAGAAATGGTGGTAGAACGCTTTTCTCCTTCGCTCTACGCTTCTTTGGGTATATTCTTACCATTGATTGCTGTTAATTGTGCCATTATGGGAGGTTCTCTTTTCATGCAGCAACGCATCGTGAAAGGTGAGAGTGACCCACAATATATAGGAAATGTGATGGATGCAATTTCATATGCGCTTGGCTCGGGTATCGGTTGGCTGTTAGCCATTGTTGGCTTGGCTGCCATTCGTGAGAAAATGGCTTATTCAGATGTGCCGAAACCGCTGCGCGGATTAGGCATTACCTTTATTGTTGTCGGGTTGATGGCCATAGCATTTATGTGTTTTTCTGGTTTGAAGATTTAAAAGAAACTTATTATGGATGTACATTTGATACTTGCCAGCATAGGAGTGTTTTTAGTTGTTATTCTTGTGTTGGTGATTGTATTGTTGGTTGCTAAAAAGTATTTATTGCCTTCGGGACTTGTCAAATTAACCATCAATAAAGACCAAGTGTTGGAAGTTGAATCCGGCGGGACGTTGCTCAATACGTTGTCGATGAATAATATTTATTTGTCATCGGCTTGTGGCGGAAAAGGTTCTTGTGGTCAGTGCAGATGTCAAGTCGTGGCGGGTGGCGGAGAGATTTTACCTTCAGAAATCAGTCATTTCAGTCGGAAGCAACAGCAGGATCATTGGCGTTTAGGATGTCAGGTGAAGATAAAAAGTGACACGACTATCAAGTTGCCGGAATCCGTGATGGGAGTCAAAGAATGGGAATGCGAAGTAATTTCCAATAAAAATGTGGCAACTTTTATCAAAGAATTTATTGTGGCCTTGCCACAGGGAGAGCACATGGATTTTGTGCCGGGATCTTATGCACAAATAAAAATTCCTCCTTATGAGATGGATTATGATAAGGATATCGATAAGACTTTAATAGGACAAGAATATCTGCCTTCGTGGGAGAAATATGGTTTATTTGGATTGAAATGCAAAAATGAGGAAGAAACGGTGCGTGCTTATTCAATGGCCAACTATCCGGCAGAAGGTGATCGCATTATGCTAACCGTGCGTATCGCAACACCGCCATTCAAACCTAAACCGCAAGTCGGTTTCATGGATGTGATGCCCGGTATTGCTTCGTCTTATATCTTTACTTTGAAGCCCGGAGATAAAGTCAAGATGAGTGGTCCTTATGGAGATTTTCACCCGAGATTCGATTCTAAGCAAGAAATGATGTGGATTGGTGGGGGTGCCGGTATGGCTCCGTTAAGAGCACAGATTATGCACATGACACGGACATTGCACACGACCGATCGTCAGATGTCGTATTTTTATGGCGCTCGCGCATTGAATGAAGTGTTTTATTTAGAAGACTTTTTGCAGTTGGAGAAAGACTTTCCCAATTTCTCTTTCCATTTGGCACTCGATCGCCCGGATCCTGCAGCAGATGCTGCAGGTGTAGTATATACACCGGGATTTGTTCATCAAGTAATCTACGACACTTATCTTAAAGATCATGAATCACCCGAAGATATCGAATATTATATGTGTGGTCCCGGTCCTATGAGTAAGGCCGTAGAGAAGATGCTCGACAGTTTGGGTGTACCCTCTCAAAATCTGATGTTTGATAATTTTGGAACTTAGCCGCTCTAGCTAGAGTATAATCGTTATAACTATGATAAAACTGTTGGTTACTCAGGCGGTGCCTGAAGAATATGTAGACATACGTTTACCGAACGTTGATATCGTACGCATTTATACAGGTATAGGCAAGGTATTGTCCGCCTTTCGGTTGACTGATGCCATTCACAAATACCATCCTGATATGGTTGTCAATGTCGGAACCGCCGGATCAATCATTCATTCAATTGGCGACATTGTGATTTGTTCACATTTTGTCGATCGTGATTTGCGGAAATTGAAGACTTTGAATATCCCATACCGCATTGATCTTTCACATCGGACGGATGCTTTTAAACTGGATTGGTCATTTCCTGTCGATAGCGTATGCGATACGGGAGACAGTTTTGTAACTGTTCCGATGGATGTAGAAGGCGACGTGGCCGATATGGAAGCGTATGCTCAAGCACAAGTCTGCGATGTGATAGGATTGCCTTTTATTGCCGTAAAATATGTAACGGATATCATAGGACAAAACTCTGTGAAACTTTGGCAAGATAAATTGGCAGATGCCCGTCGTGAGTTAAGTTCTTTTTTTAATCGGTTAGCATAAGTTTTTTATATCAAGAGGAATAGCGTTGTCTGTTTTTTTGTTTCAGGCCTGAATAGCATCGAATTGGGGCGTGGTTACGATTTGAAGTAGCCTTGCTTATGACGTTGACTGTTCTTGCTTAGAATATCCTATATGATTTACTTGTTATTGAATGACTTATAATTTTG
>CAZEPM010000102.1:0-6959 GCA_964514145.1 uncultured Bacteroides sp.
TTGTCTATGGTGCGAAAAAATCCGGCGTAATTTGGCTTTGCGACGGCTCATTTAGTCGGTCTGTCGCCGAGTTTTACCCTGCTGGTTTGGTTGGGCTGCCGGCGATGCGTATCTTTGTCTGTCACTTTAAACCAATTAACGATGAATTTATTGAAACAGTTTTCTTTCTTGATGTGTTGGCTGGCGCTGTTTGCTGCCTGCTCGGAGACTGTCGCTGAGGCTTATCCGCTGCCTTCTGCGCCCGACTATACCGATGCGACGGCTTGGTATACGGCTCCGGCCGAACGCGGAGAGGCTTTTGCCGATGTGTTTTATGTTGCTCCCACATGTGTATGGGACTGGACGGATACCGATGGCACGCTTTATCATTTCGGCGATATCTATCGTGCCGACCAGCGCGAAGCCTTGCGTCCGTCGTTGGAGTTGGCTGCCGAGATTTTCGGGACGGACTGCGATGTCTATGCGCCCTACTATCGCCAGATTACGCTCGATTCGTGGATTGAGGGTGAGGATACCGTGAACCGGCGTTTCCCCTATGCCATGAGCGATGTCCGTCGGGCGTTCGATTATTATCTGGCGTATCTCAACAATGGGCGTCCCTTTGTGTTGGCCGGTTTCAGTCAGGGCGCGAAAGCGGTGGTAGAATTGCTGAAAGGCATGTCGGTCGGGGCGGCCGATAAGTTGGTGGCTGCCTACGTGATAGGTTATCGTGTCACATCGGATGATTTGTTGCAAACTGATTTAATCCGTGCGGCCGGCGGAGCCGATGATGTGGGGGTGACGATTTGCTATAATTCGGTGGCATCGCCGGAGAGCATGTGTGCGGTGTTGTCGCCCAGTGTGTTGTGTATCAATCCGCTTAACTGGCGTACGGATAGTGTGCCGGCGGTTCTGAACGATTCGGTCACGGTGCGTGTCGATACCGAACATCGGGTTTTGCTGGTCGAGGGCTTCGATTCAGCAGCTTATTATGTACCCTCGTTGGGTAGCTTGTTTGCGTTGGGGAATTATCATTTGCAGGAGCTGCTGTTTTATCGCGACGCCCTGCGCGAGAATGTGTCTCGGCGTGTGGCTGTGTTTGTGCAGCGTTAGTCTCGTCAGGATTACTTGGTGAGGTGAGTGCGGGGTGGTGCGGGAGCGTTTCTCAAGCGGCCTTAGTCACAATGCGTTTGCGGCCTTGTTACCGTAGTGGCAAGGCCGCAAACGTAAGCCGTCTGGAGCTCGGTGTGGAATCAATAAATCAATCCGATGTTGTCTACCCAGAACGAGTTGCCCGGCGAGCCGATATAAGGATCGCCATGGCTCGAGGTGAACTGTAAAATAAGATGGGTGGGTTGGTCGTCGTCCGTGCCCCATTCGACTTCCTGAATGGGCACGCTTTTGCCTTTGCTGTTGACGGCGTGGTGGTTGAACGCATGTAGTCCCATGGTGTTTTCGTCATAGTTGGGTTGCTGGCAGATGTCTCCGTATGAGATGGGGTAGTTTGCTTTTTCTATCCAGTCGGTTGTCTGTTCATAGTGGGTAACAATCGTCCCGATGCGTTTGGCGTAGATGTTCCCGTTTTTGTCTTCCCATCGCTTCTGTAAGAGTAGAATCACCGTGGGATAGTCCTTTCCTTCCACATCGCATATCTTGCTAAATCCTGTTGCTTTCAGTCGGTTCTCTCGGTCGGAAAGTTTGATTTTATAGTCGAATTGTAGGGCTTTGGGATGTTTGTCGAAGGGGATTCCCATGGCAAGTTTGGCGTTCGGGTTTTTGGTATCCGTGATGGGTTCGTGCATCTCTCCCAAATAGAGCGATCCGGTTGCCAGCACCGTCATGTCGATCATACCCAACACTTTGATTTTTACGATTCGTGTGTCGAGCCGTGCGCAAAAGCCTGTTCCGTGTCGTTCGGGAAAGACGGAGGTATTGGTTTTCACGATGCCTACCACTTTGGCCATGACGTTCGACGTTGCCCAAGGCGAGTTTCCTATCGGTTTGTAGGGAATTGCTCCTTCGATGGTTTGAGTCGGTCCGACGGCGTAAACGCTTTTGGTTTCGCCTCCAATGACGAAAGACTCGGGTATGCGCCGGTTAATCCATTGATCCATGTGCCCGTAGGGTAGGAGATCTACGTTGGGTTTTATTTGTGCTTGTAGGGTGGTGGGCGTACACAATACCAAGGCAGACAATAATCCGAGTGTGGTTCGATGTTTTAACGAGTGGCTATGAAAATGGATGTGTTTCATTGCGATAATTGTTTTTGTGGAGTCTAGAAGGCTTCCGTCATATTGAAGTAGAATAGATTCTGATTGTTTACCATATCGCGGCCGTAGTCTAGCCGGACGTTCATGCGCGGCTGAATTTCGACGCGCAGTCCGATGCCGACATTGGGCAACACGCCTTCGATTTTGGCGGGTGCGGGTCCCATGAATCCGCATCCTGTCCATGCGACATAGCCCACGTGTGAGAGCAATCGTTTGAGAATGGTGCTTTGGTCGTTGTTAATCATCTGTCTGTATTCGGTCACTATCACATGGGCACTTCTGTCGCGATACTGTCCGGTGTAATAACCTCGCAGGTCATAGGCTGTTCCTGCGAACGAGTATTGGTTTATGGGAATGGTTCCGAATACGTGTTTGGTCTGCACTGTCCAAGCCAGCACGCCTCTTTCTTTGACTTGATAATACTGTCTGTAGTCAACTTCGAGGCGGAAGAAATTTTCGTCGCTGCCCAGCATCTTGTTGTACGTCATGCCACGCACATTTAGGTAGAGGCCACTGTAGGCATTTGCCGGTACGTCTCTCGAATCGTAGGATAGTAAGAATCCCAGTCCGGCATTGAAGGTGTGATAGCCGCGTTCGGTGCCTCCGGCGGCTGTGTAGTGTTCGTCTTGTACCATTTGTTTGGCCGGATCGCTGATTTCTTCGTAGTAGATGTCCATTTGTGGGCCGATGAAGAAATTGCTTTTGCCCAGTTTAAACAAGACTTGAGGCTTTATCTGGATGTAATTACAGGTGTATTTCGTGGTGTTTTCCCCTCGTTCGCGCCGGCTGGTAGTGGCGTATCCCACTCCGTAATAATCTTCTTTTGTATGGTTATACATGAATTCTCCGAAAACGCGGATGCGGTCGTTTTTGAAGAAAAGTTGTGGACGTATGCCGAATAACACACCTCCTTTGACCATGTAGGATACGACAAACGGCAATACGGAACGTTGTTGCAGGCTGTCTTCCGGATTTATGTGGAAGGTCATCAGTGCGGTTCCGCCAAGCAGAAATCCGTAGTTGGGAGTGTAAGCCGGTCCTCCTAAGATATTATAGTGCAGGTTGCGGTTCGTTGCTTTTTGCTTGTGGAATTCTTTTTTTGTGAATTTATGCGTGATAGAGTCTTGGTGAATTTTTTGCCCAACGTCTCTGCTTTGTGTGGTCAATGCACTTATCATGCATAGTAGCGTAAGAAGGATTCGTATGTTCATAAATAGCTTTTGTATTTTAGAACAAATATAGATTGTTAATCTGAGACGGATGGCTAATATTTTGTAATATAGTATAATGTAATAAAACTGAACGCCGACAATAAGTTTTCTGTAACTGTCTTTATGGGTAGTGTCACAAAGAGAGCGGACATTCGAGGTTTTTTGTTTGAAAACTGCTCGGAATGTCCGCTCTCTTTCGCGTGTGATTCTATCGTAGAAATCTTATTCTATTGTAACTGTGAGCGGGTTCTTTACACGTTGACTAAAGTTTTCCAGATAGTCAGTCCATGCATCAAGCGATTCCATACCGGCTTTGCTCCATGCAGATCCCCAGTAGTAAATATAGTCTGTTGCAGGCGCATATTCGCTGGTTGCCAATACGTGTCCGCTGGCTCCGCCGCGTTCTCTTCTGCTTTCAGCGGCTGAGAACATCACGGCTTTGGCTTCTTTCACTGGAGCAGTAAACACGGCTCCAACGTAGATTTTACCGTTGTTGTTCTTTACATTGTCCGTCAAATCTTCATAGGCAATGTATCCGTTTTCGGCATCTGCTTTGTAAGCATTTTTGTTTTCGGGGTGAATGACAATACCGGTTGCCACGTCTAACGTTTCAGCAAGGTTCCTGTAGTTTACGACCGTGCGGTTCAGATGAGAGCCTTTGTCGAGCGAGATCAGACGTGTTTCGATGATGTTTCCGTTATCGTGGATACCTATCGGGTCGTAAGTCAGTCTGACAGTAAAGCGCAACGGACCATTGTTCAGGATTTCATATCTACGGTAGCAATATGGATAAATGATTTTGCCATCAGCTATCAGGGCTGAGGTTCCGCCACCCAGCGTAGGCCCTACTTTGTAGCAGTCCAGTCCGTTACCATGATCTACGTGGTAGCTCACTGATTTATACAGCTCGTCGGCAGCCTTCGGATTCGTTTTTCTCAGCTCAGCGATTTTGGCTGTTGTTTCCGGATTAAGTTCGTTCTTGTAGCGTTCTTCCACTACCAATTGCGGTACATTCTTTACCCAAATGTCATATCCGAAAGCCTGTTCGCCGGTTTCTTTCAAAGCAGGTCCGTAGGTGCGGTAAGCTGTCAGGTCGTTTTCCCAAGCAATATCGTCAAGGCGTTCTGGGTAGCAACGTCCGTAAACACTGGATTCAAAATCGTGAGGAACACCTTGTTGGATGGTGTAAGTAGCCGTTCCGTTAGCTGCTACGGTAGCCGGGAAAATCAGTTGGTCGTCGTATGTGATTTGATAAGGAACCTGAGTTCCTGTTTCGTCAAATACGACCACGCGGGCTGTATCTCTAAGTTTCAGTTTCTGATTAATTGCAGCCATAGAAACTTCTACGATTTCGTCGCTACGGTCAAATGCCGTAGGATTGGTCACAGTGACCGTTACCGGTTCGTTTTGGTTGCATGCCCACATCATCAGGGATGCACCGATTAAAGCGAAAATCTTCTTCATATATTTGTATATTTAAATATTAAGAAATGCAAACCACAGCGATTTGCCTTGTCAAGGTTGTTTGCCGATGTAGGCCAGGATACCGCCATCGACATACAGCACTTGTCCATTGATGAAATTAGAGGCATCGGAAGCCAAAAACACCACTGAGCCCATCAGGTCTTCAGGAGTTCCCCAGCGTGCGGCCGGTGTCTTGGCTACAATGAAAGAATCGAACGGGTGGCGTGAGCCGTCGGCCTGACGCTCGCGCAGTGGAGCCGTTTGCGGGGTAGCGATATAGCCCGGGCCGATGCCGTTACATTGTATGTTGTATTCGCCATATTCTGAAGCGATGTTACGAGTCAGCATTTTCAAACCGCCTTTGGCTGCAGCATAAGCCGATACGGTTTCGCGTCCCAATTCGCTCATCATAGAGCAGATGTTGATGATTTTGCCGTGTCCTTTCTTGATCATGCCCGGAATGACGGCCTTTGAAACGATAAACGGAGCAATCAGGTCGATGTCGATCACTTGGCTGAATTCTTCCACTTTCATGTCGACCATCGGGATGCGCTTGATAATACCGGCATTGTTGACCAGGATGTCGATGGTACCCAACGTCTGTTCGATGTCGGCCACCATTGCTTTTACCTCGTCTTCTTTCGTTACGTCGCAGATATATCCTTTCACATCGATACCCAAAGCACGGTAGTTGGCCAGTGCATTATCCATGTGTTCCTGTCCGCGACAGTTGAATGCAATTTTCGCACCGGCCTCAGCCAATGCTTGTGCCATAGCGAAACCGATGCCGTAGGCTGCACCGGTGACAAGGGCTACTTTACCTTCTAATGAAAAGTTTACCATTATTCGAGTGTTTAAATTGAGTTTTGTCAAAGTTGTTTTAGGTTATTTTAAGTCTGTAATCAGCGAGAAATCCTGATCGCCATAGTCTTGGTTCTCACCGCCCATACCCCAGATAAACGTATAGTTGTGTGTGGCTGCGGCGCTGTGGATAGACCATTCGGGAGAGAGCACGGCCTGATCGCCTTTCATCCATAGGTGGCGTGTTTCGTTTATCTCACCCATGAAGTGGCAGACAGCCTGGTCTTCAGGTACTTCGAAATAGAAGTATGCTTCCATACGGCGGCTGTGCACATGTGCCGGCATGGTGTTCCATACGGATCCGGGTTTGAGTTCCGTCATACCCATCTGGAGCTGGCATGTGGGTAATACCTGATTGACAATCATCTTGTTGATGACGCGGTGGTTAGAGCCTTCGAGCGAACCCAGTTCCACACTGATGGCATTTGCTTTGGTAATTTTTTTGTCCGGATAGTTACAGTGAGCCGTCGTAGAGTTGAAATAAAACTTAGCGGGTTTGCCGGCATCTTTGCTTTCAAACGTGATTTCACGGTCGCCCGAACCCAGATAGAGGGCTTCTTTATAGGCCAGTTCGAACACCGTGTCTCCGGCGCGCACGATGCCGATACCTTCACCTACGTTGTATATGCCTAGTTCGCGGCGTGTCGTGAAATAGGGAGCTTTGAGCGGATCGATGGCTTCGAGTTTCAATACTTCGCCTGCTGGCATGGCTCCACCTACGACCATGCGATCATACATGGAATAAACCATGTTGACTTCATTGGGAGTAAATACATTTTCAATCAAGAAATCACGACGGATGCGTGTCGTGTCATAACTCTTTGCATCCTCAGGATGCGCAGCATAACGAATTTCGTAATTGGTTTTCATTGTTTTTTGTTTATAATTTTGTTGTGATATGTATAGACTTTTGCAGTCATTTACAAAGATAGAATATTTTGCAAATGAATAGGCATACTTTATATGATTTTAATAGATTTCTTCCCTTATCGCAGGCCGTTTTCGGATTTTGTCGGACAGATAGTCGGGGATGCGGAGTTGGCGGCTGTGGAAAAGGTTTTCGTGGCAAAGGCCGGATACGGTGGTGGCAAGGCTTGGTCAACATCGTGTTGAGGCCTTGTCAGCATGGTGACAAGCCTGACCGTTCGAACGAAAGGAAGTTAACGAGGCTATC
>CAZEPM010000103.1:0-6834 GCA_964514145.1 uncultured Bacteroides sp.
CAATTCGTGGTGCTGCTTGTGCGTGGCGGAATAGTTCAGACAAAAGAGTGGATTAAACTCTTTCAGACTTTCCTGCGTGGCAGTACCGCCCATTTTTTGCGGTTCATCAAGGATAACAATAGGACGGTTCGCCTTGATAACGTCAATTGGTTTTCTGCTGCCGAAGTCATCCAGTTCCGTGCGGATACGCCTTGCATCCTTTCCACGGGCATTGAAGGCCTGAATGTTGATAATCATGACGTTGATATCTGCACTTTGGCTGAAGTTATCGATCTCCGCCAGATTCTTAGAATCGTACACAAAGAAACGAGCCTTCTTGCCGTAGTATTCCATGAAGTGGTCTTGCATGGTCTCAAAGCTCTTGCGGACACCCTCACGGATAGCAATGCTTGGCACGACCACGATAAACTTGCTCCAGCCGTACTGCTTGTTCAGTTCAAACATGGTCTTTATATAGACGTAGGTCTTGCCCGTTCCGGTCTCCATCTCCACGTCAAGGGAACAGGCTCCAAGCCCTCCGGTCATTACGGTTTCCGACAGTTTGATATTATTGCGAATTTGAATCCTGCGTATATTATTAATAAGCTTTCCGGAATCAAGCTGCACACGGGCATTGGCAAAGCCCATATATAGATCCTCATCGGAAAGCATATAGTTCGTGATGTCCCTTTCGATATGGACATCTCTGCGGTAGGTAAAGTGGTCGTTAAAAGGCTGACCTGCAAACACGCCTACCACGCTTTCTACAGCCTCGGTCTGGTAAGGCTGTATGGTAAATTTGAATTTCATATCTGCCATTACAATACCTTCCTTTGCGTTTTCGGACTGTAGGTTTCAAAAATCTGCTCGAAATTCGTGGCAACACTGTCACTCGCCATGCCACTGTCGCGGAACACGGCGTAGAACGGCTTCCTCTGTGCGATTGCTTTGACCGTCTCTTCGGTAACATCCGAATCAAAGCAGGCGATCAAATACCCCCCGGCAACGGAGAACACTTTCTTTCCGGCAATTTCCGTCTCCTCAATATCGGAGGAAAGCAGGATGCCGAGGTCGAGCATCACCTGGAAGAGCAGGTCTTCTGGTGTTCTGTCCTCCTTGATGTTGTCAGCAAAGAGTCCCATCTGCCCCTGGTTATAATCAGCAGGGCGGTAGTAAACGTCCTCCATGTTGGTGCTGTCAACACGGAAAACACGGAAACCATAGTTGATATCTGCGCTGGTTTCTTCCTTGATTTTCTTTCCCGCAAGGCGGATTCGTTCCTCCCCCACTTCGCAAATCGAATTAAAACCTGCTTTCTTAGCCTCACTTTTATCTTCAGTTGCCTCGGGAAGTTGCACCATTATATATTGCCGGTGCCCACCATCCACAGCGTTCAAATGCATAATGGCATGAGCCGTGGTTGCCGAACCCGAAAAGAAATCCATAAAAATAGCATCATGTTCTTTTATAGAATCAATGAGCAATTCCACAAGTGCTATAGGCTTAGGATTAGAAAAAATACTTTTTCCACCGAATAAACCTTCTAATTCTACGCCGCCATCGCTTTTTAGACTGATAATTGTTCTAAGTAGCATTTTCGATACGTCACGTAAGTATTTGATTGAACTTGGCTGGGTATTTTCATCTTTTGCAAACCAGATATCACCACATATATAGCTTCCATCATGACGTTTGATTGTATGCTCATAATCAAGATGTCTATCAAATGTCTCTTTATTCCATCTCCAGCCTCGATCCGGTTTTTTTGTCGGAAGATGGGTGGCAGGATGCAATACATCATAGGTTGGACCAAATGTATCGCTATTAGGCCAACTCATATTGATTTTGCCCCAAGGCTGATAATTGTCATCTAAAGCATTATATAAGGTGATTCCTCTATCATACCCCTTTTTATTATAGAACTTTTTAAGTTCTTCTTCAGCCTCTGGAATCGGAACGCCTTGCCGTTTGAGCTTGTCCAGTAACTCGAACACATCCTCAAGCCCATTCTTTTGCATAGTGAATTGTCTGTTAGTATTCTTGTTTTTTACATACACCAATATATACTGATGAATATTTCCAAGCCCTTTATTATCGTTTTTAGGAACTCTTGTATTCCAAGTGATACAATCAACGAAATTCCCTACACCGAAAATTTCATTGCAAATTTTAGTGAGATTTGCAAATTCGCAATTATCAATGCTTATAAATATAACTCCATCATCTGAAAGAAGGTCTTTTGCAAGCCTAAGCCGAGGATAGAGCATATTTAGCCAATCGGTATGAAAGCGACCATTCGTCTCATTGTTTACCCGCATATCAAATAACAGGTTACCATCTTCATCTCGTTGTCCGCTTGCCTCCGAAAACTCAGTTCCAGTAACAGTAAAGTCATCGTCATAAACGAATGCGTCCGAACCCGTGTTATATGGTGGATCAATATAAATCAATTTCACTTTCCCAAGGTAAGTCTCCTGAAGAAGTTTCAATGCATCAAGGTTATCACCCTCAATGTAGATATTCTCTGTATCGATGCTGCCAGGTTTTCCGTCTCTGCCGACAGACTTCTCCCTGTCAAGGCGCAAGGTCTTAGCAATGGGCTGGTTGGCAAGTACCACCGATTTCTTTTTATCCGGCCATGTGAACTGGTAGCGTTCCTGCGCTCCATCGACCACAGCCGCAGAGATTTCCTGGCGCAGAACGTCCACATCAATTGCACGGACAACCTCACCATCCTCATTTATTGTTTCGGTCACGGCGTTCGGAAACATCGCGGCAAGTTTCCTGAAATTCTCCTCCGCCAGATCGGGTGTATGCATCTTAAGATTCTCCATGTTTCAAATCCTCCAGTTCCTGTTTATAGCCACGAAGGCGTGTATAAAGTTCAAATTGTTTCTTCGGCTGCTGCTCCTTCCAGGCAGCAGCCTCAGTCTTTGCTATCAGCTTCTCCAGTTTCAGTATCTGCTCCTGTAGAGCAAGGCGCTCATCCACCGAAAGGGAAGCCGATTTTTCAGCCCGCTCATCATAAAGCGCAATCTGCTCAACAAAAGCCTCCCATATCTCATTGAGGGAGAAGCCCTGAGGTTTCAGGCTTATTTCTGAAGCGTCCATCCACTGTGTCCGATAGAGTTTACTATGATAAAGGGCTAGCTGCTGGCTGTCCTCGAACATAAGCAGAAAGACCAACTTATGAGGATTCTGCCTTGCAATCGCCTCTATCACTTTGCCATCAAACTCCTGCTTCTTTAAAGTTATCGACAGCAACAGTATTTCTTTTATCTCCGAATCCAAGTTCAGGTTGAGATTCTCTTTTGTGAGGCTGTTCTCTACAACAATCCTTTCCACATCGGACACGAACTTATCTTTCAGCGCTTTTGTCAGCGGCAAATGCTTGTAGAACGCCTCTTTCGGCAAACGACGGTGAACCGCCGTTGCAGTAGGAAAATCAATCATCTCAAATCACCACCATAAAGCATATCAGTTCAAAATCATCCAGTCCCGAAAAGCCGCCAGACAGGAATGTGGTCTGACCGCCTCTAAAGAAACTGTCAATGTCTCCCTCATCCTTTGCATCAATGATCGACATGATAGCATCCTCCAATAGCTGGGAGACCTTGCTCATGTTTTTGCCGTTGTTTGTGGCTTTATTGAATTGCTTACACAACACTTTGTCTGGCACAGCCTTCCCACGGGCGAGGTGACGCATCACATCGAGTGTATCCTTCGGCTGTAGATGATTTGTAATAACCTCACCGTCCATGCCGACGTACACCATATAGAACGGATGCAGCCTATTCTGATTATGTATATTGATGTGTTCGTTTATATTCTTCAGCACGAAGATCACGCCTGGATTTTCGCCCTTTACTACGGCATGAATCCCGAATGGCGTGTGATCGATATTTCCATGCTCCTTCATATAGGCGAGCAGGTCCATACGGAACTCATTCAAGCCTAAATCCATAATGGAAACGCCGCTGGTCATATCTTCCAGATCGACCACTTCCTCCTGGAGTTTTTTTAACTGGCTGCGGCGATATTCGAGGTCGCCTTTTTCTTCCTGATTGATAAGGTCATCATCACCGGTTGAAGTCATAACGGAAATACGCATCCTTGTCTCAACTCTGGACTTGAGGTTGATGTATTCGTCCAAATCCAAATCCGGCCAAAAGTTCACAAGCTGAATCACAGCATTCCTGCTGCCGATACGGTCGATACGTCCGAATCGCTGAATAATGCGGACGGGATTCCAATGGATATCATAGTTGATACAAAAATCGCAGTCCTGTAGGTTTTGTCCTTCCGAAATGCAGTCAGTGGCAATGAGAATATCAATCTCGGTCTTGTCATTCGGATACAGAACGTCCTTATCCTTGGACATCGGAGAAAAGCAGGAAAGAACGTGGTTCATATCTGCTTTAAACTTCGGAATTGTAGTCTTGCCATCCACCGAGCCGGTCACGAGCGCAGTATGTAAGCCCAATTCATCCCTTGCCATACCGCTGATGTTGTCGAAGAGGTACTCGGCGGTATCGGAGAATGCGGTAAAAATCAACACTTTTCGATTACCTTCGTTAATCGGGGCAGCCACCTTTTCACGGATAACACGAATGAGTTCATTCAGCTTGAAATCGTACTCCGGCGTAATATCTTCCACCATGAGTATCAAAAGCTGGAGATTCTCAATATCCTCGTCAATATCGCGCTTCCACGAGATATAATCCATATCCCGCAGGTCAATTTTGACTTTCTTTCCCACGCTGAAGAAATCCGTGTTCTGGTCATCATAGTCAAAATCATCCGCTACAGCAGAGAGATCGCGCATCTCATCAAGATCTCCCGTGCCGTCCATCATGAACTGTTCGATAGCCTGTGAAGTGTCATACAGATAATCATAAATGCGGCGCACGGTCAGAAGAAACGAATGAACAGAACTTTCCATACGTTTTAAGAGGTTAATGCTCATTAAACGCTGAATACCGAGTTCACGGCCTTTGCGGAAGTTCTCCGACTCCTTCTCGTCCAGATACTTGTGCAGTTTACTGGCATGAATATAAATAGTCGGCGTATATATCGTCAGCTGCAGCTTCGACAGCAGCTCGAACACTTCTTTGTAATTTATCGCTCCCGGACGGTCAGTCAATTTCGGTCTCAACGAGATTGGCTTGTTCCTTGCTGGGAATGTACCAATATCTGCAACATCATAATAATTCTGTATATGTTTCCTCGATCGGGCAATCGTTACGCTGTCCAATACCTCGAAAAAGTCAAAATCGAGCTGTGAAAGTAACGTGGCAGTTGTCCTTTCACTCTCCGGCAATTTGCACCATGCATTGTAGACCTTCTGCGCCTGGCGGAAGATGGTGTCGATATCTGACTTTGTATTCAGCTTCTCATTAAATTCGGATGGATCTCCCTCATAGGCAAGCGCCAGCTGGTTACGTAGATCGTAAAAACGATTGTTTACCGGTGTTGCCGAAAGCATCAGCACTTTAGTCTTTACGCCCGGTTTAATGACTCGGTTCATCAGACGCATATAGCGATTTTCCTTTTCTCCGCCACGGCTGTCTGTTCCGTTGCCGTTACGGAAATTGTGGCTCTCATCGATAACGACCAAATCATAATTTCCCCAATTGATACGGTCAATCGGCAGACCAATCACGGTATTACCGCTGTCTCTGGAAAGGTCGGTATGATACAGAATGTCATACCGAAGCCTGTCTGCGGCAAGTGGATTGTTAATGAGGTTTCCGCGATAGGTCATCCAGTTCTCCGACAGCTTTTTCGGGCAGAGAACGAGGACATTCTTATTACGACCCTCGTAGTATTTGATAACGGCAAGCGCAGTGAAGGTCTTGCCAAGGCCAACGCTGTCCGCAAGAATGCAGCCGTTGTATTGTTCCAGTTTATTGATAATAGCAAGAGCGGCATCTTTCTGAAAGTTGAATAGCTTGTTCCAAATAACGCTGTCCTTAAAGCCTGTAGCCTCATTTGGAAGAACATCCTCAGAAATATCCTCCAGAAATTCGCTGAAAATGTTGTAGATAGTCATAAAATAGACTAATTCCGGCGCATTTTCCTGGTAGACTGTGGAGATCATTTCGATGACTTCTTCTGTAACATCGGTCAGTTTATCTTCGTCACTCCAAACAGAATCGAACATTCGTAAGAATTCTGCACTTGCTGGATTCTCTATGCGGGTAACCATATTTGTCAGATTGTTCCCGCGTTCACAGCCGAGGTCAACAGTCGTGAAAGTGTTCATCGGCATATAGGTATAGACGTCCTCCGCACCGTCCACGATCAGGAAGTTATTCATTCCTTCGCGGGTAGTGTTAGTCTTAAAACGTACCTTACGGCGCATCCATTCCGCACATTCCTTTGCAACGGCCTTCTGCTTAAGTTCATTGCGCAGACGGACCTCAAATTCTGTGCCATACAGGCTCTTTTCTCTTTTGAGACGGGGAATATAAAATTCACGACGTTCCTTCTGCGTTTTCTCCGCAACAAAAGTCGGCGAAGTGAATATGAATCGCAGTTCCTTGCAATCCTCAAGCTGACTCTTCAATTCCTGGTATGCATATATCGAAAAGCAAGCTGCCGCTATAGAGATACGACTGCCTTGCCGTATAGTTTTTTCAAGATCGTCCTTGACTACTTTGGTAGTGTTATTAAAAATCTCCACAAGCGCACTCTCCTCCAACGGCTGTTACTCTTCAACCGTCTTATCATCATCAATAAATTCCATGATGTCGCCGACATCACATTTGAGTGCGCCGCATATACGCAGCAACACATCTGTATTCACATTTCCGCCTTTTCCAAGTTTGGCAACAGAAGTGGCACTGATACCAC
>CAZEPM010000104.1:0-4354 GCA_964514145.1 uncultured Bacteroides sp.
TGAAGTTGCGTCGACAAACCCCACGCCACAACCGCCATATCGCTCCTGCAGCATATCACGCAAGTCACCTGTCAGAATATCGGCCTCGATAAAAGAGTCTCCGAAGTAAGCAATGTGAACAGGGCGTTCCTTTACTTCGTCCAGCGCCTCGTAGAAAAACTTCATTCGCTGCCGTCTGTTTTTCCGACTGCTTGACAAGTTTCTGACGGAGGCTGTCTGCAGGCAAGATTTCTTCGCTATTTTAGGCTCTGAGATGATGGCGATGTTCCTCGTAATCAGGGTTCGAGCAATGAGCTGTCGCCGTAGCTCAAGAAACGGAAGTCGTGTGCGAGGGCATAGTCGTAGATGGTTCTCCAATTACCGTTTACGAAAGCGGAGACGAGCAGCAGCAGGGTGCTGCAGGGTTGATGGAAGTTGGTCATCATCCGTTCGACAATGCGGTAGCGATAGCCGGGAACGATCATGATTTGGGTGCTGGTGTGGAGGGTCTCCATGTGGTGACGGTCGAGGTAATTCAGAATGTGTGTCAGGGCATCGGTGACGGAGAGTGTGGGATTGGTGTCGTAAGGTTCCCATTGGGTTATGTGTAGTTCGTTTTCTCCGGCTTCAGGATTGTGGGCGATGTGGACACCTATGTAATACAGGCTTTCGAGAGTTCGTACGGAAGTGGTTCCTACGGCGGTAGCGCGTCCGTTATGGGCAATGAGTTTAGCGATGGTTGTGCGACTCACGGCGATGTGTTCGGTGTGCATTTCGTGGTCGACTATTTCGGTTGTTTTCACGGGTTTAAAGGTTCCGGCTCCGACGTGCAGGGTGAGTTCTTCGAGATCTACTCCTTGTTTACGCAGTTCGTCGAGCACGTGTGGAGTGAAGTGTAAACCTGCGGTGGGTGCAGCTACGGAACCTTTGATTTTGGAGTAGACGGTTTGATAGGTTTCTTTGTCGCTCTCTTGGGTTTCGCGATTGAGGTAGGGTGGAATGGGGAGTTCGCCTACGGCTTCGAGCAGGTCGGCAAATGTGGTTTGCGGGTCGTCCCATGAAAAAGTGACGGCATGACTGGTACCTTTGCATTGACCTCGGGTAGCTGTGAGATGAACGGTGCGTTGGTCTATTTGGACGGTTCGGATGAGTGTTCCGGTTTTCCATTTCTTCAGGTTACCAATCAGGCAGAGCCAGCTGCATTGGTTGGTTTGTTGAAACGATTGTGTGTAGTCGCGTGGGACATCGGGTTCAAGGCAGAACACTTCGATGAGAGCTCCGGTATCTTTGCGGAAATGCAGTCGGGCTTGTATCACCTTGGTATTATTGAAAATCATCAGGGTGTTGGCCGGTATATAATGGGAGAGTCCGGCAAAGCGGTCTTCGCTGATTTGTCCGTGTTGGTAGATGAGTAGTTTCGATTGGTCGCGCACGGGCAAAGGGTATTTGGCTATGCGTTCGTCGGGCAAGGTGTAGTCGAAATCTTTTATGCGGATGTGTTTGCTGTCGTGCATGGATTGTGCGTGGTTGTTTAGGAAGTTAATTACCTGATTTGTTGGTTGTCTGCTTTGAGCGAACGTTTGACTGCTGCCGGATTTCCAGCAGCGAGTGAGTCGTCGGGGATGTCGCGGATGACGACGCTTCCGGCGGCAATGATGCAACGGTTGCCGATGGTTACGCCAGGACATACGATGACGCCTCCGCCTAGCCAGCAGTCTTCTCCAATGCTGATAGGGTGAGCATATTCTTCCGGTTTGCGTCGGGCTATGTAGTCCATGGGATGTTGGGGCGTGTAAAGCTGGCAGTTCGGTCCGATAAGCGTGTTACGTCCGATGCGAATCATGCCTCCGTCGAGAAAGGTGCAATTATAGTTGATGAATACGTTTTCGCCTACGACGATGCCGTGTCCGTGGTCACAGTGAAATGGCGGACAGACGGTAGAGCTTTTTGGGAAGTTGGGGATAAGGCTTTCGATGGTTTCCCGATAGGCATCGTGGTCGATTGTCAGGGTTTGCAGGCGTTCACAGATTTGCTTGGCATGGTGTAGTGATTGTTTCAGCTTGGGATCGCGGAAGTTATATAGTTCTTCGCTGCGCATCTTTTCGAATTCACTCTTCATGTTTTTTTAATTAGGGCTTTGGTTATGTGGTAGCAAAGATAGTAATTCGTGTGTTTACTGCCAAGGGAGGGGGTGGGTGCGATGCTTGGGAAAAGGACGGTAAAAGTGAGGCTCATTAGCAGAAAATGCTGATATTTGCAGGCGTGAAACTTTAAAATGATGCGTGATATAGTTATGAAGATTGGAGATAAAGTCCGTTTCTTGAGTGAAGTAGGAGGCGGTATAGTAAAAGGCTTTCAAGATAAGCAGACCGTGTTGGTTGAAGATGAAAACGGCTTCGATATCCCGATGCTGATTCGTGAGTGTGTGGTGGTCGATACGGACGACTATAACATCAAGCGCAAGCCGAAGCCGACCGCTGTGCCTGAGTCTGTAGTGCCGCAACCTGAGCCAGAGGAAATTGTTCACCCGATGCAAGCGAAAGAAGATGGACGACTGAATGTGATGCTTGCGTTTGTACCTCAGGACATAAAGACCTTGTCGGGCACAAAGTTCGAGACCTATCTGGTGAACGACAGCGAGTATATGCTTTCATATGTGTATCTCAGCGCTGAGGGTAAGAGTTGGCATGTCCGTTCGCAAGGGCAGCTCGAACCAAATACCAAACTCTGTCTGGAAGAGTTCGACAAGTCGGCTCTGAACGAGATGGAACATGTGGCAGTGCAGTTGCTTGCCTATAAGGAGACAAAGAACTTCATGCTTAAGCCCGCCGTGAGTGTGGAGCTACGTGTCGACACGGTGAAGTTTTACAAACTGCATACTTTCCAGGATAGTATTTTCTTTGAAGAGCCTGTTTTACTGTATGATATCGTGAAAGATGATAAACCTGTCAACCGGTATTTTGCCGATCCCGAGAAGATTAAAGAGGCACTCTTGCCTAAGAAAACTCCCGAGCATAAGGTGCAATCGGTAGAGAAGCGACTCAAACATGGTCATATTGTGGAGGTCGACCTGCACATCCATGAGTTGCTGGACGACACAACCAACATGACCAACGGTGAAATGCTGGAGTATCAACTAGGCGTGTTTCGCAAAACGCTGGAGACGTATAAGCATCAGAAAGGGCAGAAGATTGTCTTCATTCACGGCAAGGGTGAGGGTGTTTTGCGCAATGCGTTGTTAAAAGAACTGAAATCGAAATACCGTACTTATACGTATCAGGATGCATCGTTTCGCGAATATGGCTTTGGCGCAACGATGGTCATTATCCATTAATGGCCGCATACTTATAGCGAATGACGGTATTCGTTGGGCGAGTATCCCGTGCACTTCTTGAATAAGCGTGTGAAGTGTTGCGGATACTTGAACCCCAGTTCGTAGGCAATTTCACTGATAGACTTTGGCGAGCTGAGAATCTTTTCTTTTGCAGTTCCAATCAAGTGTAGTTGGATATATTCTTGTGCTGTGCGTCCGGTCTCTTTTTTGATTAAGTCTCCAAAGTAGTTGGGCGAGAGACACAGATGAGAGGCACAATAGCTAACCGAGGGCAATCCCTCGCGTTGGGGATTGTCTGAAATGAAATAATTGTCTAAAAGATGCTCGAATCGAGTGAGTATGTCTTTGTTGACTTGTGTGCGGGTGGTGAATTGGCGGTCGTAGAAGCGGATGCAGTAATTGAGCAGGAGTTCGATGTTCGACGCAATGAGTCGTTTGCTGTGTTTGTCTACTCCATACGATAGTTCTTCGCGTATGTTCTTAAACAGGTCAATAATCGTGTGCCGTTCTTGCTCCGACAAGTGTAAGGCTTCTCGTGATTCGTAAGAAAAGAAGGTATATTCTTTCATGTGGCTGCCCAGCGATGTCCCTTTCAAAATGTCAGGATGGAAGAGCAATCCCCAACCTTTGGGCTTGAATGTCTTTCCGTTGTCTTCGAATCCGACTACTTGTCCCGGAGCAAGAAACACCATGGTTCCTTCTTGATAGTCGTATGTCTGCCGGCCATAATACATGTCTCCGCAGTGTACTTCCTTTAAAAATATAGCATAAAAGTCATACCTTGCACGCTTGTGTCGTATGGGTTGAATGTCGGAGAAATCAATCACACTGATTTGTGGGTGAAGGGTTTCAACTCCTAGCATTTCGTTATATTGACTGATTCTGTTGAATTGCTTGATTTCGGTTTGTGTTGCCATATAGCTATCCCGTTATAGTTGTTAAGGTGTCTTGCAAATATATTTTATATTCTTGGTATGAAGACGATTGATTGCTTAAACAATAAAAAAGGTCGTTAAAATGGCGTTTTGCTGTCGTGCTGAC
>CAZEPM010000104.1:4454-6784 GCA_964514145.1 uncultured Bacteroides sp.
GTGCTGACGACACTTGTCCACTACGCTGACTGCACTTGCTTACCACGCCGGACAGAGCCTCTTTATTGAGCAATTTCGTTTGCATTACGTGTTTTGAGGAGAACGGGCTGTTTTATATCTTTGCCCGTGTTTATTCAGAAAAACAGGTTAGAAGATAATGAAACATACTAGACAAGAACAGATGGAGGCTTTCGGCCGTTTGCTCGACGTGCTTGATGAACTCCGTGTAAAGTGCCCGTGGGATCGTAAACAGACCAACGAGAGTTTGCGCCCTAACACGATCGAGGAAGTTTATGAACTTTGTGATGCGTTGATGAAAAACGACCGGTCTAACATTTGCAAGGAGTTAGGCGACGTGTTGCTTCATATTGTTTTTTATGCCAAGATTGCCAGTGAGACGGATACGTTTGATATTAAAGATGTTTGCGATAAGTTGTGCGACAAACTGATATTCCGTCATCCCCATGTTTTTGGTGATGTGAAAGCCGATACACCGGAAACGGTTTCGGAAAATTGGGAGCAGATTAAGCTGAAAGAAAAAGATGGAAACAAGTCGGTATTAAGCGGAGTACCAGAGACTCTACCTTCGCTGATTAAGGCATATCGCATACAAGACAAAGCCCGCAATGTGGGTTTCGATTGGGAAGAACGTTCGCAGGTGTGGGCAAAAGTGAAAGAAGAAATCAGTGAGTTCGAAGCTGAACTAGAGCATTTGGACAAGGATAAAGCCGAAGCCGAGTTTGGTGATGTTTTGTTTAGCCTGATAAATGCAGCCCGTCTGTATAAGATAAATCCGGATAATGCATTGGAGCGAACGAATCATAAGTTCATTCGTCGTTTCAATTATTTGGAAGCACACACACTCAAGGTTGGCCGCAAGTTGCATGATATGACACTGGAAGAAATGGACACCATCTGGAATGAAGCCAAACAGAAGGGTCTCTAAATGTTAATATAGATAGCAATTCGCCTTGTTTTTTAGACAGATGAAATCCGAAGCAATTAATTTCTTATAAAAACACAGCTAAAAAGTCATTTTTTATTATTGTGTTCAAGCTGTCATTTTATATTTTTGTAACATCTTAATGTAAGATGATATGGACGATACATTAACTATCTAAAAATTCAAAGATATATGGTAAACTATAAAGATTTAGGCCTTGTAAACACAAGAGAGATGTTTGCACGTGCCATCAGAGGCGGTTATGCAATTCCTGCATTCAATTTCAATAACATGGAGCAAATGCAAGCTATTATTCAAGCATCTGTAGAAACAAAGTCTCCGGTTATTTTGCAAGTGTCTAAAGGCGCACGCAACTATGCCAATCAAACATTGTTGCGTTATATGGCTGAAGGCGCTGTGCAATATGCTAAAGAAATGGGATGCGAACATCCGGAGATAGTGCTTCATTTGGATCATGGCGATTCTTTTGAATTGTGTAAGAGTTGTGTAGATCTTGGCTTCTCTTCAGTAATGATTGACGGTTCCCACCTGCCATACGATGAAAATATAGCATTGACACGTAAAGTCGTGGAGTATGCTCATCAATATGACGTGACTGTTGAGGGTGAGTTAGGTGTACTTGCCGGTGTAGAAGACGAGGTTCAAGCCGAACATCACACTTATACTCGTCCGGAAGAAGTGGTTGATTTTACGACTAAAACCGGTTGTGACAGCTTGGCAATCTCTATTGGAACCTCTCATGGCGCATATAAATTTAAGCCGGAGCAGTGTCACGTAGATTCGGAAACAGGTCGTTTGGTTCCACCGCCTTTGGCTTTCGACGTGTTGGATGGCGTGATGAAAGAACTTCCAGGTTTCCCCATCGTTTTGCATGGTTCTTCTTCTGTTCCTCAGGAATATATTGAAACCATCAATAAGTATGGCGGTAAGTTGGAAGCAGCCATCGGTATCCCCGAAGATGAATTGCGTAAAGCGGCTAAATCAGCAGTTTGCAAGATTAATATTGATTCGGACAGTCGTTTGGCTATGACGGCCGCTGTTCGCGAAGTGTTTGCCCTCAAACCTGCGGAATTCGACCCGCGTAAATATCTAGGTCCTGCTCGTGAAGAAATGAAAAAACTGTATACGCATAAGATTATCAATGTATTAGGATCAGATAACAAGCTGGCAAAATAAGTAGAAACTATATTTGTTTTTATAATTATGTCGTCAGTTTTGAAATGGACAGAGGGTTTTCACTTTGTTTGGTTTCAAAGCTGACGTTTTTTATAACTATTCGGAAGAAGATGTTCTGGTTATGGTAATGATACGTGGTGTAAGGACTTTGAATTTCTACTGTTCCCATTTAAGAACAGTTTTTGAGTGC
>CAZEPM010000105.1:0-1719 GCA_964514145.1 uncultured Bacteroides sp.
GAACAACAATCTGTAAAAAGAGATTGTAGGAAACTATGAACCGAATAGAGGATTTTACCCTTGTATCACTCTGCTACCCGGATGAATGGAAGCGAAAAGCCCCGAAACAGGCGACGTTTTGGGGCAATAACTTCAGAAAGGAGAAGTGTTGCCAGAGAGCGATGCATCGAAAGGGTCATCGGATATGGGGACATCGGTCGTAGACGGCATGCTAAAGGAGTCGATGGGCGGCGAAATGGAAGCTTGGTTTAGTTGTGAAGGATAGACGGTTTCGCCTTCAACGGGGACAATGAGATCATCATCCGGGTTTTGGAAGCGTGCAAACTCAGACTTGAATCGAAGCAAGATGTCGCCTATAGCTCCGTTTCGGTGTTTTCCTACGATAATCTCAGCCATGCCTCGCAAATCGCGGCCTTTTTCGTCAGAATAAATTTTGTAATACTCGGGGCGATGTATGAAACACACCATATCGGCATCCTGTTCGATAGCTCCGGATTCACGTAGGTCACTAAGTTGTGGACGTTTACCGTCGAGTCCTTCACGATTTTCGACCGATCGGTTGAGCTGACTGAGAGCAATAATAGGTATGTTAAGTTCTTTAGCTAATCCTTTGAGTGAACGTGAGATGGTACTGACTTCCTCCTGTCGGTTTCCAAACGACATGCCGTTTGCGCTCATGAGTTGCAAGTAGTCAATGATGATGAGCTTAACGTCGTGCTCTCGTACGAGTCGGCGAGCTTTCGTGCGGAGTTCGAAGATTGAAAGCGAAGGGGTATCGTCGACGTAAAGGGGTGCGTCATACAGCTCGCGGATTTTATAGTCAAGCTGTCCCCACTCATAAGGTGCAAGTTGTCCACTTCGTATCTTTTCGCTGGAGATTTCGCAGACGTTGACGATTAATCGGTTGACTAGCTGAACGTTGCTCATTTCGAGTGAGAATATAGCTACAGGGAGACGCTGGTCAACGGCTATGTTGCGTGCCATTGAGAGCACGAAAGCAGTTTTTCCCATGGCGGGCCGGGCGGCGATAATAATGAGATCAGAGTTTTGCCATCCGGAAGTAATTTTGTCAAGTTGATGGAATCCGCTGGCAAGTCCACTAAGCCCATCGGGACGTGCGGCTGCCTTTTGTAGCATGTCATAGGCTTCCCGAATGACAGGGTTAATCTGGGTGTAGTCTTTTTTCATATTCTGCTGAGAAATCTCAAAGAGCTTTCCTTCAGCTTCTTGCATGAGGTCGTCGATGTCCTGCGTAGCATCGAAGGCTTTGGTTTGTATGTTGCTGGTGAACGAGATAAGTTCGCGCGCGAGAAATTTCTGTGCAATGATGAGTGCGTGGTATTCAATATGTGCCGAGGAAACGACTTTGCTGCTGAGCTGAGTAATGTAGTAAGGACCTCCGGCTTCGTCAAGCTGATCTGTTTTGCGCAATTGTTCGGTAACAGTGATGATGTCTATGGGTTGCTCTTGCATGGCCAGTGAACTGATAGCCTGATAGATGAGTTGGTGTCGATGATCGTAGAACGATTCGGGTCGCAAGATTTCACTGACGATAGAGTAAGCATCTTGTTCTATCATGAGCGCACCGAGTACGACTTCTTCGGCTTCAAGGTTTTGCGGTTGCAGGTGTCCGTATTCATCTCTTTCAGGAGCTTTTGTTCGTTGTTGCCTGGTGCGTGAGTTCTTTCTAGGTTCAAGCATAGGGAGTTCGGTTTATGA
>CAZEPM010000105.1:1819-6764 GCA_964514145.1 uncultured Bacteroides sp.
TTGTTTTATAAGTTTGTTCGTACAAAAATAGTAATTCGGTTTTAAAATAACGAATGGGTATGCGAGCTTCCAAAAAGATTGATGTATCTTTGCTTCTGTCATATTTAAATTAACTTTGTTATGATTACGTTTCCTAATGCTAAAATCAACCTAGGGCTTCAGGTGGTGGAAAAACGTCCCGATAACTATCATAATATCGAAACTATTTTTTATCCCATTCATCTGGAGGATGCGATCGAGGTTGTTCCACTGGCCGATGCCGACCGCGAATATGACCTCAAGGTGTATGGCACGCCGATTAAGGGTTCGCCTGAGGATAATTTGGCTGTGCGTGCGTACAAACTTCTGAAGCGCGATTTCGACTTGCCTCCTATTCATATATATATATATAAACATATCCCTATGGGTGCGGGACTTGGTGGCGGTTCGGCCGATGCTGCGTTTATGCTGAAGTTACTCAATGAAAAATTTGCTCTGAATCTCGGTGTGGAAGAGTTAGAAGGTTATGCTGCATGTTTGGGTTCCGACTGTCCGTTTTTCATCCGCAATCGTCCAGTGTTTGCTACGGGTACGGGCAATGTGTTTACACCTATTGAGTTGTCGCTCAAGGGATATTACTTGGTGTTGGTTAAACCGGATATTTTTGTTTCAACACGCGATGCATATGCTTCGGTGGTGCCTCGTCAACCTGAACGACATTTGCCTGAACTGATTAAGCATTCTATCGAGGAGTGGCGCGAGTTGATTGTTAATGATTTTGAGCAGAGTGTTTTTCGATTTCATCCGGAGATTGCGGCTATCAAAGACAAGCTTTACGATATGGGGGCAGTGTATGCTTCGATGTCGGGTAGTGGTTCGACGATGTTTGGTATTTTCACAGAAAGTGTACCTTACGTGGACGAGCATTTCGGCAATTGTTTTTGTCGTATCCGCGAAATGGATTAAAGCTAACAGACCGAAAGGATGATGAGAAGACTGTCTCATCATCCTTTTCGGAGTCAATTATCGGTCAGATGGCTTCGGGGTTATATTTTTACCAGCCGGTTGTCTGCATCGGGAAAGGCTACGAGTGGTTTGAAGGTTTTGGCTTCTTCAAAATCCATCCAAGCGTAGGACATGATGATGATCACATCGCCTACTTGTACCTTTCGTGCAGCGGCTCCGTTTAGGCAGATGCATCCCGTTCCTCGTTCACCCTTAATGACATAGGTTTCAAACCGTTCACCATTGTTATTGTCTGCGATGGCTACCTTTTCGCCGGCAATAAGATTAACGGCGTCCATCAGATCTTCGTCGATGGTGATGCTTCCCATGTAGTTGAGGTTTGCTTCAGTCACACGTACGCAGTGCAGTTTCGACTTCAATACTTCTATCATCATAGCAGTTATCCTTTATACTTAATGTTGTCTATCAAACGTATTTCGCCGCAATATACCGTAATGCAACCTACAATATAATCAGCATCTTCCCATGTTTCAATACGCTGCAGGTTGTTTCCGTCTACTATCTCGAAATATTCCAATTCCAGCCCATCAGCCTCTGCAATGGCTTTTTCAACAAACTGTTTGGTTTCATCCAGTGTATGTGTGGATACATAGTCCATGCTTCGGAACAGGGTCTTCGATATCTGAAGCGCCTGCTGCCGTTGCGTTGCCGACAAGCGCATGTTGCGACTGCTCAAGGCAAGCCCGTCTGCCTCACGCACAATCGGGCAACCTATAATTTCTACCGGATAATGCATTTGTCGCACCATCTCGCGGATAATGGCAAGTTGCTGAAAGTCTTTCTCACCAAAATATGCCCGATTAGGGTGCACAGCTTCGAAGAGCTTGCTCACAATCTGGCATACGCCATTGAAGTGTCCCGGTCTATATATTCCTTCCATTACAGTATCGAAGGGGGCATAACTGAACTGCCGTGTGTCTTCTGTCGGATACATTTCATCTACCGTAGGGGCAAATACATAGGTTGTTCCCATTTGTTTCAAGAGCCGACAATCTGCATCGAGTGTTCGCGGATAGTTGGCTAAATCGTTTTTGTCGTTAAACTGTGTAGGATTGACAAACACGCTGACTACTGCAACATCATTTTCACTTACACATTGTTTTACTAAGGAGGCATGACCATTATGCAATGCACCCATTGTAGGCACAAGACCAACTGTTTTGCCTTGTGTCCGCCACTCGAAAAGCTCCACCTGCAATTCTCGAATTGTCGATATTACTTTCATTCTTAATCTCTGCTTTTAGAAAACGCTGCAAAATTAATACTTTATTTTCCTATAAAGGATATGAATTGTTGTTTATCTGTCAACTTTTTGATAATTAGGTGAAAAAATTAAGAGAAATCGGTAAAAGCCTTTTTCGTAAATATTTATATTGAGCCTTAAAAAAGAAGAATTCAACTACGATTCCGAATTGTATTTGTAATCAGAAGCCATGATTTTTTATTATCTTTGCCATGATTTTATAGAACAAGAAAACAAGCATGAAGGTTAAGAAAGTTTTATTTATTACTCAAGAAATAACTCCGTATGTTCCTGAATCTGTATTGGCAAAGGTAGGAAAAGCGCTCCCACTATTTGCTCAAGAATCCGGCAAAGAAATCAGAACATTTATGCCGAAATGGGGTATTATCAATGAGCGTAGAAACCAACTCCATGAAGTTATTCGTCTATCAGGCATGAACCTGATTATAGATGATACTGACCATCCCTTAATCATAAAAGTCGCCTCCATGCAGGCAACGCGCATGCAGGTGTATTTCATCGACAATGACGATTATTTTTTCCATCGACAGATGATTGCCGACGAAAACGGAGTGGAATATAACGATAATGACGAACGGGCTATTTTCTATGCACGCGGCGTTCTTGAGACGGTGAAAAAGTTGCGCTGGTGTCCTGACATTATTCATTGTCAAGGATGGATGAGCGCTCTGATAGGTTTATATGTAAAAAAATCATATTGCGATGAGCCTTCTTTTCGTGATGCTAAAGTTGTCTATTCTACTTTCGGCAATGATTTTCAGTCTCCTATCCCTGAAAGCTTTGGCCAACGGGCTATGCTAAAAGGATTAGGACAAGAAGATATCGACCAACTGAACGCAGTCAAAAGTTGTTTAGACTTGGAAAAAATAGCAATAGCGTATGCCGACGGGATTATTATGCACAGCGAACAAGCGAAACCGGAACTTAGCACATATGCACAAAGTCTGAACATCCCCATACTTCCATATCAAGCAGATGAAATACCTTTCAAAGAAGCTTGTAATGACTTTTACGACCAAATATGGGACAATGGAGCAAAATAATCATTCCTAAATATATAATTATCCTCTAAGATTTATTAAGGTACAATGAAATTTCATAATGTAATAATGGGAGCTGCCATATCAATAGCTCTCTTTTTCTCCGCGTGTGATGATAGTACTTCCACTTTGGGAATTGAAGTGATGCCAGAAGGAGATTTTACAGAAAGCAGACAAAGTAATTTTTTGATAACCAATATCTCGTCTGTACGTGTTGATAGTATTCTAGCCCGTAGCACTACTGCTTATCTCGGCCAATTTACAGATCCCTATACCGGTACAACCATAAGGTCTGACTTTTTATCACAGTTTTATTGTCCGGAAAACTTTGAGTTCCGTGATTTTGAATACATGTATAAGGAAGACGAGAATGGAAATCCTGTAGACCCAGGTAGCGAAGAAGGGACTCCCAAAGCGAAAGCCGTTGAATTATTGCTCTACTTCACCGATTTTTTTGGTGATTCCATTGGTTTAAATAAGTTACAAATCTATGAACTTAGCAAAGAATCTGACAAAATTCTCGACCCCGCAGAGCTATACTATACCAACTTGGATGCAGAAAATTACATAGCGTCAAGTACTCCTTTGGCAGAACATTCATATACCGTTATCGATCAGATCAATGGTGACTCTTTATACGAAGCCAATGGTGTACGTTTAATTGACATAATGCTCCCCGTTGATTTAGGTCATCAAATCATTCAAAGCTATTATGAAAACCCAGACTATTTTGCCAATTCATCGAAATTCATACAAAACGTGTTTGCCGGAATCTACGTCAACAATGTACAGAGTGCAGGTACAATAGTCGACATCGACTATATTTATCTGAATGTGTATTTTGATTACTACGAAGAACGCACAACAACAGGTGAACAAGATTCTTTGGTATCATACTATGCACAATTTATCGCTACCCCCGAAGTAATTCAACAAAATAGATTCCAAAACGATGGTATAGATGAGTTTCTTGCAGCAAGCGATGACGATGTATCATACATTCAAACTCCGGCCGGAGTATTTACGACTCTAGAGTTACCGATAGACGAAATCAAAGCCGATATTGATAGCGAAAGCGGTGAAGTAATCAATGCTGCCATGCTAACACTCAAGCGAGTGAACACTCTTAACGGATATCCTTTCAGGATGAGCACTCCGGACGAACTGTTAATGGTGCGTGAGGCCGATATGGTCAACTTCTTTGAGACGCAACAAGTCCCTAATGATTCTACTTCGTTTACTTCCTATTTCTCAGACAACGAATATTCATTCAGTAACATCACAGCCCTGATTAATTATCTGAGAAATATGGACGACGAAGAAAAACAAGAAGAAGCAGACAATGGATATACATGGAACAAAGTCATACTCATCCCCGTAACCGAGGTAACACAAACATCGAGTAGCAGTACAAGTTCCGTGGTACGTATGTTACACGATTTGAGTATCAATTTTGTCAAGCTCAAAGCAGAAGACGTTGAACTCAGAGTCGTCTACAGCCGATACAAAGACGGACAAAACTAATACATTACTAAAGAATATTCTAGCGGGCACGCATTACACGGATTTAGTTAAAACATTGAATTAGAAGAAAATATCTACATAGAAATCCATGTAATGCGTGCCCAATCTTTTT
>CAZEPM010000106.1:0-6763 GCA_964514145.1 uncultured Bacteroides sp.
CCAACGACCCCGAGATTACAAATCACGTGCTCTGGCCAACTGAGCTAAAGAGGCGTTTTTGTAGCCGCTTCTTACTTCCCACGAAACGGCTGCAAATTTAGTTGATTATTTTGAAATACAAAAACTTTAAGCACATTTTTTACTTGCCGCGCTGTTTTTCTTTAAACCGTTCCAACTGTTTAACCAGCGCATCCAAACTTAAGTCAACTGCTTCTTCAAATGTGTCGCATACCTTTTCTGCATACAACTCCGCATTCGGAACATATACCTTCACTCCTGCTTCCTTGTTTTTTGCAGTTTCCGGTTTGACAACCTTTAATACCACCTCTATCTTTCTTATTTCATCACAAAACTTTTCTAACTTCTGCGCTTTTTTCTGAATAAAAGCATTTAACTGCTCTGAAGCATCAAAATGGATTGATTGAATTCTAATTTCCATACAAACCTCCTTTTTTAGGATCTCGGATGAGATTGTTTATAAATTTGTTTTAATTCTTCAAATGTCGTGTGCGTATATATTTCTGTTGTACTCAGACTTTCGTGCCCCAATAGTTCTTTCACTACATTCAGCGAAGCTCCGTGATTAAGCATTGCTGTCGCGAATGTATGTCGCAACACATGAGGACTCTTCTTCTGAAGTGTCACAACATTTGATAGTTTTCTTTTCACCACATTACGTACTAAAGAGGGATACATCCGTTTGCCATTCTTTCTTACAAAAAAGGCCGTATTGTCCACCCTTTGTACCTGCTGGTCTCTTATGCTCATATAAGACTTGAAACCGTCAGCCAGCTCTTCCCCAAAAGGAATTCTTCTTTCTTTATATCTCTTTCCTAGGACTTTTACGACAGAAGCACACAAATCGATATCGCCATCATTTAATCCGACCAATTCAGACAGACGCATTCCTGTCATATAAAAAGTCTCTATAATCAATCGATCTCTGACTGTTTCAAAACTAGCATCCGTATCGGTTTCCTCACCTTCTATCAACTCGTTCATGGCTTGTTCTTTTACAAAAACAGGAAGGGGCTTTTTCTTTTTAGGACCAACAATCCTCAACAACGGATTATGATCCACATAGTCCCGCGCCATTAGAAAATGATAAAACGAACGCAACGCGCTCAACTTACGATTAACAGAAGTAGCATGATAAGAACCGCCCATCAGTTCCACAATCCACTGACGCACGATATCCATATCTATTGTTTTCCATGTAAGTTCTTTATCAAATGCCGTATAATAAGTTTCAAACTGCCTCAGATCCGACTCATAGCTTAGTATAGTCTTCAGCGAATAATTCCGCTCGACCTGAAGATATTCCAAGAAATATTTTACTAGCATAAGAATCGTTGCATTATTAATTCAGCAACGAATATATGGAATTTATTCAAACAATTCAAGGAATCTACAAAAAATTATTCCGCAGACTGCTGAAGTTTCTGAACGTAAATGGCACGTTCCATTTTCAGTCTTTTAATTACAGACGGCTTATCAAATTGCTGTCTACGTCTCAGTTCTTTAACAACACCGGTTTTCTCAAATTTTCTTTTAAACTTCTTCAGCGCTTTCTCAATGTTTTCGCCTTCTTTTACAGGTACTACAATCATGTTTTGTTTTTAATAGAGTTAATATTTATTATACAAAGTGGCGCAAAATTACACATACTTTACTTACTTACAAAACTTTCCCCGATTTTTCTGCATATAGAAGCAGATAAAAAATCTTCCATTTCCGCCAAATAATGAAATGGAAGATTTTTTATTTCACAAGTAAGTATATGCCTATACCATAAATTCTTATTGAATGTTAGGATTCAGTTTATTCCATTCTGTTATCGGAGGAAGAACACCCATTGCGATCACTTCATCACGCAAAGCGCACAAGTGCTCATAGCTCTTATCCAAAGCTTTTTGTTCTTCCGAAGTACCATTCAACTCAACACAATGACAGCCGTCTTTAGAAATCAACGTCTCCCATGCCATCATGATATGGTCGTATTTTTCATTTGACACATAGGTGCCGGCCGGCCAACGGAACGATTTACCCCCCATGGCAGCAGCAATCATTTCAATCGACACGTAAGCAGGACTCTGGAAAGAGGAACGACCGCGAAGTGCAATGATATTTGCTCCGCCCTTAGTTACTTTTTGCTGAATTTCTACCCACTGTTCCGCAGTCAGAACATCCGTACCGATCATATCAATCAACGGTTTACCATCAATCTTTGCAGTAGATGCGAATACGGCCATTTGCTCACCGTGACCACCATAGGTACGACAGTTCTCTACAACATCCATCGATACATGGAAATGTTTGGCCAATTCACTGCGCAAACGGGTGCTGTCTAATCCAGCCAACGTAGTTACCTGAGACGGTTTCAAACCGGAATACAACAGGGTTATCAGACCTGTGATATCTGCCGGATTGAAAATCACCACGATATGGTTTACATCTGGACAATATTGTTTTACGTTCTTTCCAAACTCTTCTGCAATAGCCGCATTACCTTTCAGTAAATCTTCGCGGGTCATACCGGCTTTACGAGCGGCACCACCTGAATTCACAATATATTTAGCTCCCGTCAAAGCCTCTTTAATATCAGAAGTAAATGTAATATTCACACCCTCGAAACCGCAATGATATAATTCCTCTGCAACGCCCTCCAGTCCTGGAGCATAAGGGTCATATAAACAGATGTTGGAAGTAAGCCCCATCATAATAGCTGTTTGAGCCATATTAGAACCAATCATACCGGCTGCACCTACAATAGTAAGTTTTTCATTTGTTAAGAAGTTCATAATCTATCGATTTAGTTACAATTTACTTAATTTGGTAGGCAAATTTAGCTATTTATTCGAATAGTCCGGATTCGGAAGATTTAATAATCTATAAAAACTCCGGCGAGAACCCACCACGACTGTTCCTATTTTTCAGCTTTTCTCATTTGCAATCAAATCCATCGGCTGTATGTTTTAAAACAAGAGTGTTTGCCACTATCCGGACTAAGGGCAGACAGCAAACGAACGAGCCCTGCATACGACGCTGACAGAGCCTGCTCAGCAGCGTGAGTAAGGCCCGCCAGCACGAGCACAGAAAACACGTAATGAGAATAAAGGCAAGACAAATGTTTTCGCTATCTTTGCCCGATATAATATAATAAAGACAGCAACTATGAAAAAAGCTATCACCGAACGAATCGACAGTTTACGCCAATATTTGCGTAAACAGAACATAGATGCTTTCATCATTCCAAGCACTGACCCACATTCCGGAGAATATGTGCCAGGGCATTGGAAAACGAGAGAATGGATTTCCGGCTTCACCGGCAGTGCCGGAACCGTGGTCGTAACGTCAGACAAAGCGGCTCTATGGACAGACTCACGCTATTTCCTACAAGCAGATGAACAATTAAAAGATACGGGCATTTCACTGATGAAAGACCGGTTACCTGATACGCCGTCTATTCCGGAATGGCTGGGCTCGTGCCTATCGGCAGGGGCAACGGTGGGCTTGGAAGGATGGGTTAACACGATATCCGAGACAGAAACACTACAACGTGCCCTGCAAGTCTATGGCTTGACTCTGCGTACCGATTGCACGCCTTTTGACATTTTATGGAACGATCGTCCGGCTCTACCCACCAATCCCGTGTGGTTGCACCCCTTAAATTATGCGGGAATTAGTTGCCACGAAAAGTTGACGGCCATCCGCCAAGCCATCGTACAGCAAGGAGCCGAAGGCATCCTGTTGTCTGCGTTAGACGAGATAGCATGGGTGCTCAATTTGAGGGGTAATGATGTGCATTGTAATCCGGTTTTTGTCAGTTACCTGCTTATCACCAGCCACGAGGCGGTTCTTTTCATTCATCCGGACAAGCTACCTGCTGATGTCCGCGACTATTTAACGGCAGAAGGTGTTGGCATCGAAAACTATACGGAAATTCAAGAGCTATTAAACGACTATCCGTATGCAACGCTCAGTCTGGATCCGGCACGTAGCAACTTTGCCATTTTTCAATCTGTCAATCCGCAGACAAAAGTCATCTATGCCACATCACCCGTTTTGCAAATGAAAGCAATAAAGAATCCCACTGAAATACAAGGCTTTCATCAGGCTATGCTACGCGATGGAGTAGCTATGGTGAGATTCCTCAAATGGCTGGAAAAAGCCGTTCCTGTCGGTGGACAGACGGAAATGAGCATTGACAAGAAACTCTATGAACTACGTGCCGAACAGCCTTTATTCCGAGGTATCAGTTTTGACACAATTGCCGGATATCGGGAACACGGCGCAATCGTGCATTACGAAGCAACCCACAAAACGGATAAACCCTTGTCACCGGAAGGATTATTGTTGTTGGACAGCGGTGCACAATATACGGACGGGACAACCGATATTACCCGAACCATTGCACTTGGCCGTGTCAGCGACGAAGAACGGCGCGACTACACGCTCGTGCTTAAGGGGCACATAGCCCTCTCGCGGGCTTGTTTTCCGCAAGGGACGTGCGGTACACAACTAGACGCATTAGCCCGATTAGCCATGTGGCGCGAAGGCATCAATTACCTACACGGAACAGGACACGGTGTGGGTTCGTATTTAAATGTACACGAAGGACCTCACCAGATCAGAATGAATCATGTCCCCACCCCTTTGCAACCCGGTATGATCGTGACCGATGAGCCTGGCATTTATCAAGCCGAACGTTATGGCATCCGGATAGAAAACATGCTGCTGGTTATTCTTTATAAGACGACAGAATTCGGAGAGTTTTACTGTTTTGAGCCACTCACGCTCTGCCCTATCGACACGCGACCCATCGACTTGCATCTGCTAGACAAGGTGGAAATTGACTGGCTCAACGACTATCATCGCACAGTGTATGACAAATTATCTCCGCTGCTCGATGAAGAACACCGCATCTGGCTCAAACAAGCCACACGACCGCTCCCTCTCTAGCACACCACCGGATAAAATAAGAACCTGACTAATTGCATACATCATAATTTATTTTCAAAAAATCACCCGATCATGGCACTCATTAAATCTGTCAGAGGATATACACCTCAATTAGGAGAAGACTGCTATCTGTCAGAAAATGCCACCATCATTGGCGATGTTGTCATAGGCAGCCATAGCAGCATTTGGTTTAACACGGTTATACGTGGCGATGTCAATTCTATCCGTATTGGACACCACGTAAACATCCAAGACGGAAGTGTATTGCACACACTTTATCAGAAATCAACCATTAATATAGGCAACTATGTTTCTGTGGGACACAACGTGACCATTCACGGTGCAAACATCAAAGACTACGCACTCATAGGAATGGGCTCTACGCTGCTCGACCATGCAGTTATCGGTGAAGGTGCTATTGTGGCAGCCCACTCGCTAATTTTAAGCAATACCGTGGTCGAACCTCACACCCTATGGGGTGGCATTCCGGCCAAATTCATCAAGAAGGTATCACCGGAACAAGCTCAAGAATTGAACAAAAAGATAGCAAACGGCTATTTAATGTATGCTTCTTGGTATAAAGACGAACCATAAATCAAATAATCACACACTATGACAAACCATAATTTCGATACAATTATTCCGCGACGCGGAACGAATTCATACAAATGGGACAACATTGCCAACGCAGAAGTATTGCCAATGTGGGTAGCCGATATGGATTTTCGCACAGCGCCGGCGATTATCGATGCTCTGCAACAACGTGCCCAACACGGTATTTTCGGATATACCCATGTTCCAGACGCTTATTATGATGCCGTCATCAACTGGTTCAGTCGGCGTCATGGATGGAACATACAACGAGAATGGATAATCTATACCACCGGAGTGGTACCCGCCATATCGGCCATCATCAAGGCACTGACTGTTGCCGGAGATAAAGTACTAATCCAAACACCTGTCTACAACTGCTTCTTTTCGTCCATACACAACAATGAATGCGAAATTGCTCGTAACCCGTTAATCTATGCCAACCAAACTTACATCATTGACTACGAAGATTTAGAGCGGAAAGCCGCCGATCCGAAAGTCAAACTCTTACTGCTTTGCAATCCGCACAACCCCGCCGGACGGGTATGGACAAAAGACGAACTCACGAAGATTGGTAATATCTGCCTTCGACACAATCTGACCATTATTGCAGATGAGATTCATTGCGAACTGACCTATCCTAACCACGATTACACTCCCTTCGCATCGCTGTCTGAGGAATTCCAGCAACATACGGTCACCTGTCTGTCGCCCAGCAAAGCATTTAACATTGCAGGACTACAAACCGCTAACATCGTTGCACCCGACGAGAATATACGCAAAAAAATAGACAGGGCTATCAATATCAATGAGGTGTGCGACATAAATTCATTCGGAGTCGTTGCAACAATCGCAGCCTACAACGAAGGTGAAGAATGGCTTAACCAACTGACAGACTATCTGTATGCAAACTATCAATATATGAAAGCCTTTTGCGAGAAACACCTGCCTGATTTTCCAATCACCCTATTGGAAGGAACCTATCTGATATGGATGAACTGCCAAACATTGGGTATCAACTCGAAAGATCTTGAACAAGTACTAATAGACAAAGCCAAACTCTGGCTGAATGCCGGCACCATGTACGGACAAGAGGGAGAAGGATTCATGCGTTGGAATATAGCTTGTCCACGCTCTTCCCTACAAGAAGGATTGGAACGATTCCTGCAATTCGTACGGACATACTCGGCATGAAACGACCAAAGCATTT
>CAZEPM010000107.1:0-6687 GCA_964514145.1 uncultured Bacteroides sp.
GACTCACAAAAGCACAAAGCAGAAACATCTTTGGTGATTGATTTGGAAAGAATAAAAAGTTAAATATTTGCAATAAGCAACCTATCTGTTGGCGAACCTGAAAATAATACATACTTTTATCAAAAATAACACTCATAACGTGTGACGGGACAGGTCATCTTGAGTGCTGATTCGAAACATATTCAACCACGACAAAAACAAACAGATTATGCACAAAAATATCCTTATTGCCCTGTTAGGTGTATGCCTTGTCGTTGCCTGTAAGGATAACAACAAGCATTCATCCGGCGAGATGGTAGTTCACATCGATGTCACGAATGCCAAAAACGACACGCCCGACCGCTTCAACTCACTGTTCCGCTACACGCACAGCATAGTATTGGAAAGCAACGACAGCGCACTGATAGGCAAAATAGGCAAGATAAAGCTATACGAAGGAAACCTCTACGTGTTGGACAGCAAGACCCATAAAGTCTTGGCGTTTGACTCTTCGGGTAAATATCTTCGCCAATATGCCCACCTCGGAAACGGCCCGAAAGAATACAGCCGTCTGGGAGACTTCGATATCGCAGGCGACACACTCTATCTGTTGGGAAGCCATGCAAAGGAACTGTTAAAATATGACCTGGCAGCCGACACCTGCTACGGTTCGGTTGAAATCGAAAAAGCACAAGGCATATACGTGATGCCCGACGGAGGCTATGCACTGAATCTTGGTTTGGGAAGAGCCGACGGAGAGAATCGAGACAAGCATGAAAGCTATGCTTTCTACAAACACGGCAAGCTGTCAATGCGGGACATCCCCTTCAACAAACACCTCTTAGGCCTCTCCTATCAGAACGGCGAAGGCTCCAATGCCTTTTACACGCTGGCAGACAAGGTGCTGACAGGATTCCCGTTCAACGACACGCTCTACACCGTATCGCCAACAGACGGCAGACTCACCCCGTTCGTGTCCATACAGACGAACGACAAGCATATCGACATAGACACCCCGAAAGCCGAAGCAGACAAACTGAGAACCGAGCTGACCAACTCCATCTTTGCCTACTATAACTGGAACGGCTACCACTTTTTCTCATATTTCCATGGCAACGACCCCCGGACATACGTGCTGGCCTCCCCCGAAGGCAAGATACTGTTTCATGGACAATTCGGCATGGACAGCAACCGATTCACGATACGCGTCGTGCCATACGATACGCAGGAGGCAGACAAACCGCTTCTCAGCATGATTTATCCGTATGACATCATCGACCTTGCCAAGAAACATGGAGACAAAAGCCCGCTGCTGCAAGAACTCGCATCCCGTGTGACAGCCGAGGGCAACCCCGTCCTGATGTTTTATGACTTCATACTCCCGAACGAACCATAAACTGCCCGGTCTGCCAACCCCAAGCATCCGAGCAACCGTCGGGAACCCGGAATAAACAAGACAAAAACCTAAAAAGAAAGGAGAATACCATGGCTTATTTTAAAGCACAAAAAATGAAAATCAACGGGCGTTACTACCCCGTTGCCGTGTTGACCGACCGTTCGATGGAAATCGACGAAATCGCAGAACAGATTGCCGAAGTATCTACCGTGAGCAAAGCCGACGTGCTGGCCGTGCTCAACTCGCTGCCGTCCGTGATGGCACGCGGCATGAATGCCGGCCGGAGCGTACACCTCGACGGCATCGGCCGGTTCCGCTACACCATCGGAGCTAAAAAGGGAGGCAAGGCCACACCCGAAGAGGTGACGGCCAACGACGTGGAACGCACGCGCATACACTTCACCCCCGAGGGCAAACGCGTGCAGGGCGTGATGACGAGAGCGCTCACACACAGGGTGCACTGGACACTCTGGACAGGCTCCACCGTGACCGACGACGAGGAGAACACACCCGAAACAGATGAAGGCGAAGGCGGCCTGTAAGCACAAGGCAACAACCGAACCAGACAACACACAGAGCCACCAAAGTAAAAGGTAGGCTTTTGCAAAGTAAAAGGTAGGACTTTACCGAGTAAAAAGTAGGACTTTACAAAGCAAAAGCCTACCTTTTACTTTGTGCGGTCTCTGACCCTTGAAACGAAAGACACGCGGCACCCCGTAACTTCCTGCGGCACAGTGCCATACCAACAACGAAACCGACACCATGCGAAATCTGTTATTCATTACCCTACTGCTGCTTGCCGCCTGTCAGCCGGCCGGCGACAAACCGACGAGAGAGTATCAACGCTTGACCATACGAAGGGGAAACGGCGCGCATCGTACTCACAAAACAGCCGAAAGCGCCCTCGCCCGCCATTGAGGAAATGAGGAATGAGACGAACAGAATACTAAAAAAAAAAAATAACCCTAAAACATTGTTACAAACAATATTATTTGATACCTTCGTCCTACTGCCCCGACAAAGAAACGGGCAACCCCAAAAAAGAGAAATAAATTCTATGAATATGAGAGAACGACTACTTTATGCAGGCAGCCTGCTGTGCCTGATGACACTTCTTTACGGATGCGAATCGAAGACAACAAACGAGGAAAACGAAGGCATCGAAACCCGCCTGATCTCAATGCCCAACGAAGTAACGGTAATGCCCCTGAAGCGAAGATTATTCGAACATCAACTTGTCAGCAACGGCAAGGTGACGGCAGCCAGATATGCCGACCTGTCGTTTGAAACGGCAGCCACGATTTCGCACATCTACGTAAAGAACGGAGACCGGGTGACTAAAGGGCAAAAACTGGCCGAACTGGATAAGTTCAAACTGCAAAACGCTCTATCACAAGCCGAAAACTCATTGGCGCAATCAGAACTGGAACTGAAAGATGTGCTTATCGGTCAAGGATATTCGCCCTCGCAAACGGATACGATTCCGGCAGACGTCATGGAACTGGCCGAACTGCGAAGCGGATATAAACAGAATCAAATCAGCTACGAGATGGCAAAATACGAGTTGGAGCATGCTGTGCTCACAGCGCCTTTCAACGGACTTGTCGCCAACCTGTTTACAAAAGCATACAACATGTCATCAACGAGTGAGGCTTTTTGCCGCATCATAGACAACGGACACATGGAGGTGGATTTCACGGTGCTGGAAAGCGAATTGCCTTTGCTGAAAATGGGCGACCGGGTCAGCGTGACCCCCTACTCTTCGTCGAACCAAGTTTACGACGGTCGCATAACCTCAATCAATCCCATAGTAGACGAGCAGGCCATGGTGCATGTCAGCGCACTTATCGAAGGACAACCAACTACGCTGTTCGACGGCATGAACGTGAAAGTGAGCGTATTCCGCTCAGTCGAACATGCGTTGGTCATTCCCAAGTCGGCCGTTGTGTTGCGTTCGGGCAAGCAAGTGGTATTCACCTTGAAGAACGGGCAGGCCCATTGGAACTATGTGCATACCGTATTGGAGAATATGAATGAATATACTTTGGCAGAAAGCGGAAGCGACGTGTTGTACGAAGGTGACACCATCATCGTAACGGGCAATATAAACCTTGCACACGAAACTCCTGTGACTATTATAGAAGAAACAGATAAGCCATGATAAAATTTCTGCTCGAACGTCCCATCGCTGTACTGATGGCGTTCACTGCCGCTTTCCTGATAGGTCTGGTGACCTATTTTGCTTTGCCTATCTCACTGCTCCCGGACATTGCCATTCCGGAAATCACGGTGCAGATGTCGGGCAACAACCTGTCGGCACGCGAACTGGAGAACTCGATTGTTACCCCCGTGCGCAGACAAATGCTGCAAGTCAACGGACTGAAAGAGTTGCGTAGCACCACGCGTGACGGCAACGGCATTATCCGTCTGAACTTTGAATTCGGAACGAACACGGACTTGGCCTTTATTGAGGTGAACGAAAAGATAGACGCCATCATGGGAACTCTGCCCAAAGAAGTGGAACGTCCCAAAACCATCAAAGCGAGCGCAACCGATATTCCGGTGCTCTACTTGAACCTCACGCTCAAGGATGATAAGCCCTATGCCCCGTCTGACGAAGAAGCGTTCCTACAAATGGGCGATGTGGCCGACAACATTATCCGCCGACGCATCGAGCAACTGCCCCATGTAGCCATGGCCGACGTAACGGGTATTCCCGGCCGGCAACTCCAAATTGTCCCCGACCCTAACAAGATGGCAATGCTCGGCCTGACGGTCGACGATGTGTCTAATGCGTTGACACAAAACAACGTAGAGCCGGGTAGCATGGTGGTACGCGACGGATACTACGAATACAACATACGGATATCATCCATCCTTCGTACACCGGAAGACGTCCGCCAAATCTATCTCAGGAAGGACGACCGCCTCATGCAATTGAAAGATTTCTGCAAGGTAGAAATCGTGCCGGAACAGGAAGATGGTTGCTCACTAGTCAATGGTAAACGAGCTGTGTCGATGGCCATCATCAAACAAGCCGACGAAAACATGGACGACATGAAACGCGAGTTGCAAAAGGTTATCTCCTACTTCTCACGACTTTATCCCAATGTAGAATTTACCATCAACCGGAACCAAACAGAGTTATTAGACTATACCATCTCTAATCTACAGCAGAACCTGACGCTCGGTTTTCTGTTTATTCTGATAGTGGCCATATTCTTTCTAGGCGACGTAAAGTCGTCTGTCGTAATAGGCATCAGCATGGTCGTGTCGGTAATCAGCTCATTCTTGCTTTTCTACCTGTTTCATGTCTCATTGAATGTCATTTCTTTGTCTGGACTGATTCTGGCAGTAGGTATGATGATTGACAGTTCCATCATCGTAACAGAAAACATTTCGCAGTGGCGCGAACGGGGCTATTCGTTACGACGGGCCTGCATCAAGGGTACAAACGAAATGATTACTCCCATGCTCAGTTCCTCTCTGACCACAGTAGCTGTGTTTTTCCCTCTTGTCTTTATGAGCGGCATGGCGGGCGCATTATTCTTCGATCAGGCTTTTTCTGTTACAGCCGGTCTACTCATGGCCTACTTTGTCAGCATCATGCTCTTGCCGGTGCTGTACTATCTATTTACACGGTTGGGCATACGACGTCGTACGTGGACTCTATGGAAATTTACCTCTCCATTCAAAGAAGAATATTTCGACCGTTTCTACGACTGGGGTATTTCATGGGTATTTTCTCACAAACGGCTGAGTCTGCTATGCTCACTGGCCACCATACCTGTCTGCGTGTTCTTCTTTTACTTTATCCGCAAGGAACGCATGCCGGAAATCGACCAGACAGAACTAGTCATGCGTATCGAGTGGAACGAGAACTTACATGTGGAAGAAAATACGCATCGGGTAAACAGAATATTGCAATCCGTCGACTCACTGACAACTGAACATGCCGCCTATGTGGGCATACAAGATTATATCCTGGACAGTGGAAATGACTTGGCTTCGTCAGAGTCTGAACTCTATTTCAAGACGACAGATAGCAAAAAGATTCCTTTGCTGCAAAACCAATTGCATACATGGATGAACGTCCGCTATCCGAAAGCTATAGCCACGTTTTCTCCTCCGGAAACAATTTTCGAAAGACTCTTTGTTACCAGCGAACCAGACGTGGTGGCACAACTCTATGTGAGAGATCGCCAGAAAAGTCTCGATGTGAACGAACTGTCCACACTGGCCGACAGTCTGGAGAAAGTCACAGACATACCCATCGAGCGTCCGGCCCTACAAAAACAGTTCGATCTCCTGATAGACAGAGAAAAGTTGCTGTTGTATGACATATCTTTCGATAAAGTGGTCAATATCTTGCGCACTTCGTTTAAGGAAAACAACGTATCAACGCTACGTTCTTTCCAACAATATTTACCAATCAATATCGTAGGCGATGAGAAAACGGTTGGAGATGTGCTTGCCGAGACACTGATACCGATAACCTACAACTCCAAAAGCACCACTTCTACGGGACAAGTTCTAGAGGCATCCATTCCGCTGAAAGAACTGATAAAAGTCTATCCTAGCGAAGACTTAAAAGAAATCGTGGCAGGAAAAAACGGAGAATATATCCCCATAAACTTCTACCATGTAGACAATGCTGACAAACTAATGAATGCGGTAGAAAACGAATTGACACACTGGGAGAACTGGGAGACGGATTTCTCCGGCAGCTTCTTCTCTAATGCCGAGATGATGCAAGAAATGTTTGTTATCTTATGTGTCAGCATCTTATTAATGTATTTCATCCTAGCAGCCCAATTTGAAAGTTTCCTCCAGCCACTCATCGTCCTGACGGAAATACCGATTGATGTTGCCTTTGCATTACTGGTCTTGTGGTTGTGCGGCTATACACTCAACCTGATGTCAGCGATAGGTATCATCGTGACATGCGGTATCATTATCAACGACTCCATTCTGAAACTCGATGTCATCAACACGCTACGTGCAGCAGGGACACCGCTGGAAGAAGCGATTCACGAAGGCGGACGACGACGTATTCGCGCTATCATCATGACCTCGCTCACTACCATATTGGCGATGGTGCCCTTACTGTTCTCTTTCGACATGGGTTCTGAACTTCAGAAACCGTTCTCAGTGGCGATGATTGGAGCGATGATTGTAGGAACAGCCGTCAGCCTATTCATCGTTCCACTCTTCTACTGGTACATATACCGTTCAAAAGCAACCAACTAATCAACTTAAAACAACATCATCATGAAACCTCTATACAAACACATGGCACTGCTGGGTCTCTG
>CAZEPM010000108.1:0-6678 GCA_964514145.1 uncultured Bacteroides sp.
TTAATAATCAAACACTTCCGACGTAATTACACCACGCATTCCTCCTCCTTCAAGCACAAACTCCATACGATTTTCTGACATCATCAATCTTTTTATTTATTAAATAAATATAGATTATATCCAAAGAATCATTATTTTTGCAAAACATGCTCATCAAAAATATAAATTTAGATTTATGTTTAAAGCTGATTACAAAAAGCGCCGCGAAAATCTTCGGTGTAAACTGCAAAACGGGTTGATTCTAATTCTTAGTAATAATGAATCTCCATGCAATTACCCTGATAACACTTACAAGTTTCGTCAAGACAGTTGTTTTCTCTATTTCTTCGGAATTAACCAGCCATCAATGGCCGGTATCATCGACATCGACACTGGAGAAGAATATTTATTCGGCAATGATGTCTCCATGGATGATATCATTTGGATGGGGCCTCAACCTAGTATAAAAGAACTGGCCGAACAAGTCAGAGTGCAACACAATGCACCATTGGCCAAACTAAAAACTATGCTTGAAGAAGCACGTAAACAACATCGGACTATCCATTTCCTCCCTCCCTATCGTTTCGACACCATGTTATGGCTTGAAGAACTATTGGGAATCCGCGCCAATGTCCTAAAAGAATATGCATCTATCGAATTGATTAAAGCCGTTGTAGAACTTCGCTCTGTAAAAGAGCCATGTGAAATTGAGGAAATAGAACGTGCCTGTGATATCGGTTATGAAATGCATACCACCGCAATGCGTCTATGTAAGCCCGGAGTAAAAGAACAATACATTGCCGGTGTACTCGATGGCATAGCATCATCATACGGATGTATGGTTTCTTTCCCAACTATCCTTTCACAAAATGGAGAAACTCTTCATAATCACAACCATAATAACATTTTAGAATCAGGACGATTGATGCTTACCGATGCCGGAGCAGAAACCAACAACAACTATTGTTCTGACTTTACACGTACCATACCTGTCGGTGGAAAATTCACCAGCCGCCAGAAAGATATTTATAATATTGTTGTAGCATGTCACGATCATGCCATCAACTTTGCCCGCCCAGGACAGACATGGAAAGAGGTGCACCTGAATGTATGCCGCATCTTAGCACAAGGTTTAAAAGATCTCGGCTTGATGAGGGGTAACATCGATGACGCGGTAGCAACAGGAGCCCATGCATTGTTTATGCCACACGGACTCGGCCACATGATGGGAATGGATGTACACGATATGGAAGGACTCGGCCAAATCTATGTTGGCTATGATGACGAAACTCGACCATCAAACCAGTTTGGTTTAGCTTCATTGCGTATGGGACGTCGGTTGCAGAAAAACTATGTCATTACAGATGAACCGGGATGCTATTTCATCCCTGCACTCATCAGCAAATGGGAAGCTGAAAAGAAATTCACAGAATTTTTGAATTATGACGTAATCAATACATACAAAGATTTTGGCGGTATCCGGCTTGAAGACGATATCCTGATTACCGATAACGGTTCGCGCTTTTTAGGTCAGAAACGAATACCACTAACCATTGAAGAAGTTGAAACTATTATGAACTCATAATAATTATCAATCATATAAACTAAGCAAAAAACATGAAAAAGACACTATTACTAACAGCTTTGGGGTTAACATGCATAGGAACCATCGTAGCACAAGAAGAACAGAAAGAAGAAAAAGAGGAATTCGTTTTTACAACAATTAAGGAAATTCCCATCACTTCTATCAAGAACCAAAACCGGGCAGGCACTTGCTGGTGCTATTCTGGTCTTAGTTTCCTAGAAGCCGAACTATTGCGTATGGGAAAAGGCGAATATGACTTCTCAGAAATGTACATAGTCTATAACACATATATGGATCGCGCAACTACTGCCATCCGTACACACGGAGATGTTTCTTTCGCTCAAGGCGGCTCATTCTATGATGTAATCTATGGTATGAAACATTACGGACTTGTGCCGGAAGAAGAAATGCGACCGGGTGTAATGTATGGTGATACACTCTCTGTACATACAGAGTTGTCAGCCGTAACAAGTGCATACGTTAAAGCAATAGCCGAGGGAGACTGGAAATCACTCCAGATAGCACCCGATAACACTCCACTTTGGAAAAAAGGTCTGAGCGGTATTTATGACGCATATCTAGGAAAACGTCCAGAAACATTTGAATATCAAGGAAAAACGTATACTCCACAATCGTTCTATGAATCTACAGGCTTGGATGCAGACGACTATATTTCATTGACTTCATACACTCACCATCCATATTATGAACCGTTTGTTCTCGAAATACAAGACAATTGGCGTTGGGGACAATCATATAACCTCCCGTTGGATGAATTTATGGAGGTATTCGATTATGCTATCGATAACGGTTACACGATTGCATGGGGAACAGACGTTAGCGAAAGCGGATTCTCTCGTAACGGAGTAGCTACCATGCCAGACAAAGAAAAGGCTCAGGATTTAAGTGGATCGGATATGGCACATTGGTTGAAACTTGTTAAGTCTCCAGAATTCTACAATTCACCACAACCTCAAAAATGGTGTACTCCGGAAGAACGCCAAGCAGCATATGACAATTGGGAAACGACAGATGACCACGGTATGTTAATTTACGGTATAGCAAAAGATCAAACCGGTGAAGAATACTATCTAGTCAAAAACTCATGGGGTGAAGCTGGCAAGTATAAAGGCATATGGTATGCATCTAAAGCCTATGTACGTTACAAAACAATGAACATTGTGGTTAATAAAAATGCTATTCCCAAAAACATTGCAAAAAAACTAGGTATTAAATAAGTCATAGTTGTATTTATTACAAAGCTCCAGTCTGTTAAATTCATACAGAACTGGAGCTTTCTTATTTCTTTTTTCTAACTTTACCATTCGAATGGATCTTATCTGTTCGCTTGATATCTAGAAAAAAGAAAAACAATATATAAAATGCGATACAAATGGAATTACCAATCTCCAACACACGAACAAATCGAGGAAGCTAAAGCTTTTTCTAAAGAAATTGGAATACATCCGATACTATGCAGATTGCTAATACAAAGGGGTATCACCAATTCAACAAAAGCAAAACGCTTCTTTCGCCCACAACTTAATGAGTTATACGACCCGTTTCTGATGAAAGATATGAATATTGCCGTAGACCGACTCAATCAAGCAATGGGGAAAAAAGAACGTGTGCTGATATATGGAGATTATGACGTCGACGGTACCACCGCTGTCGCGCTCGTGTACAAATTTTTACAACAGTTTTACTCAAACATTGACTACTACATCCCCGACCGTTATGAAGAAGGATATGGTGTTTCAATGAAAGGAATAGATTATGCATACGAAACAGGGGTTAAACTTATTATCGTACTAGATTGTGGCATTAAAGCAGTTAAAGAAATCTCTTATGCAAAAGAAAAAGGTATAGATTTCATTATCTGCGATCATCATGTACCGGATGATATTTTGCCTCCAGCAGTCGCTATTCTAAACGCAAAACGTAAGGATGCTACTTATCCCTATCCTCACCTATCTGGATGTGGCGTTGGATTTAAGTTCATGCAAGCTTTTGCTCAAAACAACGGAATAGCGTTTCACCAATTAACCCCATTGCTCGATTTAGTCGCCGTCAGCATCGCGTCAGATATCGTTCCCATTATGGGAGAAAATCGGATATTAGCCTATTACGGATTGAAGCAACTCAACTCTAACCCGAGTGTAGGCCTAAAGGCTATCATTGACGTATGTGGACTAGCCGATAAAGAAATCAACATAAACGACATTGTATTTAAAATTGGGCCACGCATCAATGCTTCAGGACGTATACAAAATGGCCAAGAAGCCGTAGATCTGCTAATCGAAAAAGATTTTGCCTGCGCCTTAAAGAAAGCCAATCAAATCAACCAATACAACGAAACACGCAAAGATCTAGATAAAAGCATGACCGAACAGGCTAATAAAATCGTTGACCAGTTGGAAGGATTAGAGAACCGACGATCCATTGTCATCTACAATGCAGCGTGGCATAAAGGGGTGATTGGCATTGTTGCCTCCAGACTAACAGAGCTTTATTATCGCCCGGCCGTCATATTAACCCGAACAAACGATTTGGCAACTGGATCTGCACGTTCAGTCTTAGGATTTGATGTATATAAAGCCATAGAACATTGCCGAGATTTATTAGAAAACTTCGGCGGTCATACTTATGCAGCCGGATTGTCTATGAAAGTTGAAAATGTTCCTCTATTCATGGAGCGATTTGAAAGTTTTGTAGCCCAACACATACTGCCCGAACAAACGATGGCAGTAATCAACATTGATGCGAAAATAGACTTTAAAGACATTACCCCTCATTTCTTTGCAGACCTGAAAAAGTTTAATCCGTTCGGACCAGACAATCACAAACCCATTTTCTGTACCAATTGGGTTTACGACTATGGTACGAGTAAGGTTGTTGGTAGAGAACAAGAACACATCAAACTAGAACTCGTTGACAATCGTTCTAATAAAATCATGAATGGTATTGCTTTTGGGCAAAGTTCACAAGCACGGTATATCAAAACAAAACGCTCTTTCGACATTTGTTACACCATTGAAGAAAATACGCACAAACGTGGAGAAGTTCAACTCCAAATAGAAGACATTCGGCCGTCAGAGACTAAAGCATGAGAAATTATAAAGACATTCTCCGCCAACATTGGGGATATGAATCTTTTCGCGGAATACAAGAAAACATCATCGAAAGCATTGGCAACGGACAAGACACGTTAGGACTAATGCCTACAGGTGGTGGAAAATCAATCACATTCCAAGTACCTGCACTAGCACAAGAGGGATTATGCCTTGTCATAACCCCTCTTATTGCACTGATGAAAGATCAGGTCGAAAATCTTCGACAACGAGGTATAAAAGCGGCTGCAATCCATTCAGGAATGAAACGAGACGAAATTATACAGACATTGGAGAACTGTATTTTCGGCAATTACAAGTTCCTATATGTTTCACCCGAACGCCTAAGTACTGAAATCTTCCAAATTAAACTAAGGCACATAAACGTCTGCTTTATTACGGTCGACGAAGCCCACTGCATCTCACAATGGGGATACGATTTCCGACCGGCATACCTGCGAATAGCAGACATTCGCAGGCAACTCCCTCAAATACCTATTCTTGCCCTAACAGCTACAGCCACTCCTGTTGTGATACAAGATATACAACAGAAACTGCTATTCCGTACAGAAAATGTTTTCCGCATGAGTTTCGAACGGAAAAACCTTGCCTACATTGTACGCTATACAGACAATAAAGAAATGCAAGTGCTCCATATTCTGCAACATACCTCCGGATCGGCTATTATTTACACACGTAACAGACAAACTACTAAAGAAATTGCAACCTTCCTACAAAAAGAGCACATTACATCCGAATTTTATCATGCAGGACTCAGTACTTATGAGAGGAACGAACGACAACAAAAATGGCAAAAAGGCGAATCACGTGTTATGGTGGCAACCAATGCTTTTGGTCTGGGTATTGACAAGCCTGATGTTCGAGTTGTCATTCACGTAGACACTCCGGACTCTCCTGAATCCTACTTTCAGGAAGCCGGACGGGCAGGACGCGACGGACTCAAAGCATACGCAATACTGCTTCATGCCTCCCACGACACGGAATTGATTAAACGGCGTATAGCCCAGACATTTCCTAAGAAAGATTACATCAAAAAGGTATATGAGGAGTTAGGTTCCTATTATCAAATGGCCGTCGGAGACGGATACAACTGCACCTTTGAGTTCAATATGGAAGAATTCTGTCAACGCTTCAATCATCAGTCTATCTTAACCAACAGTGCACTAAAAATTTTGTCACGTAGTGGATACATTGACTACGTGGAAGAACAGGAAAACAGTTCCAGACTTATGTTCACCATGCAAAAAAACGAACTATATCAGCTTGAAATACCAGAATCCCAACTAGACCAGTTGATACAAACGATATTGAGATATTACGGAGGCGTATTCTCTGACTACATTCCCATCAAAGAAGAACTTATTGCAAAGGAATTAAATCTCACACCAAAACAACTATATGAAAATCTGCTAATCCTGAATCGTCGAAAAATTCTGCACTATATTCCGAGAAAAAAAACATCATATATCACCTACACCCAACGAAGGATAGACACCGAGCTGTTGAGCCTTCCCTACGAAGCGTATGAGGCCCGAAAAGCACAATATGTAGGCCGCATCAACGCCATGATTGAATACGTAACATCAAGGTATCAATGCCGCAACCAGATGCTCTTAAATTATTTTGGCGAAAAGACTTCACATCAATGCCAACGCTGCGACGTTTGCCAGCAACGACATGATTCCGGTGTTAAACTTGGTGAATTCGAGAATATACGTCACAACATTTTTCAACTTCTCGCAGACGGTTGTCCCCATCCGATCCACGACATTGATTCCCTCTCATACCAGCAGGACAAGACCATGCAGGTCGTGGACTATTTGATTGCTGAAAACGATATTATCATTGATGAATACGAACAGATTAAATTGGCAACGAAGAATCTCTCTAAGATACACAAGCAACAAACCAGCTCATTAACCACACTACAATAAATGTATAAACACAGATAAGAAACAAACTATTATGATAGACTTTTTAAAA
>CAZEPM010000109.1:0-6496 GCA_964514145.1 uncultured Bacteroides sp.
GCGATTAAATTCCGGTCAAACATGCTCTGCGATAAGGAAAATGCGTATCTTTGTCTGTATCAATTATTGGTTTAACAAACAGTGATTACCATGAAGAAACAGGCAGACTATATCAAACGGATCGAAATCAAGCGTATTTGGGGATGGAAGAACATTGCATGGAATCTGCGTCCGGATGTGAATATCCTGAGTGGAATCAATGGTATTGGCAAGAGTACGATTGTCAACAAGTCGGTTGTCTCGCTGCGCCTTCGCGAAGAGATGCGGGGCGGTGAGTTGGACAACGGGGGAGTGCCGGAGAACGTGCACTTCGTGTTCTCGCCCGAAGATGCAAACTGTATCAGTTATGACGTTATCCGCAGTTTTGACCGGCCGCTGATCAATGCGGGACTGATGGACAAGACGGGGGTCGGTGCGCACATCCTGACGGAGTTGGACTGGCAGCTTTATCAGCTGCAACGCCGCTATCTGGACTATCAGGTGAATATCGGCAACCGCATTATCGAACTGCTGACGGGTGGTGACCCGGACGGTCAGCGGCGTGCGGCTGAGGTGTCGATGCCCAAACGCCGGTTTCAGGACATGATAGACAATCTTTTCAGTGAGACGAACAAGAAGATTGATCGCAAGAGCAACGAAATCATCATTGAGCAGGATGGTGACCGGCTGATGCCTTATCAGCTTTCGTCGGGCGAAAAGCAGATGTTGGTGATTTTGCTGACGGTGCTCGTGCGGGATGGCGAATCGTTTGTCTTGTTCATGGATGAACCGGAGGTGTCACTCCACGTGGAATGGCAGCAGCAACTGATTCGTTTGATTCGTGAGCTCAATCCGCGTGTGCAGATTATCTTGACGACTCATTCGCCGGCAGTAATTATGGACGGATGGATGGATGCGGTGACCGAGGTGAGCGACATAACGGAGTCGTAGCAATCAATGTAAGGGCTTGTCATGGGAAAACGTTTGACTCAGAATCTTAACTCGCTATATATCGAGGCGGCTAATCAGCTCCGCCCGAAGCGGGCACGCCGCAAAATCATTGCTTACGTGGAGAGTTACGAAGATGTGTCTTTTTGGCGGACGTTGTTTAATGAGTTTGAGAATGAGCATTGTTACTTTCAGGTAATGCTCCCGTCGTCGACCTCGCTGGCTAAAGGAAAGAAGTCCGTGCTGATGAATTCATTGGGCGGTTCGCTGGGACAGAATATGATAGCCTGCGTGGACAGTGATTACGACTATCTGTTGCAGGGTGCCACGAACATGTCACGGCAGATTATCAACAACCGGTATGTGTTTCACACGTATGCTTATGCCATCGAAAACTATCAGTGTTGGGCGAAGAGTCTGCACGATGTGTGCGTGATGGCGACACTCAATGATCGTGAGATGATCGATCTGGAAGCGTTTATGTCTATGTATTCGCGTATTGCTTATCCGCTGTTTTTGTGGTCGGTATGGTTTTATCGGAAGCATCGGTTCAATGCGTTTCCTTTGATGAGTTTCTGCGAGATTGTTAAGTTGGACAAGGTGAACATTGCTCATCTGGAAGAGAGTTTGTCGCGCATGGAACGTCGTGTGAGGCAAAAACTTCATCGGTTGGAACATGATTACGCCTATGCCCGTCGTGAAATCGAAGATATGAAGCGGGAACTGGAGGATTTGGGCGTGACGCCGGACACAACATATTTATTCATACAGGGTCATCACATCATGGACAACGTGGTGCTGAAGGTGCTTGTGCCACTGTGTACACAGTTACGCCGTGAGCGGGAAAACGAGATCCGCGAGCTTGCCGAACATGATACTCAGTTTCAGAACGAACTGGCTTGTTATCAGCGAAGCCAGAGCAGTGTGGAATTCATGATTCGTAAACATGTCAATTATCAGGCTTCACCGATCTACCAACGATTGCGTGCCGACGTAGCTTGTTTTCTGGAGCATATCGGGACTTCCCAATCGACAACATGAAACCATGAAAGAGAATCTTCATCTGCAATAAAAGAAACCCTATCATTGTCTCAAAATGGAGTATGATAGGGTTCTTGCATGTTACTGTTTTACAATCTGTGACTTTTCTGATTTATCCGTTTCGTTGTGTCAGCATATTGCAGATGTTACCGGATGTTAGCTCGTATTTTTTCAAGATATTGCTTCATGCCTTTGGTGTCTTTGTGGGTAATAATGTCGAACAATTCGTTTAGTTCTGTCCTTATACGTTCCACTTGTGCAGGAGTATGGGGGTTGAAGAGTATTTCCTGTAGCAGATAGTCGTCTTCATTCAATACGCCTTGTGCGATTTGCATGTGACGTTTGAACGTGGTTCCGGGTGCATCTTGATGTTTCATGATAGCGGCAAAAACAAATGTAGACACAAACGGGATAGACAAAGAATAGGCTACAGTCTGATCGTGTTGTTCAAAAGAATATTCAAAGATATTGAGATTGATAGAGTTATAGAGATCTTTAAAGAATACTTTTCCCAAATGGTCACCTTCGGTAATGATGATGGCATTCTCGTTGCTCAGATTGCTGAGGCTGGCAAAGGTAGGGCCAAACATCGGGTGAGTAGACACATAGCGGAAACCACATGTTTCGTAGAATTCTTTCAGTCCTGTCTTGACAGATGCAATATCACTCAAGATACAATCTTTGGAGAGAACGGGAATCACCCCTCGGAAAGCATTTAACGTGTATTTTACGGTAGCGGCATTGATGACAAGTTCCGGTTTGAACTCTCTTATCTCGTCAAGCGATGTGAATCGATAGGTGTTGTATACGAATCGCATGCGCTTTGGATCGATGTCGAATATAGCTGTTTCATGCTGGAAACTAAGTAGGTCTGTAAAAAAAGACCCCATTTTTCCCGCTCCAAGAATTAATATTCGCATATTGGGTAGTTTCTTGTTATTTGTTAATGATTTCCATTTGTTGGCGGACGGATTCTTCGTGGATAGCTTCAAAAATGATTTTGATGAATTCGGAACTCATGCCGCAGAGTTCTCCTTGTACACAACGTTTCTCGAGAATTTCGTTGTATCGTCCGGTTTGTAGAATCGTCATACCATGCTCTTTTTTATAGAGTCCGATTTCGCGCGATACTCTCATTCGTTTCGTTAAAATCTCAATCAGATTGTTGTCGCATTCGTCTATTTGTTCGCGAAGCTCGTTTAGGTTTTCCGTAGATTGTTTTTCTTTACGGATAACTAACAAATGAAGGATGTATGACAGAATATCTGGAGTCACTTGTTGAGAAGCATCACTCCATGCCTGTTCCGGATTGCAATGACTCTCTATAATTAGCCCGTCGAAACCTAAGTCCATTGCCTGCTGGCTGAGAGGAGCAATCAGTTCACGTCGTCCGCCAATGTGACTTGGGTCACAGAGGATGGGCAAGTTAGGCATTCTTCGGCGTAATTCTATAGGGATATGCCATTGGGGAAGATTTCGATAGATCTTTTTCTCGTAGGAAGAGAAACCACGATGGATGGCTGCCAGACGACGTATTCCTGCATTTTTGAGTCGTTCAAGTGCGCCAATCCATAATTCGAGATCCGGATTAACAGGATTCTTTACGAGTACAGGGATGTCAATACCCTTTAGTGAATCGGCTATTTCCTGCATGGCAAACGGGTTGGCTGAGGTGCGTGCGCCAATCCACAAGATATCGAGTCCGGCTTTCAGGGCAGCTTCTACATGCTTGGCTGTGGCTATTTCTGTTGTTATATACATACCGGTCTCCTGCTTAACCGTTTGTAGCCATGCAAGTCCGACTTCGCCTACACCTTCGAATCCACCGGGTTTCGTGCGTGGTTTCCAGATGCCGGCACGGAAGATCTTTATGTTATGAGCGGCAAGTTGTTTAGCTGTGTGTATCACTTGTTCTTCAGTTTCTGCACTGCAGGGTCCGGCAATGACTAAAGGACGTTCGGGGCTGATGCCCGGTAATAAGATTGATTCTAGTTCCATAGTTATTTTGTGTTGTATTGTTTTTTAAATAGTTGAATTTTTAATGCGTCGTAACGCTTCGGATAGTTTTTCTTCTTTGGCGCAGAGTGAGATGCGTATGTATCTGGCTCCATTGCTTCCGAAGATAAATCCCGGTGTGATGAATACTTTGGCATTGTGGAGCACTTTTTCTGTCAAGTCTTCAACATTTGCATATTGTTTCGGTATGCGTCCCCAAAGGAACATACCAACCTGTGCAGGGTCGAAAGTACAATCTAATGCTTTCATAATCTCTTCAGCCAAGTAACGACGCTGACGATAAATGGTTCGGTTCATTTGATTATGCCATTCGTCAGAGTTCTGATATGCTTGTGCAGCAGCCAATTGCATGGGGCGAAAAGTTCCGGAGTCTATGTTGCTTTTTACTTTTAGAATCCATTCTATGAATTGTGCATTGGTGGCGATCAGGCCGATGCGCCATCCCGGCATATTATGGCTCTTGCTCATAGAGTTGAATTCGATGCAACATGCTTTGGCTCCTTTTACCTGAAGGATGCTTAAAGGTTTCTCGTTCAGGATAAAACTATACGGATTATCGTTAACGATGACAATCTGATGGCGCTGGGCAAAATCTACGAGTTTTTCGTATAGCTCGCGTGTAGCATTTGCTCCGGTGGGCATGTTCGGGTAGTTGGTCCACATAATTTTAGTTCGGCTAAGATCTAGTTTTTCCAAAGCTTCGAAATCAGGTTGCCATCCATTGTCTTCACGCAGATCGTAGTTCACAATTTCACTTCCGAGCAAGCGATTGAGCGAGGTGTACGTAGGGTAACCGGGATTGGGAACCAACACTTGGTCACCGGGATTGACCAATGCCAACGTTACGTGTAAGATGCCTTCTTTTGAGCCGATAAGAGGTTGTATTTCTGTATCTGGATTTAGTTGGACATGATAGAAACGCTTATACCAGTTTGCCATCGCTTGGCGTAATTCCGGAATACCAACAGTGGGCTGATAACCGTGTACATCGGCTTTTTGAGCTTCCTTGCATAAAACCTGAATGGTTTCCGGTGACGGTGGCATATCAGGACTCCCAATACCAAGATTGATGACATCTTGATTGTCTGCATTCATTCGGGCTATTTCTTTGAGCTTTCTTGAAAAGTAATATTCGCTTACTGAATCCAGGCGTTTAGCCGGAAAGATATTAAAGTTGTGATTTGCCTTCTCCATATTCTCCAAGTATTTGTAGTTCTTTGATTAAGGGTCTGATGGCATCAATGGATTGCCGATAGCGTAAGTAGTCTTTGAAAGTAATATCAACATAGAACATATATTCCCATTCACGTCCGATGATAGGCAAGGATTGTATTTTGGTTAAGTTGATGCGGTAGAATGAAAAGATAGACAAAATTTGCGACAGACTGCCTTCCGTGTGTGGCAATGAGAAAACAAGTGTAGCTTTATTGATTTGCGTATAGGGGCGGATTTCGTCGGCTTTCCATAGGTCTGTCACAATAAGGAAACGAGTGAAATTGTGTTTATTGGTTTCGATGCCTTCTTCGAGGATTTTCATGTTATAGAGGGATGCCGCAAATTTTGAACAGATGGCGGCATGTCCTTTCATGTGTTGTTTGCTGATGAGGTATGCACTTCCGGCCGTATCTTCAGTTTCTACGATTTTTATATTCGGGTGTTTATATAAGAATTCCCTGCATTGTGCCAATGCTACCGGATGTGAGTTAATTTCCGAGATGTCTTTCCAATCTTCATCAGGCAGGCAAAGCAGACTGTGCGAAATGCGTAATTTGTGTTCCCCAACAATTGTAACGTGGTTTTCGCGTAACAGGTCATAATTGTGTAACAGACTGCCGGCAATGGTATTTTCTATTGCCAGCATACCAATAATGCTATTGTTAGTCTTGATTTGCATAAAAATATCGTCGAATGTTGAACAACAGACCAACTCGATGTCCTCATTCTCGAAAAACTGATGTGCGGCAATGTCGTGGTAAGAACCTTCGATGCCTTGAATTGCTATTTTTTTCATGTGTTGCACTAAAAATGCAAAATCCCACTTTCGTATTAGGAAGTGGGATTTTGTAATCATTCTATAATTATTTTTTAAATCTTCGTTATCATACATATGCAACTTCCCACTTCACTTTATGGCTAAAGTAAAAGTAAAAAAAGAAGTGAAAATATGCATGATACAATGCTTTCATAACTTTTATCTTTTTGATTTGATGTGACAAAAGTAGTATTTTTCTCTTATACTCCAAATAGATGTATACAAAAATTTTGAGAAAAACTTCTTTTTCATGTCATGTTTCCATTGTATAATCTAAACAAAGTTAGATAATTTATTCTTATAGAAATCCTTGTGCATATCCGGCAGCGAAAGGAAAAATGGTATGCCTGTAATTCCACAACCACGATACCCCTAGTGCCTCATCTATAAAAAATATGGTAGGCCTTTTTCCCAACATCTGCTCAATATACAGGTACAGATTATGCCTACACCGAGGATTTACAGCATATATACGTGAAT
>CAZEPM010000110.1:0-6369 GCA_964514145.1 uncultured Bacteroides sp.
CAGACAGCGATAAAGTGGCTGCCGTCATGAAGCTGATGAATAAAAATGTTTTCATGTGATAAAATACTGTTAACGCGTTGGCAGATTTAAAAATCAAAAAGAATAACGGATAGAACGTTTTGTATATTATGGATATTTAACAAATTAAAAAGGTGTCCAAACTTTTAATAGGTAAATATCATATGCACAACCATTTATGCAATATTCGCAAAATTTCTTAATATATGCAAGCAAATAGCCGGTAATTTAGTTCCGCCAGCGGGTTTGGTATGAAAACACCGAAGTATTGTCATTGCATACATTTGCGCAATCAAAGTCATTCCGTTCTCTGACATGTCCATAAACTATACCTTTGTCTTTGTTTGATTCTCGTTGATATTCGTTATCTTTGCTTTGTTTTTAGAAAAGACCAGTATGAGCGAGACGAATCAGCAGTTTCAACAGGTCATAGCCCTATGCCGTGAGCTGTATGTTAAAAAATTACACGATTATGGTGCAGCGTGGCGTATATTGCGCCCTTCATCGGTAACCGATCAGATATTGATTAAAGCCAATCGCATTCGGAGCATTGAAGTGAAAGGCGTGAACTTGATAGACGAAGGCGTGCGTTCTGAATTTATGGCCATCGTAAATTATGGCATCATTGGATTGATACAGTTAGAGCTGGGCTACACCGACCAAAACGACCTGAACACCGAACAAGCGTTGTCGTTGTATGACAAATACGCGCATGCTGCGTTAGGACTGATGAAAGCAAAGAATCACGATTACGATGAAGCATGGAGGAGCATGCGTACCACTTCGTACACCGACCTGATTCTGATGAAAATCTACCGGACGAAACAAATTGAGAGCCTTTCGGGACACACAATCGCTTCTGAAGGAGTGGATGCCAATTATATGGATATGATAAATTATGCAGTTTTTGCGTTGATTAAACTCGACTTTGGAGAATAAAGGTATGCATAAGGTAAACATTGTGTGGACAAATTTTTGTCGATTTGTCTTGGCCATCGTGTTCATATTCTCCGGTTTTGTTAAAGCCAATGATATTTACGGCACAGCATATAAAATCGAAGATTATTTCCGTGCATTTGGTTGGATTGATTTCTTTCCCGATTTTGTCCCGTTTTTCACAGCCGCATTGTTAGCCGTCTTCGAGTTTACGCTGGGCGCCTATTTGCTTTTTGGTATCCGCAAGAAGCTAACTTCCATTGCTGTAACCCTTACGATGCTGGTGATGACCCCTTTCACCTTGTTTTTGGCCATAACCAATCCGGTAGACGATTGCGGATGTTTTGGAGAAGTCCTGATATTGACCAACTGGGAAACCTTTTGGAAAAATGTGGTTCTTCTGTTCTTTGCGTGCTGGCTACATCACAACAACAGACTCATCGCTAAGTTCATTAGTAGGCGAAGCCAATGGATTATCTCTTTGTATGCCATTGTTTATGCGATAGGTATTATTTACCACTGCGTGGCACATTTGCCCATTTTTGACTTCCAGCCTTATTATGTAGGTGCCAATATTCTGGAGCAAATGACTATTCCTGAAAACGAGAAAGCTCCCGTTTATGATACCTATTTCATACTGGAGAAAGATGGTATAAAAAAGGAATTTACCTTGGAAGAATATCCTGATAGCACGTGGATATTCGTCGATAGCCGACCCTATATAAAAGAAGAAGGCTATGTGCCACCGATCACCGGTTTCATCTTGCGCGTTCTTGAAACAGGCGAAGATGTGACCACACAGATTCTACAAGACTCTACTTATACCTTCTTGTTGATTGCTCCCCATCTGGAGATTGCAGACGATAGTTCTATGGATCTCATAAACGATTTGTATGATTATAGTGTAGAAAATCATTATCCGTTCTATTGCGTAACCTCTTCGATGGATGAAGAGTGTGCTCATTGGGAAGATAAAACCGGTGGAGAATATCCCTTTTTGTCGGCCGACCCTCTCATACTGAGAGCAATGATTCGGTCGAATCCCGGACTGATCTTGTTGAAAGGCGGAACAATCATCGGGAAATGGAGCAATCGGGATTTGCCCGACGAGTATATGTTGTCCGGTCGATTAGAAGATATTCCGCTTGGCCGGATACAACAATCGGTGTGGCAGAACCGTATGTTGGAAGTCGTCTTATGGTTTGTTGCTCCATTGCTGCTGTTTACAATGATTGACAATGTGTATGGATTCCGAAAATTGCAGAAACGAAATAAACAGAAATAGTGTTATCTTTTAAAATTTAGACAGAAATGAGAAAGAACATTGTAGCCGGAAATTGGAAGATGAATAAGAATCTTCAAGATGGCATTGCTTTAGCAAAAGAATTAAACGAGATTTTAACGGGCGATAGACCAAACTGTGACGTGGTTATTTGTACGCCGTTCATTCATTTGGCTTCTGTTACGCCTGTTGTCGACAACCAAATTATTGGGGTAGGCGCTGAAAACTGTGCAGATAAGGAGTCAGGCGCATTTACGGGCGAAGTGTCCGCAGCCATGATCGCATCGACGGGTGCTCAGTACGTTATCCTAGGCCACTCCGAACGTCGTGCATACTATCATGAGACCGTTGAAATGCTTGAAGATAAAGTAAAGCTTGCTTTGGCCAATGGTCTGAAGCCTATTTTCTGCATTGGAGAAGTGTTGGAGGAGCGCGAAGCAAACAAACAAAGTGAAGTGGTTGCCGCCCAACTGGCATCGGTATTGAGTCTCTCGGCCGACGATTTTTCTAAGATTATTCTGGCCTACGAACCCGTCTGGGCTATTGGAACCGGTAAGACGGCCACTCCGGAACAGGCACAGGAAATGCATGCTTATATCCGTTCGGTGGTTGCTGACAAATATGGAAAAGAAGTGGCAGACAATACGTCAATTTTGTATGGAGGAAGTTGCAAGCCATCGAATGCCAAAGAATTGTTTGCTAATCCAGATGTCGACGGCGGGCTGATAGGTGGTGCCTCATTGAAAGCTGCTGATTTCAAGGGTATCATTGATGCTTTTAAATAATCGCATATACTTATGGTGATTCTCCCGACAAATTGTTTTTGACAGGTTCAGACGGCAAGTTGGTTGTGACCGGAATAATTTGTCGGGCGATGTTTCTCCTTTATTCATAAAACGGTAATAAACAGATTATGAGGTTTGTCGGTTTAATATTGACAATGTTTGTCTTTTCGCCGATGTGTGCGCAAGATATTGTGAGCACTTTGCAGGAGCAGAAAGCCGGTGAAGGAAAGGTGACGATACATCACGATGCACGTCTTGAGACGTTGTTGCAAGGTGACCTCTCGACAAGCGAAGTAACGACGGAGGGTGATCGGCGAGTGGTCAAGACTTCGGGATTCAGGGTGCAGGTGTATGCTGGCAATAATTCTCGTCAGGCACGCAACGATGCTGTCGAGATGGGTGAGAAAGTGAAAGAGATTATGGAGGATATTCCCGTATACACACATTTTGTCAATCCGAGGTGGTTGTGTCAGGTCGGCGATTTCCGCAGCATCGAAGAAGCTGATGTCGTTATGCGTAAATTGAAAGCGACCGGAAAGTTTAAGGAAGTGTCTATCATACGTGGACTTATTAATATAACCTATTGATTGTGGAAGAGTTTCAGAGCATACAAAATCCGGAAGTGTTAGAAAAACTGAAAGCTAGTTATCTTCAGATTCTGTCTTTGTTGGGCGAAGATCCTTCGCGTGAAGGTTTACAAAAAACACCGGAAAGAGTGGCGAAAGCCATGTTGTCGCTGACAAGAGGATATCACATGGATGCGCGGGAGGTGTTGCTCTCGGCTAAGTTTAAGGAAAATTATCGTCAGATGGTAATCGTGAAAGACATTCATTTCTTCTCTTTGTGTGAGCATCACATGATTCCGTTTTATGGCAAAGCTCATGTGGCATATATTCCGAACGGATATATCACGGGATTGAGCAAGATTGCCCGTGTGGTGGATATTTTTGCACATCGGTTGCAGGTGCAGGAGCGGATGACTTTGCAGATAAAGGAATGCATTCAGGAAGCATTACATCCCTTGGGCGTGATGGTGGTAATCGAGGCGAAACACATGTGTATGCAGATGCGTGGCGTGGAGCAGCAGAACGCGATAACGACAACATCGGATTTCACCGGAGCTTTCAGTCAGGCTAAAACGCGTGAGGAGTTTATGAATCTGATTCACAACTCGTTGTAATTTTGATTGGATGGCAATCAGAGGTTGAGTACCCGATCACCCAAGCGTTTGGACATCAGTTTCTGTATCTCAAACAGTTTCTTATAATGTGTCATGATGTCCATATACCGATTTGCGTCGCGGGCATTTTGCGGATCCTGCAAGGCCTGTAGCGTATGTTTGAGTTCTTCTTCAATGATGGCGTGTTTGAAATCGATCATCAGATGGGGAACCAGTTCGATGAGTCGTTCTTCGTCGCTCACTATTTTTTGGCTTTTCGTGTGTACCTTGCTTAGTGTTTCGCGCTCGTTGAGCAGACTGACAGCATATTGGCTGATGGAAGCATCGGTGTGGTTGCAAAAGAAATGCTTCGCACAAAAGTTTTCATCGTCCACGTGTAGCGCAGCTTCGTTTAGCATCCGGCGGTGGATTGGGTTGTGAAACTCTAGTTCGTCAGTCTCTAGTTCGTTGACGATGTATGTTGTCACGGTGAGTGGAATCTCTTGGCCGTTTTCGTCTTTCACGTTACACATGATTTTTTCTCCATACCGCACCAGTATTTCGATAATGAGTTTCTCGTATCCGTAGAACTTTCTGCTTTCATCGTCTTGCTGAGAGATAAATAATGGGTCGTTGTGACCGGCTCGTTGTGTCTGGTTGTTTCCTGTGTCGGGAATTGGGCCGGTTTCCGATGATGTCGTTTCAACCTCACTGCTTGGAGAGTCTGTCGTCTCTGTTCCTTTTGCTTGTTTGTCGGTAACTGGCGCAACTTTGGTCTTGTCTCCTTTTTCGGTTTGTCGGATTTTCTGTTTGCTTATCTCTGCCACCAAGATTTGTTCTTCTATCTGAAGTAGTTGGCTGCATTCGCGAGTGTAGACGGAACGTATAATGGCATCCGGAATAACGGATATGCTTCGCACGATGTCACTGATAAGTCCAGCTCGTTTGATGGGGTCGTTTCCGGCCTCATCGAGCAACAAGTTAGTCTTGAAACGGATAAAATCAGTCTCGTGTGAATTGATGTATTGTTGGTAATCGGTAGCGTTGTGTTTACGTGCGAAACTGTCAGGGTCGTCTCCGTCGGGAAGTAACACAACTTTGATATTCATTCCTTCGGCCAATAGCATGTCAATTCCTCGCAGCGATGCTTTGATACCGGCCATGTCGCCATCATAAAGCACGGTGATGTTGTTTGTGAAGCGGTGTATCAGTCGTATTTGCCCCGGAGTGAGTGAGGTGCCCGATGAGGCTACCACGTTCTCAATACCAGATTGGTGCATGGAGATGACATCGGTATATCCCTCTACCAAGAAGCAGCGGTCTTGTTTGACAATCGCCTGCTTTGCAAAGTATATGCCATACAGTTCATTGCTTTTATGATAAATCTCAGATTCCGGCGAATTGATGTATTTACTTGCTTTGGCATCTGTTTTCAATATACGTCCGCCGAACGCGACCACCTTGCCCGATATGGTTTGCACGGGAAATATGACACGTCCCCAGAAGCGATCGTGTAGTTGTCCGTCATCCCGTGTATAGCATAGTCCGGTTTTTACCAGATATTCGGCTTTGTATCCTTTGTTTAATGCTTCGCGTGCGAAGGTGTCGGATTGATTGAGGCAAAAGCCAAGCTGGAACTTCTTGATGATGTCATCACGAAAACCTCGCTGGCGGAAATAAGCCATTCCAATGGCTTGTCCGTCCGGATGATTATAGAGAATGTGTTGGAAATAGTTACGGGCAAACTCATTGATGACAAACATGCTTTCGCGTACGCTTTGTGCCTGTTTCTCCTCATCTGTCAGCGTGCGTTCTTTGATTTCGATATGATATTTGTTGGCCAAGTATCGCAATGCGTCATAATACGATAATTGTTCGTGTTCCATGATGAAATGCACTACATTGCCCCCTTTGCCGCAACTGAAGCATTTGCACAATCCTTTTGCTGGCGACACACTGAACGATGGAGTTTTTTCACTATGGAATGGACAGAGACCCACGTAGTTGACTCCTCGTTTGCGCAGGGTTACGAAGTCTGAAACCACGTCAACGATTTGTGCCGCGTCCATTATCCTGTCTATAGTAGCCTGATCGATCACTTTCCTTGGTTTTATTTGTGATGGCTAAGTTATAAAATATCGTGCAGACTTGTGACTTATATTAACATGGAAAATCCTTCATAAATCATT
>CAZEPM010000111.1:0-6306 GCA_964514145.1 uncultured Bacteroides sp.
AAAGATAGGTAAAAGCCACGATGATCCTCTGCCTCTTACGCAGCCGATGCGAGATTTATAGGATGACAGAAGCCGTTCCGACCTTTGGTAGTCTAAGGTACGGCCTTTGGCAGTCTAAGTTCCGACCTTTGATACACCCCTCTCCGAAGGGATTCCGGATGGGGTGGGAATCGATGTCAGGCCGGAGAGGAATCGGGTTCGGTCGATGTCGCGCGGCGGGCAGAGTGAGGTCGCGCGGCGGGAAGGCTTTTGTGGCATCTTCTTTTTAGAAAAATGCGGCCGTGCGATGGGTCATCTTCATCGGAAATTGCCTACTTTTGTATCATTGTAAACTTAAAGATTGTCATCATGTGTATCATACAAACAAATGCGTCGGGGACTCGTAGCATAAAGATTACGGAAGAACATCTGCAGACCATACGTAAATATGCGTTGTTTCAGCATCTGGCAGATAGTCATGGCATCATTGATGAGGGGGTGTTGGACAGGTTGAAGCTGAATCTGCGCTCGCTCATTGCCTCACTCGAGGGTGATACGAAGGAGTTGTTGGATCTGTGTATCGACGTGGTATATCACGACAATATGAAGGCTTACGGGCTTGACAGGCTGATGCAGGTCTATCGGCAATGGGATGCCGGGCATCCGATGGCTGAGGACGGATCGGGTAAGGAGGATGGCGAACCGCACAACGTTTTGGAAGCAACTGATGCCTGATCCGCATAGACTGACTGATTGGTTGCCGACGACCGCGAAAGAGGTTGCTCTTCGCAACTGGAAACAACTGGACGTGATTTTGTTTAGTGCGGATGCGTATGTTGATCATCCGTCGTTTGGCGCGGCTGTGATCGGACGTGTCTTGGAGAGTGAAGGCTTGCGTGTGGCGATTGTTCCGCAACCGAATTGGCAGGATGATTTACGTGACTTCAGGAAACTGGGGCGTCCGCGCCTGTTTTTCGGTATTGCGCCGGGTTGTATGGATTCGATGGTGAACAAGTACACGGCGAACCGTCGTCTGCGTTCGGAGGATGCTTACACACCCGACGGGCGACATGACAAGCGTCCGGAATACCCCACGATTGTGTATTCGAAGATACTTAAAAGGCTTTTTCCTGACTCTGTTGTCGTGTTGGGCGGCATCGAAGCTTCTTTGCGTCGGCTGACTCATTATGATTATTGGCAAGATGGGTTGCGCAAATGTATCTTATTTGATTCCGGCGCTGACTTACTGATTTATGGCATGGGTGAGAGGCCGATAGTGGAGCTTTGCCACCGGTTGTCCGGACGGCTTTCTGATGAGACGGATTACTACTCGGTGCGAAACGGTTTGCCTGTTGATATCAGACAGACGGTGTTCCTGTGTCGGCCTGATGCTGTTCCGGCCAATGTTGCGGTCGATGACCTCCGGCTTTATTCACATGAGGAATGTTTGCGGGATAAGAAAAGGCAGGCTGTCAACATGAGGCTTATTGAAGAGGAATCGAACAAGTATGAGGCCAAGCGATTGCTTCAGGTTACGGGTGACCTGATGGTCGTGGTGAATCCGCCTTATCCGCCGATGACACAGGCCGAACTCGACCATTCGTTTGACTTGCCATATACACGTCTGCCTCATCCGAAGTATAAGGGTAAGCGGATTCCTGCATACGAAATGATTAAGTTTTCGGTGAACATCCATCGTGGCTGCTTTGGCGGTTGTGCTTTCTGTACCATCTCTGCTCATCAAGGTAAGTTTATCACTAGCCGTAGCAAGGAGAGTATTCTGAGGGAAGTGAAAACCATTGCCCGAATGCCTGACTTCAAGGGTTATCTGTCTGATTTGGGTGGTCCTTCGGCCAATATGTATGGCATGGGAGGTAAGAATCAGACTTTGTGTAAGAAGTGCAGGCGCCCGTCGTGCATCTTTCCCCGCATCTGTCCTAATTTGAATTGTGATCATCGCCCTTTGTTGGATATTTATCGGGCGGTGGACTCGATATCCGGAATCAAGAAGAGTTTCATAGGAAGCGGTGTCCGTTACGACATGCTGCTTCATCGTACAAATGATCCGGAGATAGATCACGGGATACGCGAATATACGAAGGAACTTATCACAAAACACGTGAGCGGACGGTTGAAGGTTGCTCCTGAACACACAAGTATGTATGTGTTGCAGCTGATGCGTAAACCTCCGTTTGAACAGTTCTATCAATTCAAGAAACTTTTTGATCTTATCAACCGCAAGGAAAACCTCAAGCAACAACTTATCCCTTACTTCATTTCCAGTCATCCCGGCTGTCGCGAAGAAGATATGGCTGAACTGGCTGTTATCACCAAACAACTGGATTTCCATTTGGAGCAAGTACAAGATTTTACGCCTACCCCCATGACAATCAGTACGGAAATGTGGTACACGGGCTATCATCCGTATACACTCGAACCTGTGTACTCGGCCAAAGACTCGCGTGCGAAACTAGCCCAACGCATGTTCTTTTTCTGGTATAAGCCTGATGAGCGGAAGAAAATCATAGCTGAACTGCGTCGTATCGGTCGTTCCGACTTGATAGCTAAACTGTATAGCGGTCATAAGTCTGCTCATAAAAGCAGCTAGCATAGAGAATTAAGGGAGACCATGGTGAACGGTGTGACGGGTTGGGATAAAAAGAAAGCATCCTGTTAATCTCATGTGAACACAGGATGCTTTGTCAGTCATTCATCTACTAATTGTGTGGACTTGGAGGGAGTCGAACCCTCGTCCAAACGAGGAAACCATACGTTTTCTACATGCTTATCTCTGTTTTGGGTTTTCGTGTATAAGCTAGACCAGAGCTACCGACTTATACCTTATCCTTTTTAGTTTTACTTTCACCGTTTGCCCAAGGCTTGCATACGGCTATCTCCGATATTGCTGCACCACTTTGCCGGATTGCTTCGGAGCGAGAGCTTCCCGAGTGATGTCTCGTTTCAGCACCTTGTGCCGAAATAAAGCCAATCTACTGTACTTCGACTAAGCAGCGAGAGCGTAGTTGTTTTCGCCAGATAATTGTTTGGTAACTGTGTTATAGTGCTGATTACCGACGCACTGCATGCTTACATACCATTTCTACCCGCTGTCAAAACCAAACAAGCCCTTTTTGGTAGAAATTATCCCTCCCCTCTAAAAGGGGGAGGGGTGCAAAGGTATAATGTTTATAGATGAGTTGCAAATGTTGCGGTTATTTTTTCCTGTTTTCTTTGCTTTGTGAGGTCTATTTGGCAAAGCTTACGGCACGTGTCTCTCGGATAACCGTGATTTTCACTTGTCCTGGATAGGTCATTTCGTCTTGTATCTTCTTGGCGATCTCAGCAGAGAGTTGTTCGGTCTGTTTATCGTTTATTTTGTCTGCTCCGACAATAACGCGGAGTTCGCGTCCGGCCTGGATAGCATAAGTCTTGGTTACGCCAGGATAGGAGAGTGCAAGTTGTTCAAGGTCATTCAGACGCTTGATGTATGCCTCGACAATTTCCCGCCTTGCTCCGGGTCTTGCTCCCGAGATAGCGTCACAGACTTGTACGATAGGGGCAATCAGAGTTTCCATTTCGATTTCGTCATGGTGCGCGCCGATGGCATTGCATATGTCGGCTTTCTCTTTGTATTTCTCGGCTAATTTTTGTCCTAATAGGGCGTGTGGCAATTCAGGCTCGTCATCGGGCACCTTGCCTATGTCGTGCAATAGACCGGCGCGTTTGGCTTTCTTTGGGTTCAGACCTAGTTCGGAGGCCATGATGGCACATAAGTTCGCAGTTTCACGGGCATGTTGTAACAGATTCTGTCCGTAGCTGGAACGATATTTCATTTTTCCGATGAGTCGGATAAGTTCAGGATGCATGCCGTGGATACCTAAATCGATGGTGATGCGTTTACCGGTTTCGACGATTTCTTCTTCTACTTGTTTGCGCACTTTGGTTACGACTTCTTCGATGCGTGCAGGGTGAATACGTCCGTCAGTAACCAATTGATGCAAGGCTAGTCGCGCGATTTCTCGCCGTACAGGGTCGAAAGCCGAAAGTACGATGGCTTCGGGCGTATCGTCGACTACAATTTCTACACCTGTTGCCGATTCAAGGGCCCGAATGTTGCGCCCTTCACGACCAATGATGCGTCCTTTTACTTCGTCGGAGTCAATGTGAAATACGGTTACGGAGTTCTCAATGGCTGTTTCGGTAGCTAAGCGCTGAATGCTTTGGATGACAATGCGTTTTGCTTCTTTATTGGCCGTCATTTTTGCATCGTCCATAATGTCATTGATGTATGACTGCGCTTGTGTTTTGGCTTCTTCTTTTAAGGAGTCTACCAGCCGTTCTTTGGCCTCTTCTGCCGATAGGCCACTGATTGTCTCCAGTTTCTCGCGTTCCTGTATTTGGAGTTTTTCGAGTTCGTCTTGCTTCTTATCAATTACAATGAGTTGTGCTTCCAAGTTTTCCTTGATGACTTCTACTTCGTTGCGTTTGCGTTGAATTTCTTCTTGTCGCTGTCCCAATATCAGTTCGCGTTGCTTTAGCTTGTTTTCGACTTGTTGGATACGTTGGTTTCGTTGTGCTACTTCTTTTTCCAATTCCGCTTTCTTATTCAAGAATTTTTCTTTAACTTCAAGCAATTTGTTCTTTTTGATTACTTCAGCTTCAGTTTGTGCTTCTTTGAGTATGCTGTTATACTTTGATTTAGCAACATAACGGAAAAGCACGTATCCGATAGTTGCTCCTGCAATCAGGCAGATTAGCGGTACTATGATATTCATTTTGTAATAAATTTAGTAAATATAAAAAACGCACCACTCAACTTTCAGAGAACCCGTCTCTCCGAAAGAATGGTAGTGCGCGAATTGGCTTAACTCAAAAATGTAATTGTATATTTTTAAGAAACTTCTTCTTGAAACCGCTTTTCGATTTCATTGGTAAGTTCCGTTAATTTATCCTTATAAGGCTGCGTATCGTTTTTGTCTATTATTTCAAGATTTTTAAGTACAGCTTGAAAAGCTATCATTGTCAAATGATTGATGATACTTTCTCCCGGCCTGGATGCACGATACTTGTTTAGCCTTCTTTCAATGATGCTGGCGACTTTCCGATAACGTTCTTCATCTTTACGATCAATATTTATAGGATAATTGATGTCTCCGATCATCAAATTAATTCTCATTTTATCGTCTTGCTTGATCTCCATACACTTCGTTTTATCCGTTTAATAAAGCGATGCATTTGTCGATTTCACGCACAAGCTTGGACAATCGTTGCTTGGTTTCGTGAGACTCACGATCACTGATGCTGATTATCCGTGCTGTTTTTAGATTGGCATAACTGACTTCCAATTCTCGACAGCGTTCATATATCTTGGCTATTTCAGCTTCTTTATCTGCCAATTGCCGCCGAAGTTCTGCATTGGTATGTTGCATTTGGTCATACCTATAAAGCAGATGGCGCACTTGTGCTTCAAACATGTTGAGCTGCTCTTTGTCTTCTTCTGTCATAGTAGGCCAATTGTCACACAAAAATAAAGTTTCTTTGTGAATCACAAAAGTTTTTCGACAGATTTTTTACAAAAATAGCCGGAAAGGTTAATCTTGGTTAATCTTCATCTTTTGGACGAGGCTCTTTTTTGGCTAGAATGACAATGTGATAAACATACTCTGTCATCCATTCGCCGGAATAGCCCAACATCTGGTGATAGCGGCGTACGTTGCCGCATGTCTTACGCACGGCATCGTCTTTCCAATTGTTGCGCGTCAGTATGTCATTGATGGTCTTTGCCGTCATTTGGTATAAAACCTTCTTGAAAATAGACGGCATGCGGAATTTCCATTTCATCAGATTGCCTACGAGCATCATTAGGTCTTGACTAAACCCTTGAAACATATAAAGATAGTTCTTCACATCGTTAATCGTGCGACAGTTTTTCTTGATGGAAGCATCTATTTCTTTAAAGAAAACGTCTGTCATTCCATAGAGTTCTTTCAGCATTTTCTTGCTGCGGCTCTTTTCCGCAATGCCCAGTTTGTTGTTTGTCGTAGCTACCTTCAGTGTTCGTTTGAATATGGCCATATCGGGCAACGCGACTAAATTGGTTATGCCCAGATTGCTGGCCATAACAGCTTGGTAATATACACGGATGAGGGTCATAAAATCCTCCATACCGCCCACCCGCTCTTTTGTATTTGTTGAGTTATTTTTTGTAAATAGGTTAGTAAACAGTCCCATGGTTTGCTTTTAATACGAATCAAATAATATTCTTTTTTGCAAAAGTATATTTTTCTTGTCAGATTGCCAATGTTTATATCGAATTTATTCAGTGTT
>CAZEPM010000112.1:0-6253 GCA_964514145.1 uncultured Bacteroides sp.
CCGGCTCATCGCCCAGCAACAGAAAACCGATCGTATAGTTCGTCGTGATTGTCAGTGCAGTGGAAGTGAGCCATTGCAGACCTGTAGAATGATCCGTGATCTGATAGTAGAGGGTATAGACACCGGGGTTTTCCACAACTCTCCAGTTAAGATTTCGCTCTGTACTGATTTGCGTATGTACGTGGCCATCACCCGAGCAGAAAAACCAGCTGTATTCATAATTGCTTTCATCGGTAGGTACAGTAACCGTAATCTGCGGAACGATCACCAACGTATCGATCTGTGCAGTCATTGCATATCCGCGTTCTATACCCGCAATGGTGAGTTCGTTTAGCGGCGTATAGTCGTAACGTCCTTTATCTTCAACCTCACAAGCAGTCCAGAGGGTTAAAGTCAACAGGGTTATGATATAGGTAATTTTCTTCATGATTATAATTGCTTTTAGTTATCCAACATATCTTCCGGCATCGTACCTTCAGCCCAACTTACACCGTTAATCCACATCATCGAACCATCGGCATCAAGTACCCAATAGTCGCGTCCTTTCTGATATTGCTCCATCAGATATGCGCTTCCCATACGGGCTATCAGTTGCTGACGTCCGGTCTGCATCTTGTCTCTATCTTCGAAATCAGACACTTGGAAGCCAGACACATCAATCAACATCTGGTATTTCTGGACGGAGAACTGTCCGAACTGCACCGTATTCCATCCGGCCGGCTCTTCGAGCGTGTTGTTTATGAATATATTGTGTATACCCGGATTGCCGTTGCTGCTGAAAGCCGTCTGTGTGTCTGTCCATCTTCCCGGGATGTTTCCCACCTCAGAAAACGGCAAAGAGAAGTATTCTCCCGGAACCAATTGCAGTTGAATCTGTACCGTATCGGTCAGCATTCGTTCGGAACGTTTGACCGTAAAGGTGATGCGCGTGTTATTTTCTCCGGCCTTAATGACCTGATCGGTCGACAATCCTTCGTACTCGTCTGGCATAATGGCCGTTGTACTGTCTTCTACAACTTCCACTTGGAAGGGGCGGTCGTAGTCAGTGATCGAACCGGCCACACATACTTTCAGACTGACTTCGGTTTCTTCTGCATTGTCCAGACTGGCAAACGAGATATACGAATAATATTGGTGCGCCCATACGTTCTCATTGCCATATTCGGCTCCGTATTGCACGTCGAAATAGAGCGCATCTACTCCTTCGAAGTCCATCAATTCTTTTTCGCAACCGGTCAGTCCCAACATGACTGCGATCATCCATAAACTTGTTTTAATATATCGTTTCATAATTATTCGGGTTTACAGTTCTATTTCTGTTCGTTTATCTATTTCTACGCTCGGCATCGGCCAAACATAGTTGCTTAGATTCATCAGATAGGGTTCGGTGGCACTGGTTCCGGAAATGATTGATTCCATTCCCAGACGCTTATAATAGAAGAACAACTGTCCTTCACCGATGACTTCGCGAGCAAATTCGTAAGTAATCAAGTCCTGACGAGAGCCGTCTTGCAAGCTGATGTTCGCACAACGTCTGTGTTCGCGTACAACATTGATATATTCCAACGCTTCTTCATCGGTGTCGGCACATTCGGCTGCAATCATATAGACTTCGCTCAGACGAATCAACGGAGTCATATAGACATAGGTTTCAGACCCGTCGTAGGTGGCATCACTATCCGGATTGGCATATTTCTTGAAATATAAAGACGTTTCTGTTGTTACGGTCTCATCGTCGTCGGTCGTTCCGTCGTCTTCTACCGACGCAACCACATCCCACATCGTGCGGCGCATATCATTGGCATCGTCATAAAACGTAGCGACTTTGGAGTCATCGGAAGAGACACTTGTGCCGGGAAACGTCAGTCTGGACGAAATGGAGAGTGCATCGCTAAAGAGGGAGCTGTAGATCGTACGGCTTTGAGTATAAACAGCGAAAAACACTTCCGAAGAAAACAAACGGTCGGGCTTTTTTTCCAACAAAAAAGACTCTTCCGTTGCCCACGGAAAGACCTCCAGCTCGTCGGTCGTTATCTTGTCGATAATTTCATTTTTAGCAATGTTGTAGGCTGTTTGTTTATCACCTCTCCATAAATAAGCACGGGCTAACAACGCTTGCACGGCATAGTAATTCAGTCTCAGCTGACGATAGGCAAAGTCGTAGCTGTCAAGACCGTCGTCGCTCGGAACGGCATTTTGCACGCCTAACGTCAGAATCGGGTCACCAGCAGCCAAAATACCAGCCGCTTCTGTCAAATCGCGAATCACCCTGTCGAGCACGTCGCTCGCCGGCAACAGCGGCTGAATGTCTTTAGACGAAGACTCTTGATAGGGAATGGTCTCTTCCGAGGCTGTGGCCGAACTGTAAATAGGTCCGTAAAGACGTAACATATCAAAATGAATCATCGCCGCAAGGCCAAAGCTTCTCCTTTGACTAACGGATAATATTCCGCCCTAAGTGCAGAATCTTCTTCATCACAGTGTTCCAGCAACACATTGACATTGGCCAGCAGCGAATAGGCTTGTGTCCAAATCCGTTCGGATGTCGTTTCGAAGGTACTCTCCGTAAAACGATATCCTGAATAAACACGATATGTGTGGTTATCATTTTCTGTCACTCGATAGTATTGCGCCATGACATCTATGACTCCTGCACTCAAATAAGAACCATAAATGTCGTTCAGACTTACATAAATTCCATTCAGAGCGATCAAAAAACCATCGTTGGTACTATACAGGGTATTTTCCATAATGTTATCGCTCATTTTTACGTCTAGCCAGTCCGCACACGAAGTTGTGAACAAGAAGAAAGGACTGATCAGCAACCAACTTAAACTAGATCTTATTTTATTTCTTTTCATAATTCATTGCTCTTTAAAAGTTAACACCTACAGAACACGTAACAGAACGTTCGAATGGATAACTGGTTCCACGTTCTTCCTTGACAGTAGAAATTCGGAATATATCATTCATATAAATCCGGAAACTCACAGACGTAGCGCCGATATATTGTAACCAACTTGACGTAGAGGTTCTGTAACCAAAATTGATGCTGGTGCATTTCAATGTATTTTCATTTGCCACAAAGCGACTAGATATGTAAGTTGTGCTGGTATCATCAATACGTTTAAACTTTGCATGGTCTCCGGGCTGCTGCCAACGGTCGTACAATGCTCGCTTATCCTGATTGTAGAGCAATGCCGAACTGTTGATGTTTTCTACCTTGTTGAGCAATGTGGACAACTGAACGTCCGCACCGATCGTATAAGTAAAGGATGCACCAATTGAGAAGTCTTTCCACACAAAAGAAGTATTGATTGATCCGGAAACATCCGGATTCGTATCACCATACAAAACTTCATCGTCTTGATTCCATTCATAGGTATAAGTTCCGTCTTTCTTTATAAAGATTTCATTACCGGTTGCCGGATCGATACCTGCCGAACGAACGACGTACAGACCCGTAGTGCTGGCATTATCGTAATAACGCAATAAGGTCGAACTCGCTCTTCCTGCCTCATTATATGCCTCTAGCGTATTACCAATATTATAATACTTTGTTTCGTTGTGATTCAAGTTAGCACTGATAAACCAGTTCATGTTATGACGCTTAAGCAGATAATAGGTCATGCTAACACTGATAGAACGATTGTCCGTAGCACCGATGTTCATCGGAGCAGAAGTCGAACCGGTAGAAGCCGGCAAATCGATGGTTACCAACATCGGGTCTGTTCTACGAATCTGATAATCGATATCAAAATTCAACCGGTTATCAAACAGCTGTAAATCGATACCAAAATTGTGTGTCACCGTACGTTGCCATTTCAAGTTGTTATTTCCCCACGTCGACACCAAAGCGGCCAGTCCGAACGGATTGGTTCCGCTGGTGATGTAACTGTAAATGCTCGACGACAATTTAGCGTCATAATTCTGATTACCAGGATTACCTAATGAATAACGCAATTTCAAATAACTAATCACCCGATTGTCTTTCAAGAATTTTTCCTCATGCAGGTTCCAACCCACACCCACAGACCATGTGTTCGTAAAAGGATCATTAATACCAAATTGCGAAGATCCGTTGCTCGTGAAATTGAAGTCCAACAAGTAGCGCATCATATACGAATAGTTGAAATTGAAATAGTAACTGAGACTACGAGTTTTATCGTCTGACGAAGTAGGACGACCACTTTCCGGATAACCATTAGAAAAGTTTGGATTTGAAAATTGATCTGTCGAATATCCTTCTACAGAGAATGAATAACTTTCTTGCGAAGTGTCGCGGAACTGCATACCCAAAACACCATTGACCGTATGCCGACCAAAGGAACGCCCGTATGTCAGATTCAAGCGGCCATTTAAGGTTGAGTTCGAAGAGGCAGACTTCCGATAGGTACCTCTCTGACTTACTGCCGTAGAATTAAACGATGTCTCGTTAGGCGATTTGAAAACATCGGTCTCTGACTTCGTCATCTGATATTGAACATTGGCGCGGAAACGCAATGACTTAATAATTGTCCAATCTAACTGAAAATTATTGGTAAAACTCCAGCTATCAGATCGGTTGAAACTGTTCTGTTCCAAATCCCACATCGGATTCCAAATATACTCCGTTCCACTTCGATAGACATACTTGGGAATCTGACCGCTCTCTGTCGTCTTGTCGTAGAACGGATTCATACGAGAGAAGGACGAGAAATCAACCGTATTGTTACTTGACGATGTATTGCTGACGGTCGTTTGATTGGTGAACATCAAATCATTCAAACGGTAGGTTAAGCGGATATTACCGTTCAGCACATCACGATTGGAATTTTTCATGACACCCATCGTGTTATTATAAGAAAGGCCTACACCATAGAGGAACGTCTGATCACCACCGTCTACATATAAATTGTGACCTTGCGTCAGACCGTTACGCAAGGGTTCATTCAACCAATATGTGTCGTGACCTTCACGCACCAGTTTTAGTTTCGCATAATATTGGGCACGCTGCGACTCGCCTATAATCTCACCGTTTTCATCGAGATTTACCCAAGCGCCGCTTGAGTTATACGACTTATAGGCACCGGCTAGTTTTTCAAACTGAAGTTTTTCTTCGGCATTCATCAGATTATAGTCGCTTAAATCCGGCCAGCTAAAAGTAAAATTACCCGTATAAGAAAAACGCAATTTGCCGGCTTTAGGTTTTATGGTCTCCACCACAACCACACCATTGGCAGCCTTCGAACCATAGATTGCCGTCGAAGCTGCGTCCTTCAAGATAGAGATACTTTCTACACGGTCCATATTCAAATCTTGAATTTCCTGCAAAGTGGTTTCAAAACCGTCTAAGATAAACAAAGGTTGGTTCGGGTCGACACTGTATTCCTGCGTCAAGTCCGTCACATTAATCTTACCGTTAATACTGACATCCATCAGCGTATTCGGGTCAGATCCCATCACATTGTTGTCTGTCAAAATAAAGGAAGGATCGAGCACACTTAAACTCTTCAAGACGTTCAACGGGCCTACAGATTTCAATTCCTCACCCGTAAACGTAGAAACCGATCCCGTAAAACTTTCGATGTTACGCGTATAAATACCCGTAACGACAGTTTCTTTTAGCGTTTGGGCATCGGGTTCCAACTGCACTTGCATCATTTTGCCCTCACTCGCCTTTACAGACACAGATTTCATACCCACATAAGAGAATTCAAACACATAATTCTCTTTTGGAAGCAACAACCTAAATTCTCCCTGATCGTCCGTAACTGCCCCTATTCCGCTTTTCCCTCTTACTCTCACATACACACCCGGCAATGGGACAAGTTCCTCATCATACACAAGACCCCTATAGGTCACTCTCTCAGCAGAAGTTGTTTCATCACTTTCTCCTACTACAATTTTTCCCTCTTTCTCATTATTACTCTGTGCATACGATGTCAGCGTCACAGAAAACAACAATGCCACAGCAATACAACTTAAACATACTCTTCTCAAAACCATGTGCAACAATAAAGGAAAGAAGGATAAACTCACTCTATTTAACAAATTACACATAAAATTTATTTATTAATAGTTTATATAACGAGTGCAAATGTATACAATATTTTATTGTCTTATATAATATTTCTTAATACAACTGCTTGTTTTTAATGTTTATTTAATATTTACAGTAGATTTTTAATACACAATTATTAGCTTAAATAAACTGACAATCAACGTTTTTATATTACACAATCCGCGTTATATTTCACCGGAAATATCTTGT
>CAZEPM010000113.1:0-6149 GCA_964514145.1 uncultured Bacteroides sp.
CTCAACTGACGGGCGTTTCGGACAACATAGTTTATTTGTCATTTGTGTACGTTAGTCAAAAATTTTATCTTTGTCGACGGATAGCGGACTAATCGGCGTGTGAATGGAGACGGGATGGATCAACGGCTATTCGTAAGAGAACGAAGAAACGACTTATTCAATATGAAATTTGCAGAACTAGAACTGGAGGATAGTGTACTCGATGCGCTGGACGCAATGAATTTTCAAGATTGTACTCCCATACAGGAAAAGACGATTCCGATCTTATTAGAAGGAAAAGATTTGATTGGGGTTGCTCAAACGGGAACGGGAAAGACGGCGGCTTATTTGCTGCCTATCCTCAACCAACTGAGCAAGGGCGGTTATAAGGAAGAGACGATTAACTGTGTGATTATGGCTCCAACGCGCGAGTTGGCGCAACAGATTGATCAGCAGATGGAGGGTTTTTCTTATTTTATGCCTATTTCTAGCGTGGCGGTCTATGGTGGCAACGACGGTGTTCGGTATGAACAGGAGAAGAAAGGATTGACGTTAGGAGCTGATGTGGTGATTGCTACTCCGGGAAGACTTATCAGCCATATTAATTTGGGAAATGTAAACCTGTCGGACGTTTCCTTCTTTGTTCTTGATGAAGCTGATCGGATGCTCGATATGGGATTTTATGACGACATCATGCAGATTGTCAAACAGTTGCCGCAAAACCGACAGACGATCATGTTTTCAGCGACGATGCCGAACAAGATTCAGCAGTTGGCTCAGTATATTTTGCGTGATCCGGTCGAGGTGAAACTAGCGGTATCGAAACCTGCTGACAAGATTATCCAAACGGCTTACGTGTGTTATGAATATCAGAAACTGCAGATTATCCGTTCGCTCCTTACGTTGTCGAAACCGGAGCGTGTTATCATCTTCGTATCATCGAAGTTAAGGGTAAAGGACGTGACGAAGGCTTTGCGACAAGCGAAACTCAATGTGGGTGAGATGCACTCGGATCTTGACCAGAAACAGCGTGACCAGATCATGCATGAATTCAAGAATGGCTACATTGATGTGCTAGTGGCGACCGACATTGTTGCACGTGGCATTGATATTGATGATATCCGACTGGTGATCAACTACGATGTGCCTCACGATTGCGAGGATTACATCCATCGTATCGGTCGTACGGCTCGGGCAAACAACGACGGATGTGCCATTACGTTTGTCAGTGAGAAAGAACAGGATAAGTTCAGAAACATCGAACAGTTCTTGCAGAAAGAGATCTATAAAATTCCAGTACCTTCAGAACTGGGTGAAGCGCCTGCCTATGCTCCGCGAAACGGAAGGGATAGAAAGTCGAAAAGGAAAAAGACTCGTTCGTCTCGCCCGTCGAATAAGAGTAAAGGTCAGAACAAACACCCGAATCGTCACTCGTCTGTTACCAAAGAAGTAAGCAAAGGACATACTGCCCAATAAGTAGCGAACGTTCAGAATAAGAGGTTTTTTCATCTTTACTCAATGCGTGCGACCTTTTCCATGTTACTATAATAATTCTAGTAAGGATTTGTGCATCGTTGTCTTTTTTAACACTTTAAGCGTATAGAATCTTTGCACGGGATAGTTCGATATTCAAATGAAAAATTTACATTTGCAGTATGGAAGAGCTTATCAGACATATAGAGACCTTGTTACTTGAGCATGACTGTGTGATTATTCCAGGATTCGGAGGTTTTATAACCTATTATACTCCTGCACGTCATAATGTCAACGATCATAGTTTCTTTCCTCCTAGTAAGACGGTTGGTTTCAATTCGTCATTAAAGATAAATGACGGTCTGCTCATCCAAGCATATATGCAGGCTCACGAAACAAGCTATCCCAGGGCTTTACAGATGTTAGAAGCTGACATGATGGAGTTACACAATCGGTTGCAGCAAGAGGGAGAAGTAGAATTTGGCAAATTGGGTGTTTTGTATGCTCGCATTGACGACTCATTAGAATTCCAACCGAAGAAAGAAAGCATTCCCTCTCCTCAACTCTATGGTTTATCATTATTCCACATATCTCCTTTGAGTGAATTGCCGAAAGAAAAAGAAATACAGGCTGAAGTTGTACAAGAAGATACGAGTAAACGCCACAACTTCATTGTCATCAATATTAACCGTACGTGGCTAAGCAACGTTGTAGCTATTGCTGCCGCAATCATTCTCTTTTATGTACTGTCTACACCCGTAGATAATACGTATGTAGAGCCGGAAAGTTACGCATCCATCGGAAATGCTAATTGGTTTACAAGAACCATGAAGGCATCGACTCCTGCAAACAAGAGCTCCGAGGGACAAATGGAAACTTCTCTGAGCAGTGAGACTATGCAAACGACTATTAGTAGCGGGGAAGATGAGAAAATAAATCTTACAAAAGAAGAAAATCGAGAAGTTGCTGTTTTAACAGCACATCATAACGCAAACTCCAAATCAGAGACGAAATCTGTCAGTAAATCGACAAAGCCAGCGATTGCGACTCAGAAGCCTCGTTCTTGTTACCACATTATTGTGGGCAGTGTGATTGCTCGCAAGAATGCTGAAAAAATGGTTTATCAGCTCCAATCCCAAGGATATACAGAAGCATCGATTGTAGAAGGAGATGGACGAGTCCGCATTGCCATTAAGAGCGGATATGACAAAAATGAGATCAATACTGAAATGATTAAACTTCGCCAGAATGAAGCCTTTAAAAACGCATGGCTGTTAACTACCCATACTCCATAACTCTCCTTCATCTATGAAACGAGTACGTTGTCCAAAATGTGATCAGTATATCATATTTGACGAAACGAAATATGCACAAGAACAAACATTGGTTTTCGTATGTAACGAATGCAAAAAGCAATTCAGCATTCGTATGGGGCAGTCTAAACTCAATCCGCTGCAAAAAGATACCAACCTCGATGAGCATGCACACAACAAAGACTTCGGCAGCATTGTCGTGATTGAGGGAGTTTTTGCATACAAACAAATTTTACCATTGAAAGAAGGTGACAATGTGATCGGACGCAGAAACAAAGGCACAGAAATTTCTACTCCAATTGAAACGAATGACCCGAGCATGGATCGTTCGCATTGTATCATCAATGTAAAGAAGAATCAACAAGGGAAACTGGTTTACACCCTTCGGGACAATCGAAGTCTGACAGGTACGTTTTTAATGAATGAACTACTAGGTGATAAAGACAGAATTCGCATAGAAGATGGCGCAATTATCACACTCGGAGCTACAACGATTATTTTACGTACGGCTAATCACGAGTCGTAGAAAAGCGACTTTTCTATCATTATGTCATACAAACTACTAGCACTTGATGTTGATGGAACACTGATCAATAACCATAAAGAAATAACCTCTCACACTAGAGATGCGATCTTAACAGCACAAAAAGAATACAATATACGAATCATTCTTACGTCCGGCCGTCCGACATATGGAGTTTTGCCGATTGCCGAACAATTGCATCTAGCCGAATATGGCAGCTTTGTCATTTCATACAACGGAGGTGAAATTATGGATTGTCGGACACAGGAAACAATCTATGCAAGAACGTTAGATCGGGATGTACTGCCCTACTTATACCAGTGCGCACGGAAACATCAGTTTGCAATTGTAACGTATCATAAAGAATATGTGATTACGGAAGCGCCGGAAGATGAATATGTATTGAAACAAGCAGTCCTGAGCGTGATGAAGTTAAAGAAAGTAGATTCGTTCCTTTCTGCGATAACTTTCCCGATTGTTAAATGCTTGATTGTTGGAGAGCCTTCGCGATTAGTGGCATTGGAAGATGAGATATCGAAACATCTGCAACACAAAATAAGCATTTGTCGGTCGGAACCTTATTTCTTGGAACTGACTCCTCTACATGTCAACAAAGCTAACTCGCTGGCTATTTTGCTAAACCGGTTAAATATACCATCAACAAAATTAATAGCTTGCGGCGATGGTTTAAATGATATTACAATGATAAAATATGCGGGATTGGGAGTAGCAATGGGTAATGCCCAAACCCTCGTATGCGATCAAGCAGATTATGTCACGCTAACAAATGATGAAGATGGAATCGCACACGTTATCGAAAACTTTATTTTTAAACTGCCAACTGCCGGTGAATAGATTTGCACTACTTTAAGACTTGTGTTATCTCTGTCACATCTTCGTTAAAAAAGAACCATCGAGTCTCGAGCACTTGCACACCAAAACGATTGTTGACCATATACCTGAAATGTGTACGGAAGCCATTAAAATCTCCTTCGTAATTTTGTTCCGCAGTCAGTGCCCGACCTATGATTCGCAACTGCTCGTGTTCCTGTATCGACAGACTATCTCGAAGTCTGGCAATTTGTCTCATATCACCGAGCGTATCAGCCTTTGCCAATGCGATTTCATACGCATGTACCAATGCATTTATGGAATCTTTTCTTGCTTTATGACATTTCCCTGCTTCAGTAGAATAGAATGAAGTATATGTACTATCCATTTTGCTCATGTCCAAATAGCGATAACTCTCCCATTCCTCCTCAGACATCGAAGCCTGAAGTCGGGCTTCGATCAACGATCTTGCCTTATCCTCGTTGGTTTGAGAACATGCACCCAATAGAATTACGATCAACATGCTTATAAAAAACTTAAACTTATTCATAGCGCGACTGATTACAACTCATTCAATACAAAAAAAACAGAAATGGGTGATTTAAACTTTTATCTGGCATTCCAACATCTTTCGTACACCCTCAGGGATTCGAACCCTGGACCCACTGATTAAGAGTCAGTTGCTCTACCAACTGAGCTAAGAGTGCATCATCATGACCATTTTCGGTTACAAAATTAATGTTTTTATTTAAAGCTACAAATTCTATGTCGATGTTTACCAAGGTGCTTTAATACCTCATGAAAGAATATTCGGCACACCGATACATGTCATCACATAGTTCGCATCCACTTGATAAAAAAGGTCATATCGTACTGTTGGATTCCTTCGATCATGAGCGACCATGTATCCTTGCTCTTGAATGGTAAACGGAAACACGCGCAAATGATTCGCAAAATCCACCTGTTCTTGCATGGGAAGAATTTTATAAAGAGACTCTTTCGCACTCCAATGCAACAAAGACTCTAGTAAGCTATCACCTTCACCGTGCTCATCCGGATGCATAAAACGCTGACGCAACTTGAGAGCTTTAGGACTAACGGATTCAATATCAATACTCACCCGCCGATGACCAGACCACACCAATGCAACATATCCCTGCGTGTGAGATATGCTGATAAAATAGAGTCCATTCGCTAAATACGGCTTCCCCGACACGTGATAACAAACCTCATACTCCACTCCCCAACAAGTATACATCAAGACTCTTACAGCCAACCGCTCCATACGTCGCTTGGCGATTGCCTGATAAGTCTCCAATTCTTTGACATAGATGCCATTAACCGGCAACATCGTCAGGAAATCACATTCACGTTCCTCAATCTTCCAGACAGCCCAACCCTGTTGGCCATCACATGATTTATGTATCGATTCTATCACATTCGCTTCTTATTTAGGTTTCTGAAACCCTATACACAAACACCCGCCAATCACCACGCAGATTTAAAAAGGCAAAGTATCTGAATCATCACCCGAAAACGCCTCCACATTCTTCATCGCAGTCGGTTCTGAAGGTACAACCGGTGAACCCTGAGGAGACGTTGATTGTTGGGCTGACGGAACACCCGCACTTTTCGAAGTAAGCATCTCCATATTCTCCGCATAAATCTCGACCGTATAACGCCTTTGCCCCTTTTGGTCATCATAGACACGAGGACGCAGTTTCCCCTCTATATAAAGCTTGTCACCCTTGCGAACATACTTTTCCGCAACTTGCGCCAAACCGCGCCATAAGACAATATTATGCCAATCCGTTCGCTCCGGCACCTGAGTGCCATTAGGCAACGTATATCCCCTTTCGGTTGTTGCCAAAGGAAAAGTAGCCACGGCGATCCCATGATCAAGATACCTCACATCCGGATTTTTTCCCACATTTCCTATCAATATCACTTTATTTACAGACATATATAAATACATTTATCAGTTTCAGACAGACAAAGATAATGCAAAAAAGTAAGACACCGAGCAAATC
>CAZEPM010000114.1:0-6122 GCA_964514145.1 uncultured Bacteroides sp.
GGCGATGCCTGCTTGAAGAAGATCTGGGGAAGGTTGGCCGCCTGTGTGCGCGGTTGACCAGACATGGTGGAAATTGGGCGATGGGGCTGTGTGCCTGCTCTCAGAAGATGTACAAGATAATGAAGTGATTAATACGGTATTGGCTGGCGCTTCGAAAGGGGCTGAATAATGGCAAAGTTTGGGAGCTGTGATTATCTATGGCTCTGTGGTGAGAATCTCGGTGTGACAACTAACAATAATTCTTTCTATTTCTGGGAGCATATAGTTGATGATGCCGCGTCTCAAGATGGTATTGCCATTGTCTATGTGTTAGAGAAGACTCCCGAGAACATCGAGTTTGAACGGCGCCTCCCTAAGGAACGTCAACCGTTCGTTGTCTGGCGGAATACCGAACGACACCGTGCTCTTTATCGGAAAGCCGATTTGCTTATTGTGACCCTTTCGTATCGCGATGTGGTTCCAAATTATCGAAACAGTCCCGAGGCAATGCTAACTGAGGCGCCGGTGGTCTATCTGCAGCATGGAACGTCGGGATTGAAAAAGCTTGGCTACGATGAACATACATATAACAACAACTTACTAAGGTTTGTAACTTACAATCGCAACATACAGCCAGTATTGAAGAAAGAAAATGGGTTTCAGGATTATCAGATGCTGTATGGGGTGTTTCACCCCCGATATCAGGAGCTTGTTAGGCGCAACGGCATGCCTAACAAGGTCGAGGATTCACCACACTCAACTGGAAAAGACAAAACGATCTTATGGTTCATTACATGGCGTGAATACGCGCCTGGATCGGAAGAGAATTCTCGTCTCACCGATAATATAAGCGCCGTCGTCACCAACTTCCGACTGCTGACTTGGCTCGAGGAAACGAATACGGTGTTGCGAATAGGCCTTCATCGACAGGCGGATCCCGAGTTGGTGCAGGTGTTGCATGAAATTGAAAGCGAGCGAATTATAGCGTTCGATGCCAATAGTGTTGATGTTATGGATGAGATTGTTTCGGCCGACTGTCTCATTACTGATTACAGTTCGCTTGCGTATGACTTCACTTTTCTTGGCAAGCCTTTGTTGCTTTATCAGCCTGATATTGATATTTATATGCAAAAAAGAGAGTTTTATTGCAGCTTAGAAGACCTATCTTCCTTTAACTATACAAATCCCTCAGATATCGTTGATGCTATCATTGCTGATGACTTCTCCATACCTACTTTCTTTCGCGATGCTTTCCCTGAGAAGATACCCTATGTGGATATAGAAAAAGGAACGTACATCGAACGTCTCTACCGGTATTTGGTTGACCTGCAGAAAAATCAAATTGTGTTTCTTGGGTATAATTTTTGGGGTAGTGGCGGTACAGTGAGCGCCACCAAAGCTCTTGGAGAGGCCCTCCTTAAACAAGGCTATATGGTAAGGCTTATCTCTCTGAAGAGACTGACCCGACGTGTTCCGAAAAATGTTGCCGGCGGGCTGTGGATGTCTGCGTTCTATTTGGATTCGAAAGAAAACTTGGGGCGCTTGGAACACCTCAAACGCTTACTAAAGGGCAAATGGGCTTTTGCTTCAATGGCATGCGATCCCAATTGCTCGTCGTTGATTCCTTATGCAGGATGGGCATTGGGTAGCTATATAAAGCAATCGAATGCGTCCGTAATCTGCTCGACGCGAGAATCGTTCCATCGAGTGCTGTCTCGATTCAACGATCATGCCCAGAAGCTGTATTTTTTCCATTGCCAAGCTGACGCGTTGCCCGAGTTTTTCCCCGGTATTACAAAAGAGCTACAAAATACCACGCTAAGTACGGGTATCTATACGACATCCATAAATCAGCGACATTTGAAAGAAATGGGCATTCAGACACGGGCATCGCTTGTTTTAGGCAACACCCTTGAGAGTCGCCTCATGCCGAAATTGCAGGTCGTTTTCTTTGAATGGCTCAAACGCAAGTATCGTTCCGATGAGTCTTTCTCGGAAGATTACTCTGATGTAGCGCATATAACGCGATGTGTTACGTTGCTGCGCCTCAGCACATCGCGCATCGAGGCAATAGACCGCATGTTCGAATTCGCCTCATACCTTAAGAACAATAATGTAACCGATATAAAGATATATGTTTATGGCTATGGTGAGCTTTCAGGCATGGTAAGAGAGCGACGTATAAACGAGGGGCTGGAAAACTATCTGTATTATAAAGGAGGAACTAAAAACCCTGAAAATATTCTTAAGACATACGATTGTTTAGTTGATTTTTCGACAATCCAATCCTTCGGAATGACCTATTTAGAATCTGTCTATAATGGTATCGTGCCTCTTTGCACGGTAAACGACGGGTCTTCGGAAATATTTGCCGGTAGTCCGTTGAACTGCTATTATCATTCTTGGGAAGAGCTAGAAGACAAGATTCGTCAAATGGGCAATGTTAGTTTTGAACAGTATTTGTCTCTTCGTCAATTTATCGAAAAACGTTACTCACAAAAGGCGTTGTCTACGGCGTTCATAAGGCAGGCATTCGAAGAACAAGATCCGATGAAGCCATGGCGTACTATGCATCAATGCATGGATCAGCCGACAGATGACGATGACAGCAAGGGTACCTTCCTAATTTTTACTTATGATGATGAGGTATGGGAATCATCCCGGGCTATTTTACTGTATGCGGAAATTGATAAGCTTTCTGGTGCGGTGGTTTCATATCGCACGCTGGATGGAGCGCAGTATTTTGCCTTGCTTGATAGGTATACTGGCTTTAAATATTTGAACCAAGAAGTTTTGCGTCAAAATAACGAAGAGATAGATGGTGTTGCACGCCTGTCATCTGCTAAGTTCGATGCTCTACTTAAGGTTTTAGACGGATAAAGGACAAAGGGGCCTCGAGAAAAGATGCTCGAGGCCCTAGCTCCAGTTATTTTGAGCAAATCAAACGATTATAAAGGCGTTCGCAATTGTTTTTATCTCCAAACTTGAAGAAGGCATCGATTCTATCTCGATAGAGATTCTTTAAACGGCAGTCGTTCTTGATATAGGAGCAAAGAATCTCTACAGTTTTATCATATGTGTAACAAACTTCGCCAAAACCGTCGGTCTCATAATCAAAGTATCCCTCTTTGTAAACATGCTTCCCCGAGAAGAACTCATCTCTATCGAAATGTGTATAGACGATAGGTTTGCGAAGATAAGCAAAATCAAAAACAGCCGAAGAGTAATCAGTGAGGACTAGTTTGCTTTGCGCAAATATCTGCGTATAGGTAGGGTTGTCTCCCCATAGCTTTATTTCAGGACTGATGGAAAAGGCATCTATATGGTCTTGTAAGGTGGGATGAGGACAGAAGGCGATTGTATAACCACACTGCCGAGCTGTTTTAAGAAGTGTTTGATCGTTTAACAGACGTGTATAAAATGCTCTGTAAGCGCTGCCCATAAAGCTGGGAGACAGGGACCATGAATCTGTCTCTCTGTCCCATGATGAAAGGAGATACCGTCGCCAAGTAGGCATTACCGTGACAATACGGCAATCGTCGCGATAGAGGCGATCATAGCGGGGGAATCCTGTCAACCAGACATGATCGGGGGGATATCCATATGCGGGAGTCATAAACGATTCATATTCGCGAGTAGTGGCAGTAACTAAACCGTATATGTTTTTATTATATCGGCAGAGCCATTCAGATACATTGTCTTTTGTAATACCATGCTGCAAAAATACAAAGCGCTTGCGCGCCAAGATATCTTTATAAGAGTCATCGTAACCATAAAAGGGATTGTAGACCTCTGTTTCGGCATGACTGGAAATGATGTAGTCGCTCAATAGTACTGCTATTTTATGGATAAACGAGTCTTTGACGAGTACGGTGCCGATATCGGAAAGACGACGACGGTCTTTGCTGGATTTTGTGAGAACGAATACGGAACGAATATCGTGTTTCTGTTGGAGATAGGAGAAAAAGGCCTCGCCATTGTCCCCTGCCTTACTAGCTCGGTCGGAAACAACCCAAAGAGGGTGCTTCTTTATTGCCTTGATTGCATGGTAAATAATTCTGGCGGCTATAGCTTTGCGGGTTCCAGTTTGATTGCATAGCCAAAGATCTTTGAGAAATCGAAATTCAGATTTGATATGAAGGACTTGCGAGGATGGGCGCACATGGAGCGTGGTAGCATCTGCTGTTAGCATCCAGATGTCCATCTGATAGTATGATGACTGAAATGCCGTGCTCAGTGGAAAAAAACTACCGAAATGTAGCGTTTTACAGGAAACACGAGAATCGCCCAAAACAATGGAGAATTCTATGTCGCAACCAGAAGAGAAGTTGAAGAGGTTGACAATTGCTTTAAAACCATAGTGAGTTGCAATTTCGATATCGAGGCACTTTATTGGCGAAAGGGGGGCTGCTTGGTCGCAAGGAATCTCAATTTCATTTGCCATTGCTATAATTTGAATTTTTTCGTCGAGCAGATTGTTCCAGGTATAGAAACCTTCAAGAATCAGCTGATTATCACTCAAAGAGGCGAAACTAAGAGTGAGGGGTATCATTCCGGGATGGATACTCACTCCAGATTTTGTTGTGTAACAGACAGCTTCATCCTTCGACTGTTTGATAAAGTTGGTGCCGTTAATTGAATCCTTTATTTGCAAGATAAACAACCGATGATAGATATCGAGATTATGCTGGGCCATGATAACACGGTCATCAAACTGAGATAGCAATCTGAATATCAATTGCTTGTAGAGCTGCCATTCTTCTAGGGATAGGGTACTAGGCGATGGAGCCTGTTCTAGTAGTCTCCACTGTAAATCACTTAAGAGTGTGTTTTGTACGAACAGGGGGATGCTGTTATAGCGGCACAGACATGATTCAACAATTGCATTTTGAAAATACAGAAGGTAGGGGAGATAGCGATTGGCGTTAATTGCCGATGATTCGATTACTGATGCGTTACCGAATCCTCTTCTTCGATATAGATAGGATGCCGTGGATACAACACCCATGGTTTGCTTTTCGAGCAATATCTCTTGGATTAGTTTAGCATCTTCGGCATAGCTCAGCCTCGTATCAAAGCTTCTTTCTACCAATGCCTCGCGTTTCACAAAAGCGCTTGAGAGCGATAGCTGGGGGCAGTCCCATTCATCTCGGAGGGATATGATCCGCGTACCGAGGTCAAACTTGTAGTTCAGATGATGCGCTTCGCTTCGGGCGCCAAAAAAGTACATAGGAAACGATACAAGGTCCGTTTCAGAACTGTGAGAATCAAAGAAAGGGATAATCTGAGCAAAGGCGTTCGCTGAAAGTCGATCATCGGAATCCATGAAGCTCACATATCGTCCACGGATATGCTGCAACCCTAGATTACGTGCTGCAGATGAACCCTGATGTGGCTGATGCAATACGATCACATTGTCCGGATATCGTTCGGCGTAGCTGTTACAAATCGACAAAGTGGTATCAACGGATCCGTCATCAACAATGATGAGCTGCGTATGTTCAAACCAGTTATCTGATTGTTCAATAAGGCTGTCAATTGCGTCCGCAATATATCTCTCAACGTTATATGCGGCCATAACCACGGAAACGATGTACCTGTCAGTATTGGCCACGCTGTACTTTGTTGACATGAGCCTCTCCTGGCTAGTGGACAATATCCTGGCAGTATATGTCTAACGGGAATTTCGCGCATGGGTACGGAAGGCTGTTTCTTCGCAAATGCAGCGGATAGATGTCTTGCAAGGTAAAACCACACTGCCGACCCCAAGTTGCTAGACCGCGCAGGCCCCGATTGACTTGTAGTGTCGCGACCCCCCGTCCATGCACAAACCAAATGAATAGAAAGAGTCACATCATAGGCTCTGCGCAGTTGTTGCGCGCTCTTGGGTCATACCATGCGTCCGCGCAATAGGGTGAGATCCCTCCCGGCCTCTTTGCGACAAAACACCCCGCGAAACGAAGTCCCCCCTTCAATCGAAGAGGCCATCGGGCAGGGCTACGGCTTCAGGAACGTCGACAACCTCATAGCGCTCGTGATGCCCAGGCGCTCGGACCTGAGGCCGGCGCTGCCGGGCAGCAGGGAGGGCACCCCCCTACCCGCGTAAACGGCAGAAGCCTCGATAGTTTCTGGGACGACGTGCA
>CAZEPM010000115.1:0-6085 GCA_964514145.1 uncultured Bacteroides sp.
TTAAGACGTTCAGTGCCAAGGCTTCATCTCCTAGAAGAAGGCATTTGTCATTCATAAGTTAGTGTTTCTTCATGATGAGACAAATGTAGAATTTCTTTTCGTGGTACACAATATGATGCCAACGATACGTCAGTCATATTTCTATTAAAAAATATAAGACTTTGTCTATATACTGTTGCTTTCTTTTCAAGATATGAAATAAAGGTCTTTTTAGTGACAAAAAGAAATACGCCACAAAGCTATCTCGTGCTATACTTTTTACAAATCGCAGAGAAAGTCTTGCTATAATTAGATTTTGGCTAAGTGAAAAAGAAAAAACAAAATTCATTGAAAAAAATGAAAAGGAAATTGTGTAAACAAATAGAAATTGTATAATTTTGCGACTCCTAGAAAGAGATAATATTATTTTTATTTGACGTTATGATTAACAGAGTTCTTATTCGTTTAAAGATTGTGCAAATCGTTTATGCCTATTATCAAAATGGAGGTAAAAATTTAGATAAAGCCGAAAAAGAATTGTTTTTTAGTCTGTCGAAAGCATACGATCTTTATAACTATTTATTACTTTTAATGGTTTCTATAACTAATTATGCAGAGCGATGCATTGCTGCAGGGAAAAATAAATTGAAACCTACATTCGAAGAATTAAATCCGAATACAAAATTTGTTGAAAATCGTTTTATTGCTCAATTAAGAGATAATGAGCAATTGAATGCTTTTGTTGCCAATCAAAAGAAAACATGGGATGACGATACATTGAAAACGATATACGAACAAATAAAAGTAACGGATTATTATCAAGAATATATGGCACAGTCAGACTCCTCGTATGCCATAGATCGGGAATTGTGGCGTAAGATATATAAAAACTTAATATTTAAGAATGAAACTCTTGATTCCTTATTGGAGGAGCAGAGTCTGTATTGGAATGACGATAAAGACATTGTTGATACGTTTGTGTTGAAAACCATTAAGCGTTTTGATGAAAAGAATGGAGCCAAACAAGAGATTTTGCCAGAATATAGAGATGATGAAGAATGTGAATTTGCTCGTCACTTGTTTCGTCGTGCCATTCTGAATGCTGATTATTATCGCTCTCTAATGAGTGAAAGTGTGCGTAATTGGAATATAGAACGGGTAGCTTTTATGGATTTAATTATTATGCAGATTGCTTTGGCTGAGATAATAAATTTCCCTAATATTCCAATTACCGTTTCTTTGACTGAATATATGGAGCTAGCAAAGCATTATAGTTCACCAAAAAGCCCTGGTTTTATCAATGGTATATTGGATGCTATTGTTAATAGATTGAAAAAAGAAAACAAACTGTTAAAAAATTAAATCGTCTTAGAAAGATTTGTTTTATATTTGGCTTGTTTTAGTCATTACTTATTTTTAAATTTCAAGTAGAATATTATGAGTTTACAAACCGTTTTATTAGAGTCTGCAGGTGGAAGCAGTATGTCATTCATTATTATGATGATAGCAATTTTTGCTATTATGTATTTCTTTATGATTCGTCCGCAAAACAAAAAGCAGAAAGAGATAATGAATTTCCGTAAGAATCTAGAAGTAGGACAGTCCATAGTAACAGCGGGTGGTATTTACGGAAAGATTAAAGAATTGGAAGATAATATTGTCGTATTGGAAATAGCTCCCAATGTAAAAATTCGAATTGATCGTAATTCTATTTTTGCTGATGTAGCTTCTTCTCAAAGTAATGCAGCAAAGTAAATAAAGAAATAATTAAATGAAATAATGTCCGCGAAAGAAAAACTATCTCAATTCGTTCAAAGGACGCTACACGTAACTAGAAATTTCTTGCTGACAAAAAGGAGTAAGGAATTTCTGGTTTTTTTATTTTTCTTTCTTGTCGCTTCCTTTTTTTGGCTATTGCAGACCCTCAACGAAAATTATGAAACAGAGATATCCATGCCTGTAAAATTAACCAATGTACCAGCCGATGTATTGGTAACATTGCCGTTACCAGATAACATTCAAGTGGTGGTGAAAGACCGAGGTGCTGTATTGATGAATTATATATTAAGACATGGGTTTTATCCATTGAATATAGATTTTAATGATTTCGTAGAAACAGATGGACGAACTCTGGTAGAGATGAGTGCATATCAAAAAACAATCGCTTCACAATTACTGTCGACGTCTCAGATTATCTCTGTTAAACCAGAACGTTTGGAAATTATCTATACACATGGCGAAGCCAAAAAAATGCCAGTACGTATAAATAGTCCAGTATCTGTTAATAAGCAATATTATGTATCTAGTATAACGATTTGTCCGGATAGTGTTATCGTGTATGCGCCTAAAGAAATATTAGATACCATGCAGGCGGTTTATACAGCTCCACTTACCTTGGATAATATAACAGATACGGTTCGGATTAGCCAGAATCTATTCGCTATGAAAGGAGTAAAGGTTGAACCGGAGCAGGTAGATTTAACCTTTTGTACAGATATGTATATAGAAAAAAAGTTAGAGATTCCTATCCGGGCAATAAACTTTCCGGCTGATAAGGTATTAAAAACCTTTCCTTCTAAAGTTTCCGTTACGTTTCAGGTTGGTTTGTCTCGTTTTCGTCAAATTACAGAAGATGATTTTAGAATAACTGTTTCATATAGTGAACTTGCAAAGTCCGATTCTGATAAATATCGCGTAAAATTGGAAAAAGTACCTTTAGATATTCATCATGTTCGTATTGAGCCAGCTGAGGTCGATTATATCATAGAGCAAATATCATTCTCAGAATCATGATACGATTGGCAATCACTGGAGGTATTGGAAGTGGGAAGTCTGTTATTGCCAGATTACTGATGGATGTTATGGATATTCCTGTATATTACACAGACAATGAGGCTAAGCGGCTAAATGTTGAAAGTCCGTTGATTCGTCAGGGACTGACAGACTTGATAGGTAAACATGTTTATAAAGATGACGGGAATTTAAATAAGAAAGTATTAGCCGATTGTATATTTTCAGATACCACTCTTTTAACTAAAGTCAATGCAATTATCCATCCAGAAGTCAAACGCGACTACCTGGCTTGGGTCGAGCGGAACACTTGTGAGCCCATCGTAGCAATGGAATGTGCCATCCTTTATGAGACTGGTTTTGAAACTTTGGTCGACGAAGTCGCTATCGTATCAGCACCGTTAGATATACGTATACGACGGGCAATGTCCCGGGATCATGTTTCCGAAGAAATAATCAGAAACCGTGTGTTGCAACAACTGACAGACGAAGAGCTATTCTCCCGTCAAGCCCATGTAATAATTAATGACGATGTGAGACCTTTGATGCCACAGATTGTCAGCCTGATCGAGAACCTGCAAGAAAAATATTGTCAGTAACGTTGGATCTCTGAAAGCTGCATTGTATATTTGTCCGCTAATTGCTAGTAAAACGCTTTAAGTTGAAATAAATATTATAATTATTGAAGGATGGACACTTTACGAACTATTTTAACGATCTCGGGTAAACCGGGATTATATAAACTATTATCTCATGGCAGAAACATGTTGGTTGTTGAAATGTTGGATGCCAGTAAGAAACGTATGCCCGTATATGCCAGTGACAAAGTAACCTCATTGGGAGATATTTCCATGTATACGGAAGACGATGAGGTGCCTTTGGCCGATGTATTGGCGCTATTGAATGAGAAAGAAAACGGAGCAGAAGTTACGATTGATTATAAAAAAGCCTCTGCTGAAGATTTGAAGGAATTCTTTGCACAGATACTTCCCGATTTCGATCGTGATAGAGTATACGCCAGTGATATACGCAAACTTATTCAATGGTATAATCTGTTGATAAAATCAGGTATCGACCTAAGCAAACAAGAAGAACAAACTGAGGAAACTCCGGTGGGATCGGAAGATAAAGCTGAGTAAATCCGATTGAAATATAGTGGGTAATGTGACCGGACAAGCAGATATGACGTAGTTGCTTGTCCGGTCATTATTTTGTTTATTGTCCTTTTTCTTTGATAATACCCTTGCGGTAGGCCGTTAAAAGAAGGACGAGATCGGCTATCTGCTGTTGCAATTCTTTTCCTTTGTCCGTATCGATTACTAAGACACGTTTGCTGCTCAATTCTACAAGTTGCGTAGTCGAAATAATATCTTTTCCTTCTCGTATAGCTTCTTGAGTAGAAGTAAATGGTTCATGTTGCACCAACTGCAAACCTCTAGAATGGTAGACCAATGTGTAGCCTGCTATACCGGTTTCTGAATGATAGGCACGCGAAAAACCACCATCGATAACAATCATCTTACCTCCGGCCTTAATTGGTTCTTCTCCTTTTTTCGTCTTGACCGGTACATGTCCGTTGATCACATGCCGATGCCCTCTTTTGACTCCAAATTCGTCTAGTAGCATGTCGCATACCTCCTCCTTATTACGCAAGGTGTAATAGTAGCCTTTTTCTTCTTTGTATAGTTCCTTATCCTTTAGGAAGTAGCGTTCGAATGTAGACATCTTTGACTTGTCGAACAAGGGAGAATTTTTTCCGCACCAGAGATACCACATATAATCGATGGCAAATGCACGTTCTTCGTTTTCTTCATCGCTGAATGCCATTTGCACAAGGCTATCAATATGATCGAGCAGATTTTTGCCTTTGTATTTCTTTCCGCAGATTTCGATTTCTTTTAGCGTACCATCTGCATTAAGCGGAACAGAAGCATGATAAAGTAGGTTTGAATTGATGCTCAGATACATGCTTCCGCGAGTGAGCATGCAGTGCATGTGGCGTTTGAGTTTTTCGCTACCGATAAACGAATTGTGTATTTTGCAAACAATCTCTTCCTCTTCGGGTGTCAGTCGATAAGGGTCTTTCGGATCGATGGTGGGGAAGAAATGGTCTGTCATTTCATATTCTTTCCCATTTAAGCAAAAAACATTCCGATTAAAGTCAATGTGTTCCAGCAACTTTCGGTTGGCCATGTCAAACTCTGGACGTTTGTCTATCAACTGAGCTTCCAATTTGAATTGTATAACCGTGATGGCTTTATGCATTTGTGCAATCAGACGGCGTGTGCGTTCGTCGTGTGTCTTGTCGTTATCTTCAATCTTCGGATAAAAATAAAGGCAAGGATCGTTGGCATACGTGTCCATAGCAAACGTAGCCAATGGCAACAGGTTGATGCCATAGCCGTCTTCGAGGGTCACCAGATTGCCGTAGCGGAGCGATATGCGCAACACGTTGGCTATACTGCAATCATTTCCCGTCGCTGCACCCATCCATAAAATGTCGTGGTTCCCCCATTGAATATCAAGATTATGATAGCGGCAAAGTGTATCCATGATGAGATGTGCACCGGGACCTCGATCGTAAATATCACCAATGATATGCAGCGAGTCTATCACCAACCGCTGAATCAGTTTGCAAAGTTCAATGATAAACGGGTCGGCGCGGTGGGTCGATATGATGGTGTTGATGATGACATTGAAATAGCGATGTTTGTTTGGTTCAGACGATTCGTGCAGCAGCTCTTGTATGATGTAGGCAAATTCGGCAGGCAACGCTTTGTTGACTTTTGAGCGAGTATATTTTGAAGAAACCGTTTGACAGATACGCACAAGTTGGTGGAGTGTCGTCAGATACCAGTCGTTCATGTCGGTTTCAACATTCTTAACCAGTGCCAGTTTTTCTTTAGGATAATAGATGAGTGTGCAAAGTTCTTTCTTCTCAGTTTCACGCAGTGTGTTGCCGAATATTTCGTTGACTTTGCGCTTGACTGCTCCTGAGGCGTTTTTCAACACATGTATGAACGCTTCGTGCTCGCCGTGCAGGTCACTGAGGAAGTGTTCTGTGCCTTTGGGAAGATTTAGAATGGCTTCAAGATTGATGATTTCTGTGCTGGCAGCAGCGATAGTAGGGAAGCGGTCTCCCAATAATTGCAGATATTTCAGGTTTTGATATATCTGCTCAATAGTCGTAGAGTTTTGACTGTCCATCTCTTTGAGAGTTTATGATTCTGCAAAAGTAAATGATTTTAAGAAAACAAGAAAAACTTGTGACGCATTCTTCAGCGGGATGTGCCAAACTAACCAGATGATAATGATG
>CAZEPM010000116.1:0-6037 GCA_964514145.1 uncultured Bacteroides sp.
TTTCCGATGCAAAAGTTTTTAAATATGTTTTCTAATATACTTTCTGATGTTACTTCTCCTATTATATCGCTTAAGTAAAAAGTACATTCACGTATGTCTTGTGAGATAAGATCACTTGTTAAATTATGGGTGGATAAACCTTTTTGCACTCGTTTAATAGAACGTTGTGCCTTTTGTAGTGCCTCATAATGCCGAATATTCGTTATTATGATGTCTTTTTGACTAATTTTGGGTATGGAAGAATAAGTTATCAATAACTTCTGTAAAGGAATAAGAGTGTTTTCTTGCTCGGCTGATATGTAAAGTGTATCGTCTTGTTCTCTAAAAGGTGGAAGTTGATATAATTCTTTTAGTTGTGATTCTGATAATAGATCGATCTTGTTAAAGAGACGGATTATTTTTTTTTCTGCATAATTCGACAATAGCATATTACCCATAGATTCGATGGATTGTTTTTGCATTGTGCTGCTATCGATTAACCACAATATAATATCTGCTTGTTCTATCTTTTGGAATGTACGCTGGATACCCAATGTTTCTATCTGGTCATTGGTTTCGCGGATGCCTGCCGTATCGATAAAACGAAAGGTAATCCCGTTGAGGTTTATTGTGTCTTCAATAACATCGCGTGTTGTACCATGTATATCGCTTACTATTGCCTTATCTTCATGGAGCAATTGATTGAGTAGGGTAGACTTACCGGCATTTGTTTCACCTATTATTGCTACAGGAATACCATTTTTAAGTGCATTCCCCACTTTGAATGAGTTAAGCAATTCGGTTATTTTCGTTTCAATATGATTTGCCAGATGATATAACTGTGTGCGATCGACAAACTCTACATCTTCTTCGCTAAAATCTAATTCTAATTCGATAAGAGAGGTGAAATGTACAAGTTGTTGACGCAACTTAGACAGCTCTAGACCAAATCCTCCTCGCATTTGGCTCATTGCTAAACGATGCGTTGCTGCGTCGGATGATGCAATCAAATCTGCCACGGCTTCTGCCTGACTTAAATCCATTTTCCCATTAAGAAAAGCACGTTGGGTGTATTCACCGGGACGGGCGCTACGACAACCGTGCACAATAAGTAGTTGCATGATTTGTTGGAGAATATAGCTGGAGCCATGACACATGATTTCCGTAGCATCTTCTCCTGTGTACGAATGTGGAGCGCGATAAAGTGCAACCAATACTTCGTCAAGCATTTCGCCTTCATCATTGTAAATGTGCCCGAAGGTCAACGAATAAGGTTCACTGTCACACAATCGTTTTCCTGTTGAAACAAAGATGCTATCCGTAATTTCGATTGCGTTAAGACCGGATACCCGGATGATTCCGATAGCTCCACCTTGTGCCGTAGCGATGGCACAAATCGTTTCTTGATTCACCTCTTTTGTCATAAACGTCCAATACAAGTATATTCAAATCCCAGACTTCTCATTTCGTTGGCATCATAGATATTCCTTCCGTCAATCACCAACGGATGGTTCATCAGCTTATGAATAGTCCGCCAGTTAGGTAAACGGAACTGTTTCCATTCAGTGATAACTAGCAGAGCATCTGCACCAGATGTCGCATCATATATGTCCGTTGCATATTCAACATTGTCTCCAATACGGCGACGACATTCGTCCATTGCTACCGGATCGAATACACGTATCCGACATTTTGCCTCTATCAAGTGTTGGATAGTTGTCAACGAAGCTGCTTCGCGCATATCATCGGTCTCTGCTTTAAAGGCTAATCCCCAGATAGCAATCCGTTTGTTTTCGAGTGCTCCGTCGTAATGTTTCAATAGTTTGTTAAAGAGTATAGACTTCTGACGTTGATTGACTGCTTCTACGGCTTTAAGCACTTGCATGGAATACCCGTGTTGTTCGGCGGTCTTAATCAAGGCTTTGACATCTTTGGGAAAGCAACTGCCACCATAACCACAACCGGCATAGAGGAATTTACTTCCGATGCGTGAGTCAGACCCGATGCCTCTGCGCACCATATTAACGTCGGCTCCCACCAGCTCACACAGATTGGCAATGTCGTTCATGAAGCTGATGCGAGTAGCCAACATAGAATTTGCAGTATACTTAATCATCTCTGCAGACGGGATATCTGTGAAGATGACACGGAAATTGTTTAACAGGAAGGGGCGATAAAGACGAGTCATTAATTCTTTCGCCTTCTCAGATTCAACCCCTACGACTACGCGGTCGGGGCTCATGAAATCCTTGATAGCTGCTCCTTCTTTGAGGAACTCCGGATTCGAAGCCACATCGAAAGGGATGTCCGTATGACGCTGATCCAGTTCGGATTGGATGATGTGTTTTATTTTTTGTGCGGTTCCGACGGGAACCGTAGACTTGGTAACCAGCAAAACATGGCGAGTCATCAGCTGTCCGACCGTATGTGCCACCTCGAGCACATACTTCAGGTCTGCACTGCCATCCTCATCCGGCGGAGTACCCACAGCGATGAAAACAATCTCGACACTATCCAGACAGTCGGCCAGACTTGTGGTGAAATGAAGTCGGCCTTCACTTTGGTTGCGAAGCACCATTTCCTCCAGTCCCGGCTCATAGATAGGGATCTTTCCTTGTTTCAGGTTTCTTATCTTCTCTTCGTCGATGTCAATACAAGTCACATTGACGCCCATTTCGGAAAAGCAAGTACCACTGACCAGACCTACATACCCTGTTCCAACTATAGCTATATTCATATGCGTTTGTTATTTGCCTGCAAATATACGGATTCGTTGCGGATTATTGCGATTGCATGTCCGAATTATCCGGCCGGATCTTGCGACTCAGCGTGTCCGGATGGCGTCAAGACTTGGACAGCGTAAAGACAAATTCCAGTCCGCCGGTAGAGGCAATCTTGGCATGGATGCTACCTCCGTGCATCAAGACTGAGTTCTTGACGATGGCCAGTCCCAAACCCGTACCACCCAGCTTCCGTGAGCGTCCCTTGTCTATTCGGTAGAAACGTTCGAAGATGTGTTCCAGATGTTCGGGAGCGATGCCTATGCCATTGTCGGCAAAGCTGAACCGATAGAATTTCGGATTGTCTTCCAGACATTTAATGGTAATGGTTGTGTTCTCGCCGGCATAGGCTATGGCATTGTCCGTCAGGTTACGGAAGATGGAATACAGCAAAGAGTAGTTTCCTTTCAGCATCATGGGAGAGGGCAGTAGCTTGAGGAACGTGATGTTTCGCTCCGTAAGTTGCAGGGTCACATCTTTTTCCACATTCAGCACCAGTTGGTAGATGTCCATATCTTCCTTGTCTACTCCCTGCGTCACCTCATCCATCCGGGTAAGCATCGAGATGTCGCGCAGCAGGTCAGCCAACCGGTTGCTTTGGGCATGACATCGCTCCATGAATATCCGCTTCTGCCGTTCGTCCATCTCCGGATTGGTAATGATGGTCTCCAGATACCCCTGTATACTGCTCACAGGAGTCTTCAGCTCGTGGGCAATGTTCTGTGTGAGTTGCCGTTTGAGCCGCACCTTGTCTTCCTCGCTCTTCTTGAGTTGTGTATACAGGTGTACGATGTGGCGGGAGATTTCTCCCAACTCGTTGTTGGGAAACTCGAAGTGAAGGTTCTCCAAGTTCGCTTCGCTCTCGGCCTGCTTCGCGAATATACGCAGCTGGTTGATGTTCTTGCCTAGCTTACGGGTGTACTTGTAATAGACATAGGTAAGGATGATAATCAGAATGAGCGAGAACCACATATAGTGCCGGTCTACGGCCAGCAAGTCCATCAGGTTGAGATCGTAGGGTAGGGCAGAGCGGATGATATATCCCCCGTCGGGAAAGTAAGAGGCCGAATAGAAGTACTCATGTTGCATGCTCACCGAGGTGCGGTGCATATCGTAGCCGCTTCCCGTCTGCAAAGCCTCTTGCACTTCCTCCCGGTTCAGGTGGTTCTCCATGTCCGACAGGTTATGTTTGTTGTCGTAAATCACCTGACCGTCTGCCTTGATAATCGTCACGCGCAGGTCGGGCAACAGATGTTTCCGGACGTAAGCGTCGATTGTGTCATTCGTCAGCTCGGGACAGCGTTGCAGTTTCTCGTACATGCGCTCGTTGTAGTTTTGCAGACGAGTGTGGAGCAACTCCGTCTTGTATGACTTTTCCCGCTGATACTGGAAGATTACGAAACAGACGGCAAACGACAAAAACAGCAGCAACACCGACACAAAGATGCGTTGGCTGAACGAAATCGTACGAATCAATGAACCCATAACCCCCATGAACCGTTTATCTGTTTTCGAAACAATATCCATATCCCAAGCGAGTGACGATGCACTTGCCATACTCACCGATCTTCTTCCGGAGGCGGGTGATGTTGACATCCACCGTACGGTCGAGCACATACACTTCGTCAGTCCACACATGCGTCAGCATATCCTCGCGCGAAAACACCTTGTTCGGATGCTTCAGCAGCAGCTTCAGAATCTCAAACTCCTTCTTGGTGAGCGCCACCTCGCTGCCGGCAATCGTCACCTTTTTCTGCCGGGCGTCGAGAGTCAGGCTCTTGTACGTCAGATGCTCCTCGCCGGTTTCCTGCCGGCCGGACGTGCGCCGAAGCACGGCCTTCACCCGGGCGGACACCTCACGAAGCGAGAAGGGCTTCGAGATGTAATCGTCCGCACCCAGATTGAACCCCGTCACCGTGTCGTTTTCAGTGTCGCGTGCCGTGATGAAGATAATCGGAAGGGACGCCGTCTCCTCGCGCGCCTTCAACACACCGGCCAGCTTGAACCCCGACATTTCTCCCATCATCACGTCGAGCAGCAGCAGGCTGTAGCCCGAAAGGTCGAGAGTCAAGACCTCCTCGGCCGAGTTTGCCGTATCGACCACATAGCCCTCGTTCTCCAGATTGAACTTGAGGATTTCACACAAATCTTCTTCGTCATCGACGACCAATATACGCACGTTGTTCATACACAATCCATGTTTAGTTCTGTTTGGTTGATGCAAAGATCGGCCCGTCATGTTACATCCGTATGTAACAGGGGTTACATTCTCATGACAATACGCCGCCTCGTCCCCGTCCGTCACGAACGTGTGCGCGGTTCCGACCCGGCCTATCGTCTGCGGAGTTCGAGCATCACCCGGCCTTCCTCGCTCAGCAACCGCAGCCGGCCATCGGCTGTAGGTTCGTAGCGTCGCACACTGTCGAGCGCCGAAAGCATACGGTTTTCCAGCTCGATGTGGGGACACATCATCCGCGTGGCGCCAATCATCCCGAACCGCATCCGCGATTGCACCGTGTCGAGTTCCAGTCCGCTGAAAAATCTGTTGCAGCTCGCCGAGCCGTAAATCCGTCCTTCCTCGCGGTCGAACCCGATGAAAGGCGCATCCGTCAGCCCCGTCGTGTCGACCGGAATCCCGCCGATGGTCACGACAGTCCATTCGCCGGCCACGTATGGCTTCACTGTTTGTTTCGTCAGGCTGCAACCCGTCATCAGCAGGCAGCCGATAATCAATTTCAATACACCGGATTTCTTCATAAGTCAAGGTTTACAGGTTATTTGTCTTGTCCGTAATCAGCATCGGTACGGGACGCCACACGGGGCGTCCCCTCCGGCTTAGATGTCTCCCTCGTTGTCGCCTCCGCCGTCCGACGAGCCGCCGTCTTCCGAGTCATCGATGCTGGCGGTGCTTATGTCAAGCTCTTTCCAAAATACGTCGGAGCTGATGAGCGAACGCGATGTTACCTCACCTTTGCTGCCACGTGTCGTCTCGGGAATGAAGCGCACCCGCGTACCGACAATCTGCTTGGCGCTGACCTCGTCGGCCGTATCTACGCCCTGACCGCTGGTGTCCGGCCTGTAGTAGAACGTTCCTACGCCTTCGAGCTTCACCGTACGTCCGGAGTTCATATACTCTCCCAGCACCTTGCCCAGATTTCCAAGCACGGAGTAGCAGTCTCCGGGACTGATGGCAGACAGGTCGGCCAGCCGGTTGGCTACTTCTTTTGTCGTAACGGGCTTACCGATGGTCACGCCTTGCGGATACCACTTGCCGTTTA
>CAZEPM010000117.1:0-5941 GCA_964514145.1 uncultured Bacteroides sp.
TCCCGAACTCACGTCTTTCTTCTTTGGGAAGTCGTATTATGTCGCAAAGGAAACAATCTGTATATTCTGAGGTATGGCTTTTACATGTGAAATTCTTGATTTTGCAGACTATTTCCCGGATATGCATTTGATTTCTTTCTTTTTGTTTGGATTGTTTATGTTTATTCTATCTAATTTATATTATGGTTGTATTATTTGGCTAATATCTTTGTAGGGTGATTCAAGATATGTACGGATGATAAAACTTTGTAAATATATTATTTCTAGATATACATTTTATAATATTAAAGATAAAACGATTTTACTAGTCATTATGTTGTTTGTCAGCCATTCTGTTGCTGCACAAATACGAGGTATGGTGAGAGATTCGGTTACTCAAGAAGTAATGTCGTATGTGTCAGTTTATTATGCAGACAAAGGTGTTGGGCAATATACAGATGACAAAGGGCGATACGAACTTCCAACTCGGCCGGAATGGACTGAACTGATATTTTCGGCCATTGGTTATAAAACGAAGCACGTTAAGATTATTCCGGGTGAAACAAAGAAATTGGATATAGACTTGGTGCCGGAAAACATTATGTTGAAAGAGTTGGTTGTAAAACCTAAACGTGAGCATTATCGTAAGAAAGATAATCCGGCTGTTGCCTTAATGCGAAAGGTGATAGCTTCAAAAGACAATAATGACCTTAAAAATAATGATTTCTATCGATTCAATAAATATGAAAAAATGACAATGGCTTTTGATGATGTAAAGTCGGAATCGCTGGAAAAGGGTATCTGGAAAAAAATGCCTTTCTTAAAAGATCAGCTGGAAATCAATGAAGAATCCGGCAAACTGGTTTTGCCAATATCGGTGAGAGAAACCGTGTCAGAACAATTGTATCGGAAGTCACCGGAACAGGAAAAGACAATTGTGAAAGGAATAAATTCGTCGGGGTTAGACAATCTTTTTGATTTGGGAGATTTTATAGATGATGTCGTCGACAATGTTTTTACAGATATAAATATTTATGATAATGGAATCTATTTGTTAGGAAAGAAATTTGTCAGTCCTATAGCCGATGGGGCTATTTCTTTTTATAAGTATTACATTATGGATACGGTCTATGTGGAGCGCGATAAATGTATACATTTAACCTTTGTCCCGCAAAACTCTCAGGATCTCGGTTTTACAGGACATATTTACATTATGGCCGATTCTTCGTATATCGTACGGCGTTGTACAATGAATCTGCCCAAAAACACCGGAGTCAATTTTGTGGATGATTTGTCGTTGACACAAGATTATACTAAAGCCTCAAACGGAAACATGGTATTGGTTGTTGATGATATGTCGACAGAAATCTATCCTTTCAAAGATCTGCAAGGTGCCATAGTCAGGCGAGTGACACGCTATTCCGGTTATTCGTTTGATCCGATACCCGATTCGGATTTTCGTAGCAAACGAAGTAAAGAGACGATGGCAGATGCACATGTGAAGGACTCTTCTTTTTGGGAAGAACATCGTCAGTTTCCTTTGACCGGACGTGAAGAAACCATCGATGAATTTGTTGATAATGTGCAAAATACTCCTGGAGCTAAATATATTATCTGGCTCATGCGATTGATGGCGGAAAACTACGTGGAAACGACTCCGAAAGATGTTCCCAATAAAATAAATCTGGGACCATTGAGTACGGTATTGTCAAGTAACTATGTCGACGGATTACGAGTTCGTTTGGGTATGACAACCATAGCGAATCTTAACCCTCATCTTTTCTTTAACGGATATGTAGCGTATGGATTTAAAGATAGTCGGTTTAAATATAGCGGCGAGGTGGAATATTCTTTCGAAAAGAAACTTTATATGCCTTTCGAATATCCCGTACATTCGATATCGTTGTCTTATCAGAGCGATGTGATGTCTCCTTTAGATAAATTCCTTCAAATGGATAAGGATAATGTTTTTAACTCGTTTAGAACATCTACCATAGACCAAATGATGTATTATCGGAAGGGTATCATCAAATATGAGTACGAATCATTTAGTGGATTTTCCACTAAAGTGGAATTACGACATAATATAGAAGAACCAACCGGAAAACTGCAGTACATACGTAATGACGGTTTGGGGACGGCTGTGAGTCATCTGACTACCGCTGAAATAGGAGTGACATTGCGCTATGCTCCCGGAGAAGAGTATGTGAACACAAAGCAAAGACGCCGACCGGTCAATAGAAATGCTCCTGTCTTTATTTTGGCACATACGGTAGGAATTTCCGGCGTATTGGGTAGTGATTATCATTATCACCTCACGGAAGCATCCATTTATAAGCGGCTCTGGTTAGGCTCGTGGGGACGTATGGATATGAAGATAACTGCGGCTGCTCAGTGGAGCAAAGTGCCTTTCCCTTTACTTATTATGCCACCGTCTAATTCTTCATATTTTTTGCAAAGAGAAAGTTTCAATTTGTTGAACAATATGGAATTCCTTAACGACCGGTATGCTTCCATCGATCTCGACTATGATATGAATGGAAAATTGTTTAACCGCATACCGCTATTGAGGAGACTGAAATGGCGTGAGCATCTGGGTTTTAAGGCTTTCTATGGGACTTTGACAAATAAAAATAATCCTAATCTGCAGCAAGACGGAGAACTCTTTCTGTTTCCGATGCGCGACGGAATTCCTTCTAGTTTTATGATGGATTCTCATAAACCTTATGCCGAATTTATTGTTGGAATACACAATATATTTCGTATCTTACGTGTTGATTACGTAAGGCGCTTGAATTATCTTGACCATCCGGATATTAGTAAAGATGGTATTCGCGTTTCATTTAAGATACAATTTTAAACAGCATAATACTATGGCACAACCTTTGGCAGAACGTATGCGCCCTAAAACGCTTGATGAATATATCGGACAAAAACATCTTGTCGGAGAAGGAGCGGTTTTGCGAAAAATGATTGATGTAGGTAGGATTTCGTCGTTTATCTTATGGGGGCCGCCCGGGGTAGGTAAAACAACTTTGGCACAAATTATCGCTCATAAATTAGAGGTTCCGTTTTATACTCTTAGTGCTGTGACTTCCGGAGTAAAAGATGTGCGAGATGTAATTGAACGTGCACAAAAAAATTGTTTTTTCTCACAAGCTAGTCCAATTTTATTTATTGACGAGATTCATCGTTTCAGCAAGTCGCAGCAAGATTCTTTGTTGGGGGCTGTGGAAAAGGGAATTATTACATTGATTGGTGCGACGACCGAAAATCCGTCATTCGAAGTGATTCGTCCGTTACTTTCACGCTGTCAGGTTTATGTGCTTAAATCTTTAGAAAAAGACGAATTATTGGAACTTCTTCAATGTGCCATAAAATACGATGTTGAGTTAATAAAACGAAAGATTGAATTGCGAGAAACCAATGCGATGTTGCGTTATTCAGGTGGAGATGCGCGCAAGTTGCTTAACATATTAGAGTTGGTGGTAGAAGCCGACAATGAGGAAACCGTAGTTGTTACGGATCAGAAGGTTGTGGATAGGCTACAGCAAAATCCGTTGGCTTATGATAAGGATGGCGAGATGCATTATGACATCATATCTGCTTATATCAAGTCTATACGAGGCAGTGATCCGGATGCCGCTTTATATTGGTTGGCACGGATGATTGAAGGTGGGGAAGACCCTAAGTTCATAGCTCGTCGTTTGTTGATATCAGCTGCAGAAGATATTGGGCTGGCGAATCCCAATGCGTTGTTGTTGGCCAACGCTGCTTTTGAAGCAGTTGTGAAAATAGGATGGCCGGAGGGACGTATTCCATTGGCAGAGGTGACTGTCTATTTGGCTACTAGTCCTAAAAGTAATTCGGCTTATATGGGTATTAATGCTGCAATAGAGTTGGTGAAAAAAACAGGGAATCAGCCTGTGCCATTGCATTTACGCAATGCGCCTACTAAATTAATGGCTCAACTCGGATATGGGCATGATTATAAGTATGCTCATGATTATGAGGGACATTTTGTGCGTCAGCAGTATATGCCGGATGAGTTGAGAGATGTGCGACTTTGGAATGCGCAGGAAAATGCGGCAGAAGTAAAACTGCATGAGCGAATGACGAAATTATGGGGAAATAAGTATCATAATAATAATAATAACATCGAATAATGAAAATAGTAATCTTAGACGGGTATTGTTTAAATCCGGGAGATCTCTCTTGGAGTGGAATAGAAGCGTTGGGTGAGTGTGTAGTGTATGATCGGACGATGCCTTCACAAGTGTTAGAACGAGCAAAGGACTCAGAAATACTATTTACGAATAAGACGATATTAGATGCTGAGACAATCCAAAAGCTCCATTCATTACGCTATATCGGTGTTTTGGCTACAGGATATGATGTGGTAGACATTCAGGCAGCCTATAAACATAACATTGTGGTTACTAATATTCCATCCTATAGCACAGAATCGGTTGCACAGATGGTTTTTGCGCATGTGCTTAATATTGTTCAGCGTGTAGATCACTATGCCAACGAAAATCGTCAGGGACGCTGGAGCAACCATTCGGACTTTGCTTATTGGGATGGTTCTTTGACAGAACTGGCCGGAAAGAGAATCGGTATTGTGGGTTATGGGAATATAGGCAAGACTGTTGCCCGTATAGCTAAAGCTTTTTCAATGGAAGTGTACGTAACCTTGTCAAGGCCGTTAGTGCGATTCCCGACTGGTATTGTGCAAATGGACTTAGATACACTTTTCAGTTGTTGTGATATCGTTACGCTCCATTGTCCGCTTAAACCCGGTATGGAAGGTATGGTCAATGCTCGTTTGTTGAGTTTGATGAAACCTTCTTCTATTTTAATCAATACGGCTCGTGGACAGCTCATAAATGAAGCCGATTTGGCTGATGCCCTCAATCGTGGTGTGCTTTATGCTGCCGGACTCGATGTTTTATCGCAAGAACCGCCGCGTGCCGATAATCCCTTACTGACTGCACGTAACTGTTTTATTACTCCCCATATTGCATGGGCTACACTTGAAGCGCGTAAACGCCTGATGCAAGTAGCGGAAAACAATTTGAGGTCTTATCTAAAAGGTAATGTAGTGAATAATGTAGCTACTCTCGGAATGCGTTAAAAAAACGACAAATTACGACTATGACTTATATGCCTACCTTTATGCAGTTATTAGAGTTTATCGGAACTTTTGCTTTTGCCATTAGCGGTATTCGTCTTGCTTCTGCTAAGCGTTTTGATTGGTTTGGCGCATACGTGGTAGGTGTAGTCACGGCTATTGGCGGCGGAACAATTCGTGATGTGATGCTCAATCTTACTCCTTTTTGGATGACGGATTCCATTTATCTGAGTTGTTCCGCACTGGCCTTGGTCAGTGTCATTCTTTTTGGAAAGTTTCTCATTCGTCAACAGAACACATTCTTTTTGTTTGATTCTATAGGTTTGGCGTTGTTTACTATGGTTGGTGTGGAAAAAACATTGATGTGTGGTTTCCCGTTATGGGTAGCAATCGTAATGGGAACAATTACAGGATCGGCCGGTGGGGTTATCCGTGACGTATTTATCAATGAAGTGCCATTGATATTTCGTAAGGAGATTTATGCTATGGCCTGTGTGATTGGTGGTTTGATATATGGTTTGTGTAAATGGATGGGATTAGAATTGATATGGGTTGAGATTATTAGCGGGTCGAGTGTGTTTATAGTACGCATTTTAGCTGTGAAATTCCATTGGTCTTTGCCCGTGTTGAAAGGAGAAGAAACTTTGTAATGATAAATGTATAAGTGTATGTTGGGTTTGAGAGTGGGAGAATTTATTATATATGGGACGTGTCGTAGAATTGTGTACCAAACAGGTCAGACGGTAGATGCCGGTGAGATAATTGCCTACTTGAGCGATCTGAAGTTTTTGCATAAAGTCAATGATCCAAACTGTTAAGCGAATCTTATGC
>CAZEPM010000118.1:0-5932 GCA_964514145.1 uncultured Bacteroides sp.
CGGCGGAAGCGAGGGCGACCTTTGAACAGGAGAACGGGACTGTCTGCCCGGATTGCCGCAGGCCATCGAGGTTGCCTGACGGGAGCAAGGCCGGAGCGGACGGTTCCGTTCCGTTTTCCTGAGACGGTTGAAGAACAGAAGGTCACGGTTGCCTTGTAAAAAACAGAGCAAATATTTCTCTATCTGTAAAACTCTGTTTATATTGCCGGCAAATCAGCAGAATCACAATCAAGAATCAATGGGCAAACAGAAGATACACTTGCAATACGTCTTGTCATCCGCCTCCGGCGCGGTCGTGTGGAACGCAATCAGTACGGCTGCCGGACTGCAGACATGGTTTGCGGACAGGGTGGAGATCGACCGGCGACACTGCACGTTTTGTTGGGGAAAGACGGAGGTTCGCGAAGCCGACATCGTCAGTCTGAGCAGCAGAAGGTGCGTTCGTTTCCGATGGACTGACGAAGACCCCGGTACCTATTTCGAATTACGTATCAGTCAGAGCGAGCTGACTAACGATCTGTTGTTGGAAATCACGGACTTTGCAGACAAGGATGAGGAAGACGATCAACGGGATCTGTGGAATATGCAGATAGAAGCCTTGCGACGTGCCTACGGAGTGTAATTCCATAAAAATGCTCAAAACATCAAATGCTTGTCTGTAGTTTGTATTAATTTTGCAGTCCAAATTCAGATTGGAAATTAGAAATGCTGCGCATAAGAAAACTGGATATATTCGTCGTCAAAAGTTTCACTCTGCTTTTTGTCGGAACTTCTTTCATCTGTCTTTTCATCTTCATGATGCAGTTCCTTTGGAAGAATGTTGACGAGCTGGTAGGGAAGGGACTGGATCTTGTCGTGTTGGCCAAGTTTTTTTATTACTCGGCACTGAGTTTGTGGCCAACATCCGCTCCGTTGGCCGTATTGCTGGCTTCGCTTATCACGTTCGGCAACTTCGGAGAGCGTTTCGAACTGCTGGCAATGAAGGCGGCAGGCATTCCGTTGACCAAGGTCATGCGTCCGCTGATTATTTTTATGACTTTTGTCGCCATCCTGTCGTTTTACTTCCAGAATGTGACCGGCCCTAACGCAATGGTCAAACTCTATACGTTACTCTATTCCATCAAACAAAAATCACCCGAGGTGGACATCCCGGAAGGTTCGTTTTATCAGTTGGGCGAAGGCGGACAACAGAAGGTGAGCTACAATCTGTATATCAAGAAGAAAAACAAAGAAACGGGTATGCTCTACAATGTCATGATATACAACTTCTCTGACGGATTTGAGAATGCCCATATCATTGTTGCGGATTCCGGCAGACTGGAAACAACGGCAGACAAACAACATATTTTCCTTCACTTGTATAATGGTGAACAGTTCGAGAATTTGCGTCAACAGCAAGCAGTTGCCCGATCACAAAACATTCCTTACCGACGAGAGTCGTTCAGCCAGAAACATACCCTCATTGAATTTAACTCGAATTTCGACATGCAGGACGGAAGTTTCCTAAACGAACAGGCTCCCAGCAAGAACATGATAGAAATAAGCGCTAGCATCGACTCGTTGACTCATCGCTATGACAGTATCGGGCGCGTCTATTATAAAGAGGCCATGAACCGTAGCTTGCGAGTGACTGACTTGACGGAGGCAGACTCTGTGGCATTAAAGGAATCGCGTCTGACCTCGCTCAATCTTGACAGTCTGCTGGCTGTATCAAGTCGGGTAACGCAAGCCAAAGTGATGAAAGATGCGAAGCAGAAAGTGGAATCGGCCAACAACGATGCCAACATCAAGAGTTACACGATAAATGATGGTAACACCTCCATCCGCCGTCACCAAGTGGAATGGCATAAAAAAATCACGCTCTCGCTGGCTTGCATCATCTTCTTTTTCATTGGTGCCCCTTTGGGAGCCATTATCCGAAAGGGCGGATTGGGTATGCCCGTGGTTATCTCCGTAATTATCTTTATCATATACTTTGTTATCAACAGTATGGGAGAGCGAGCGGCAAAGAATGGTAGCTGGGAAATGTGGTTCGGCACATGGATCAGTACGATGGTTACTGCTCCTGTCGGAGCTTTCTTTACCTACAAAGCAAACAAAGATTCGGCTGTGTTTAATGCGGATGTTTACATGTCTGTTATACGAAAGATATTCGGTATCCGCATCGCTCGTCATTATTTCAAGAAAGAGGTTATTATTGAAGATCCGGACTATTTGCATGTGTCTCAGACACTCGACGAAATGTGCCAGACTTGCGAACAATACATGCAGGCACATAAACTGAACAAAACTCCCAATTACCTGCGTCTGTTCACAAACAACGAACAAGATACACGAATCTATGAACTGAGCGAGCAACTGGAAGAATTTCTTGATATGTTGTCTAACACCAAAGATTCACGAATCTTGTTTGAGATGGAAAAATATCCGGTTCTGACAACCGACGCACATAAAAGCCCGTTTCACAATCGCTGGCTCAACATGCTGACGGGATTGGTTGTTCCTGTCGGACTTATTTTTTATTTTCGCGTATGGTTTTTTACTAGACGGTTACATACCGATTTGCAGCAAATCATTACTACTAGTCGCAATATTCAACGAGAAATCGCATCTATGAATTTAAATAATCTGTAAATATGGAAACAATCAAACTCGACACGATAGAAGAGGCAATCGCAGATTTTCGTGAAGGAAAATTTGTTGTTGTGGTTGACGATGAAGACCGTGAAAATGAGGGTGACATCATTGTTGCAGCAGAAAAGATTACTCCGGAAAAGGTAAACTTTATGCTGAAATACGCAAGGGGAGTGTTGTGCGCACCCATCACGATGACACGTTGCCGTGAATTGGATTTGCCGCATCAGGTAGATGAAAATACGTCTGTGTTAGGTACTCCGTTTACCGTCACCATCGACAAACTGGAAGGTTGCACTACTGGAGTCTCTGCAGCGGATCGGGCTGCGACCATTCGGGCGTTGGCTGATCCGCAATCGAAACCGGAAACATTTGGTCGTCCGGGACATGTCAATCCGTTATATGCGCAAGAAAAAGGTGTGTTGCGTCGTGCCGGACATACCGAAGCGAGTATTGACCTCACACGTTTGGCCGGTCTCTATCCGGCTGCAGCACTGATGGAAATCATGAACGAAGACGGAACAATGGCACGCCTGCCGGAACTTCGGCGCTTTGCTGACAAATATGGATTTAAACTCATCTCTATAGCTGATCTTATTGCATATCGTCTGCAGGAAGAATCAATCGTCGAAAAGGGGGTGGAGGTAGACTTGCCTACTGAATACGGCCATTTTCATTTAATCCCTTTCCGACAGAAAAGCAACGGACTGGAACATATCGCGATTATTAAAGGTAAATGGGAAAAAGACGAACCTATATTGGTGCGGGTGCATTCTTCTTGTGCCACCGGAGACATTTTCGGATCGTGTCGTTGCGACTGCGGAGAGCAGCTTCATCGTTCGCTCAAAATGATTGAGACTGTAGGTAAGGGCGTTGTAGTATATCTCATCCAAGAGGGACGTGGCATCGGACTCATGGAAAAAATGAAAGCTTACAAACTGCAGGAAAACGGTATGGACACGGTTGATGCCAATATCTGTTTGGGACATAAAGCCGACGAACGGGACTATGGTGTAGGTGCACAGATTTTACGCGAAATCGGTATCAGGAAGATGAAACTATTAACCAATAATCCGGTTAAGCGCGTAGGATTGGAAGCTTACGGACTGGAAATTACAGAGATTGTTCCGATTGAGGTTACTCCCAATCCGTACAACGAACGTTATTTGCATACAAAGAAAGACCGTATGGGTCACACGTTACATTTTAATAATAAATAACTCACATTACATTTGACATATGGAGAATATATCATCACCCATCAGTAGAACATATGAAAAAGCCGCACAGTTATCATTGTTCCGCCAAGTTTATCTATGGATGGCCATGGCTTTGGTTATAACCGGTTTCATGGCAATGCTGGCTGCAGACTCTCCCAGCCTGATAAATCTTATCTATGGAAGTAAAATTACATTTTTTATTTTGATTATTGCAGAATTGGCTTTGGTGTTTTATCTGAGTGCACGTATTCAGCATATATCATTCACTACGGCCACCTGTCTGTTTATTGTTTATTCACTGCTCAACGGACTGGTCTTTTCGAGCATCTTCTTACTCTACACAGCCGAATCTATCGCGTCAACGTTTTTCGTCACAGCCGGAACCTTCGGAGTGATGTGCATATATGGCTATGTAACAAAGCGCGATTTAACTAAACTCGGGAACATCTGTCTGATGGGAATCATCGGACTGATTATTGCCGGACTGGTCAACCTGTTCTTGCATAGCAGTACAATGAGTCTTATTGTTTCAGTTGTGGGTGTATTGATTTTTGTCGCCCTGACAGCATACGATACTCAGAAAATCAAGAATCTGCTCACCGCCGAAGGGATGCAAGTCAACGACTCCACAAAGAAATTAGCGGTATTGGCTTCGTTGACTCTCTATTTGGATTTCATCAATTTGTTCCTCTTTTTACTTCGGTTTATGGGTAACAGACGATAACTAAAGCATTTTATTATAATCAATCAAATATAAAAACAGATCATTATGAATCAATTATCTGATCGGTTAAACCGACTTTCACCATCGGAAACGTTGGCTATGTCACAAAAAAGCAATGAACTTAAAGCACAGGGTGTAGACGTTATTAATCTGAGTGTAGGAGAACCGGACTTCAACACGCCGGTTCATATTAAAGAAGCTGCCAAAAAGGCTATAGACGAGAACTATTCACGCTATTCTCCTGTTGCCGGCTATCCGGCATTGCGCAACGCCATTGTAAACAAACTGAGAAACGAAAATGGTTTAGGTTACTTCACAGCCAATCAAATCTGTTGTTCTAATGGAGCAAAACAATGCGTGTGTAATGTCATCATGACTTTGGTAGGTGCCGAAGATGAAGTTATCGTGCCGGCACCGTATTGGGTGAGTTATCCAGAGATGGTGAAGTTGGCCGATGGCACACCGGTCATTGTCCGTGCCGGCATTGAACAAGACTTCAAAATCACACCAGATCAGCTTGAAGCGGCCATTACCCCGAAGACTAAGGCCTTAATTTTATGCTCTCCTTCTAACCCAACGGGTTCGGTCTATACAAAAGAAGAACTGAAAGGATTGGCAAACGTTTTGATGAAGTATCCTCATGTCTATGTTATTGCCGATGAAATTTACGAGCATATCAATTATATAGGCAAACATGAAAGCATTGCCCAGTTCCCTGAAATTCGTGACCAAGTAATTATTATCAACGGGGTATCCAAAGCATATGCCATGACTGGATGGAGAATCGGTTTCGCTGCCGGTCCCGAATGGATTATCAAGGCTTGCAACAAGCTACAAGGACAATACACCTCCGGTCCGTGCTCCGTATCACAAAAAGCGGCAGAAGCAGCCTATACCGGTCCGCAAGACGAGGTTGAAAAAATGCGTCAAGCCTTTGAACGTCGTCGTGACCTTATCGTAAAACTGATTAAGGACATCTCTGGATTTGAAGTAAATGTTCCGCAAGGCGCATTCTATGTATTTCCCAAATGTGACGCTTATTTCGGAAAATCAGCAGGCGGCCACACTATCAACAATGCTTCCGACCTGACGATGTATCTGCTCGAAGCGGCTCACGTAGCTTGTGTGAGTGGCGGTGCTTTTGGAGCTCCTGAGTGTATCCGCATGAGTTATGCAACATCCGATGAAAACATTATCGAAGCCATGCGTCGCATCAAAGAAGCGCTCTCGGTATTAAAGTAAGATTGTTATTTCTTTGAGTTTATGTAGATTTGCGAAATCAATAATAGACATTATATCGAATAAGATTTTAGGGCACTGATAATCACAGGCCCTGTTTCTTATTCTGTATAAA
>CAZEPM010000119.1:0-5920 GCA_964514145.1 uncultured Bacteroides sp.
CCTGAAAGTGGTCACATCAATGTACCTTTATGTAGTTGGCAATAATATTACCGACTTGGAAAGTGCAGGAAAATTATAAAATGGCTATGAGTAAAAAGTACAATAGAATAATGTTAGGCAAAGCTGGATGCTATGCCGAACAATGTAAATCTGAAGGGTTTATAGGTGTGAACTTTCTAAATGAAGAGGATCTCACAAATAATCTCCACGAGGATTGGCGTGACTTTAACAAGGCATACATCCCTGTTTGGTTAAAAACACACCCTGAAAAAACAAAAGTTGCGGCAGGATTAGCTTGCGGTAATTTATGGACAGTTTGCAAGGGGTTACAAATAGATGATATTGTTTTATCACCTAACGGCAAAGGAGAGTATTATGTAGGAAAGATTGTGAGCAATTATTTCTACAAACAGGGTGAACTACTTCCACACCGACGAAAAGTTGAATGGCTACCAGTCGTCATCCAGCGTTCGGAAATGAGTGAACAATTACAGCATTCAACCGGTGCTATTGGTACTTGCTGTGATATATCCTCATACCATGAGGAGATTGAAAGTTTCATAAACAAGCAATCTCCTGCGACAGTTGTGGCTACAACACCAGATATAGAAGACGCTTCTGAATTTGCTTTGGAAAAACACCTTGAAGATTTTTTAGTCAAGAATTGGAAATGTACCGAACTCGGTAAGAAATATGACATATACGAAGAAGATGGAGATTTAGTCGGTCAGCAATATCTCACCGATACAGGTCCGATTGATATTTTAGCCATCAGCAAAGACAAGAAAACAATGCTTGTTATTGAACTCAAACGAGGAAGGGCATCAGATGTAGTCATAGGACAAATTCAAAGATATATGGGATATGTTCAAGATGAACTACTTGAAAAAGATCAACAGGTAAGAGGTTTGATTATCGGGTTAGAGGCTGACAATCGTTTGAAAAGAGCATTATCTGTCTGTCCAAACATTGACTTTTATAGATATCAAATAGATTTCAAACTACTGAAAGAATAGATAAATGACATCTAGGCGTCATAAAAGGGGCTCGGTGCTTGTCATAAGCAGGTTAAGAAAGGGAACTGATTGTTCAGGTATAACCACTTTGGTGACTCTCATTGGCTGTCCGCTTAGATGTAAGTATTGCTTGAACAAGAAATGCCATGAACCAGTATATGAAGCTGATGATAAAACTCCTCGGCAAGGAATCATGTTGCTGACACCAAAGGAACTATACGAACTTGAACTGAAGATATCCATAGCAATTGGCATAAACTTTTTCTTACTATGCAAAAAGGATGCATAGATGATATATTACTTTGAAATCAGATAATTTGATGTTTTATATATTAACAAGTTTCAGTGTATGAAAGAATTAAAATGTCCACATTGTGGTAGTGTTTTTTCAGTTGATGAAGCAGATTACGCTTCAATCTTAAGCCAGGTTAAAACTCAGGAATTTGATGCTGAGATTAAAGCTCGTCTTGCCGAGATTCAAAAGCAGAATGAAGTAAAGCAAGAAGCTGAATCACTTAGACTTTCTCATGACTTTCAGGGTAAACTGAATGCTAAAGATGTAGAACTTTCCCAAAAGAATAATGAAATCGTTAAACTCAAGGCCCAATTGGATACTTTCGACAAAACTAAACAACTGGAGATTAGTGCAGAACGATCTAAGGCTAACGAAGAAATTGCTAAGTTGAAATCTGTTATTGAACAGAATGAAAATAAGGTTCGCGTTGCTGTACTTGAAGAACAGAATAAGGCAAAGGACATCATTCAAGAAAAAGAAAACACGCTTATTGAACTACGTAGCCAGATTGATGTAGCTAAGAAAGAAGCAACAATCCGTGAAACAAACATCAAGGAGGACTATGAACGTCAACTTAAGCAAAAGCAAGAACTGGTAGACTATTATAAAGACCTTAAAGCGAAGTTGTCAACAAAAATGATCGGTGAATCATTAGAGGTTCATTGCAACAATGAGTTTAACCGTGTTCGCACAAGCATGTTTCCCAATGCTTATTTCGACAAGGACAACGATGCCAGTCATGGCAGTAAAGGTGATTTCATTTTCCGTGATTACGCAGATGGTCTTGAATACATATCAATCATGTTCGAAATGAAGAACGAAATGGATGAAACAGCAACCAAGCACAAGAATGAAGATTTTTTTACCAAGCTAGATAAGGACAGGCGTGATAAAAATTGTGAGTATGCGGTTCTTGTATCATTGTTGGAACCTGACAATGATTTTTATAATGAGGGTATTGTTGATGTCTCCTATCGTTATCCCAAGATGTTTGTTGTTCGTCCTCAGTTCTTCATGCCTTTGATTTCACTATTAACGCAAGCCTCAAAGAAGAGCGTTGAATATCAACGCGAGCTCATTATGGCAAGACAACAAAGTATTGATGTTACCAACTTTGAGAACAAGTTGAATGACTTCAGAAATAAATTTGGTAACCACTATCAACGTGCAAGCGATAAGTTCAACAAGGCTATTGAGGAAATCGACAAGACAATAAAATCACTTCAGAAGATGAAGGATAATTTGTTAAGTTCTGAAAACTACCTTAGATTAGCAAGCAATGATACGGAAGACTTGTCTATCAAAAAACTCACGAGAGGTAATCCTACTATGAAACAGAAGTTCGAAGAAGCAAGAACAATGGCTAAGGATAACCTACTTGATAGTGGTAACAATTAACCTATGCCATTTGGTCATAGTTATTACCAATCATTACATTGACACATGTATATGACTGACAGTTTTTCTGTAATTTTTATAATTATGTAAGTTGTTAATTATCAATCATGAGTAAAACATATATTCCCAAAAATGTACAGCACGAAGTCTGGTGGAAAGCTGCTGGACGATGCGAATTTAAGGGGTGTAATAAACCCTTATATAAACATGGCGTTACATTGGACAAATGTAAGATTTCTGAATTGGCACATATTATCGGCGATTCAGAAAATGGGCCTCGTGGAGATAAAGATTTGTCCAAAGCATTGGCAAAGGATCCTAAAAACATTATGCTGATGTGTCCTGAATGTCACAAGTATATAGATAGTGAAGGGAAAAATAAGTATACAGCTGAGATGCTTTTTGATATGAAGAAAAGGCACGAAGACCGAATCGCTAGACTAACTTCATTAGGTGAGGATTTGCAAGCTCATGCAGTTACATATGGTGCAAAAATTGGAAACCATCAGCCTGATTTTTCCTTTCCTCAAATTCAAGATGCATTGTTGCCAGACTTTTATCCAGTAAATGATATGCCCATAGATTTGGGAGGTAATTGGTCTGCTGCAAAAGAATGGGATAAGTATTGGAAAAGAGAAGTTGAAAACCTTGAATATAACTGCAAGGATAAGATTCTAGACAAGATTGACAGATGGGAATATAAGCGTATCGCTCTCTTTGGATTCGCTCCTATACCTTTACTAGTTAAGCTTGGAACGATGTTAAATAACAAACACGAAGTTGTTGTTTATCAGAAACAACGTTCTGGTGGCTGGAAATGGTTACAGGAGGATATACATACAGACTATATTATCAATAGACCTGAAGATCCTCGTTTGAAACCTATATTGATTCTATCATTGAGTTTCCCTATTGCAGAAAGAATAAAGAAACATAACCTTGGTGCAAGTATATGGGAGATGACTATTGATACGCCTAATCCTGAATTTTTAAGGTCAAAGAAGCAATTATATGATTTCGGACGACAGGTTGAATCGCTTTTGGACGACATAACCAAGGCTTCCAACAATCAACCCTTGCACCTTTATCTTTCCGTACCAGTTGCTTGTGCCATTGAGTTCGGCAGGGTCTGGATGCAGAAAGCAAATAGCCCATTAAAGATATACGACTTGGACAAACAAGTAGATAATATTGATAAATTAGCATTAACAATCGAGAATAAGAAACAATGATAGAGACGTTATCTTTTGAGAAGAAAAGGGAACTTAACAAATTATTCCTTAATGTAGCAGAGAATCTTGATATTACTGAAACCCAGTTTAATAACCTCACAAGAAGTTATAATGCAGTGGGAAAATACTTGGAGGATGATCCGAATTTCAAGGACTATCATCCAGTTGTTACACCACAAGGTTCTTTAAGGTTAGGAACTATCATCCAGCCTATCTCTGAGGATGGGGATCTTGATATAGACTTGGTGTATCGTTTAATTGAGAAACATCCAAACTGGACGCAGAAACATATCAAGCAAATGGTCGGACATCGCTTGAAAACTCATGGTGTCTACCGCGATATGCTTGATAATAAAGAAGGTCGCCGATGTTGGACCCTACTATATCGTCAAGACTCTGATAATGTAAAGGAACGCTACCATATGGATATCTTGCCTTGTGTTGCTGATTCCATGTTCAATTCTAATATGGAATTATATAGGAGCAAATCTTTCTCGTCAATCAAACTGGATAATATAGCCATTCGAATTACAGACAATAGAGCTCCAAATTACGACAATAGCATTCTTATATTTAATTGGCTGAAAAGTAACCCTGATGGCTATGCTATGTGGTTTGCAGATCGCTGTAAATATAGTACAGAAAAAAGAGAAAATATTACAGAAGCCATTATGCCCATTGGTAAATATATCAAGGACAAATCTGTTTTGCAAAGAATTGTGCAAATTCTTAAACGACATCGTGACATAATGTTCAAAGAAGATGAAGATAAACCGATTTCTATCATCATTACAACTATAGCGGCAAGGGCATACAAAGGGGAAGATTCGCTTATAGAAGGTCTTGCAAATGTTATATCCACAATGGGAAACTATATAACAAAAGATCTATCAGGTAATTACGTTATCAGTAATCCAACCAATCCAGAGGAGAATTTTGCAGATAAGTGGCCGACACACCCTAAAAGAAAAGAAAACTTCTTTAAATGGCTGAGACAGGTTAAATTCGACGTAAACAGTATTATTAGTTCAACAGGATTAGAGTTAAGAGAAAATGTGGGACGTTCATTTGGTAATACCTTCTCCAAAAACTTGTTCAATTTACTAGCTGAACAGCATAAAACCTCTGCAACTAACGGGGGTGTTAAAGTAGCGGCGAGTGGAACATTGGGCGGTATTGGTAAAACGTTAAACGCCAAAAACACTTTCTATGGTAAGAAATAAACGCTTCACAGCTATACAACAGGTAGCAGTATTGAAAAGCCAATATAATATTGATAATTCACGATGGAGCATAAGACCACATGGATTCACATGGCTTTTCAATTTAACCCCTACAGCCTTAAGTGATACATATACATTGAAGATGGAATACAATGAGCCGTTTTTCCCTCAAGTATATGTGGTATCACCTAAGCCTTTACAACTAGCAGAAGGAGCAAAAAAACTGCCTCACACATATGATACTAAAAGACAGCGTTTATGTTTATTTAATCCACGCCATGGTGAATGGAATAGTACAATGCTTATTGCTAACACGATTTTTCATTGGACTATAGAGTGGCTATATTATTATGAAAACTGGGTATATACCGGTAAGTGGATTGGAGGCGGTCATGGCAATTGGGATGCAGATTTTATCAATGACACAAAGGAACATGTGGAATAATACAAAATGGGAAAAACTATTAAAGGTGTGAGGTACTATCTTCCGAGCAAATAAACCTCGGAACAAGAAGCAATTTATTTCCACATTATAAACTAGAAGCGTAAAAACATCACCATGCGCATAGAGGTTTATGCAGAGGGCATAAATATGATACTATTTTTCCAGATGAGACCACTCTCCCGAAAATCCTGTAAAGCCGATAATACCGTTGCTGGAGAAAATGTAACAAGATGATTCTTACATAATAAGCCCCATAAATTTGCCTATCATGCAATAAGTTCTCAAACAGCCTGCATCAACCTTTTCATGCC
>CAZEPM010000120.1:0-2165 GCA_964514145.1 uncultured Bacteroides sp.
CTTCATTCCAATCTCAGAAAATAGTTATTAATATTAACCGTCCATTACCTGGCGATCATATCGAAATCACCTCTTTGAAGTATCCTCTATTTTCCATCAATCAGCCATTTAAGACCCTAAATTATTTTTTGAAGTATCTATTATACAATCCTTCAAAACCCTTTCCATGACGAGCTTCGTCACGAGCCATTTCATGAACGGTATCATGAATAGCGTCCAAATTCAGTTCCTTTGCACGTTTTGCAATACGTGTTTTATCCGCACACGCACCGCTCTCGGCATTCATGCGTTTTTCCAAATTAGTTTTGGTATCCCATACACAATCTCCCAATAATTCAGCAAATTTAGCAGCATGTTCAGCTTCTTCCCAAGCATAACGCTTAAATGCTTCTGCAATTTCCGGATAGCCCTCACGGTCTGCTTGACGACTCATAGCTAAATACATTCCGACTTCTGTGCATTCACCGTTAAAATGAGCATTCAAATCACTGATCATTTCTTCATCGCAACCTTTAGCTACTCCAATCGTATGTTCTGCTACAAATTCCAATGAAGTTCCACTCATTTCCTGGAATTTTGAAGCTGGAGCTTTACACATCGGACATTGTGCCGGAGCTGTTTCACCTTCGGCAATGTAACCACATACAGTACAAATAAACTTTTTCATAAGAAAACATTTTTAATCAGTCAATAAAAAATATAGTTAGTTAGTCAATATATTCGTCTGAAAATCACATGCAATTTTTACATATACCTTTATAATATTGATGTACTTCCGAAATTTCATTTCCGTCAATACACTGTCCCACCATGTCAACATAATCCATTCCTGAAAAAACGTCATAGATTTTGCTGCATTTTTTACAAAGAAAATGAGCATGCGGACGCATGTCGCCGTCAAAATTAGCACTCCGGTCATCAATCGTCAACATCGTTACCGCTCCATGTTCGACAAACAATTTCAATGTATTATATATCGTCGTGCGCGAAAGCGTCGGATATTTCGGACTTAATTCATTATAAATTTCATCCACTGTCGGATGAGTCGCATGAGTCATCATATAATCCATGATAGCCATCCGCTGTGCCGACGGTCTTATCTTATACCGCAACAGATTGTTATAGACAATAGATGATTCCATATTTTTCAATATTGCAATTATTACATTTTCGTTTTCATTGCAAAAATAGAATAATCTTTTTATTCACACAAACATCAACAATATGTTTTATATTTTTTAACTATAAAATGATAGGACAAAAAAAACAGAACAAGGCGATTTTGAATATTATCACTGACTATCAGAAGTTTAGTCTGGAATCACACAGAATGACAGACATAGTAAAAAAACAGATATAGAGAAGGATTACATCTTTTTTACATAATTTTGTTGGCACCAAAAAAATGAAGTCATTTGGAAGAGAAATCATGGATGTTGAATTATGAAGAAATTTTCTTCTGCTACCATACAGAAGAGAAGAAGGCATTCGACAAGAGATTGATGTCCACTCCCTTATTTATATTCAGAACTATTGGTAAACAACGGGAAACGGAGTCTTTCGGTCAAGAACGGAGAGTGCGTTTTCTACATACTGAAGTCTAAAGCCCCATCTCGGCCGCCTTCTCTTTCGAAAACGTAAAATAGGTACATTGGGACCGTGTACACACCTCGTCAGTCTGATTGTAAATCGCTGCGTCCACACACACGATATTTCGCTTAACCTCCACTATACGGGCACGTAAAGTCAAATGTTCATCGGTTGTCAATACAGGTTTCATGTATTTAATCTCCATTTTCGAAGTAACCCCTGCCGTCTTCAATTTACATAAAATAGTCCATGCACATATTTCATCAAGAAGAACAGCCTGAATACCACCATGCAAGGTATCTATCCAGCCCTGAAATTCCGTACGAGGCTTCCAAACACTGATGACCTCATCCCCTTCTTCATAAAATTCCATCTTCAGCCCGAAAGGATTATCCGGTGAACATCCAAAACAACAATAACCCTCCTTATGCAACCAAGGATTTCTTATCTTTTTCATACACTTATCTGATTAATCTCATTTTCGATTAACAAATATAGACAGAAAATCGATGAATAGATAAAGAAAATACGATATTTTGAAAGAATCATCCACACACAAAACCGGTATTCCCTCG
>CAZEPM010000120.1:2265-5753 GCA_964514145.1 uncultured Bacteroides sp.
CGTACCTTTTCCTGCCAAAGGTCGTACCCTTTCCCGGGCGGCCTCCGGAGGGAGCGCGCGATGAGATGAGAACGGACGGGGAATGGGATTAAAAAGATGGCGGGCTTCTATTTGGATTGGGTGCCTGACAGGTGCGTCTCCAGCAATTGGGAGATCAGTTGCGAGACTAACCGAGGAACGGCATATCGTTCCATCTCCTCCACCCGTATCCGCTGAAAATCGGTAAAGGAGTTTGTGTCGTCCGGCAAAATCACTTCATAGAGGTTCGCATAGATGATCTGATGAGACAAAACGTGTTTGACCTTTTTCCGGAGAGTGCGGAAGGTATGCTGGTCTTGCGCTGCGATCCAACGTCGTGACAAGAGTTCATCGTACAGCTGTGCGTCAGTCCATTCTTCCGGGCTTTCGATCAGCGGAATCTCATACAGGCTTTTCCAGATATCGTTGGAGGAACGTTTGTGTATGTAGGTGTAGTCTCCTGCGTTTACATATATATAATGGAAGAATCGGTTTGTTGTTTGTGTCTTATGTGCTTTTACCGGGAGTTTGTTTACAGTTTTTTTCGCATTGGCTACACATGAGTCGAGTAAGGGACAGGGGATGCAGTCGGGTGCATGCGGAGTGCATTGCAAGGCACCAAAATCCATAATTGCCTGATTATAGATGGCCGGGTGGGCTTTGTCTAAGAGTTCTTGTGCCAATTCTGCAAAGAGTTTTTTTCCTTTGGCTGTATCAATCGGAGTTTCGATGCCCATCCATCTGGACAGGACTCTGTATACATTTCCATCCACAACGGCATAAGGCAGATTAAAGGCGAAAGACAAGATGGCTGCAGCGGTGTAGTCTCCGATACCTTTCAGCTTTCTTATCTCTGCATAAGTCTTTGGGAAGCAGCCTCCTTGTTCCACTATGGTACGAGCGGCAACGTGCAAGTTACGTGCTCGTGAATAATATCCGAGTCCCTGCCAATGCTTTAATATCTCATCCTCTGAAGCCTCAGCTAACGTTTGTACGTCAGGGAAACGTTCCACAAACCGCATAAAATACTTGTATCCTTGCGCTACGCGGGTCTGTTGCAAAATAATTTCGGATATCCATATACGATATGGATCAGTGGTATTTCTCCACGGGAGGTCACGCCGATTCGTTTCATACCACTCTTCCAACACGTGGGCAAATTTTCCATTCATAAATAGCTAGTACTTCTTTTCGCCACAAAAATAGCTAAGAAAAAAAGAGGCATCGAACGTTTTTGTGAAAATTGTTAGAAATATATTTTTAAAAGAGCCAGAAAAGCTATATATTTGCAGACCAAAAAATTAAGATAAACGTGTAACAAAATTATTTATCAAGATGACTAAAGCAGATATTGTAAATGAAATTTCAAAAAAGACAGGCATAGACAAAACTACAGTCTTGGCCACAGTAGAAGCGTTCATGGAGTCTGTGAAAAATTCACTGTCTAAAGAAGAAAATGTATATCTTCGAGGATTTGGTAGTTTCATTGTTAAGAAGAGAGCTCAGAAAACCGCTCGTAACATTTCAAAAAACACCGTTATTATTATTCCCGAACATAACATTCCAGCATTCAAGCCTGCTAAAACATTCACTATTCAGGTAAAAAAATAACGAGACTAAGAAGTATTAACCAAGTAAAATATTTAGATTATGCCAAGCGGGAAAAAGAAAAAAAGACACAAAATGTCTACGCACAAACGTAAAAAAAGACTAAGAAAGAACAGACATAAGAACAAATAAATGTTTTTAGTCTACTTTGATCGAAATAGGGAACAAACTTAGAAAGCACATACTTTAATTCTTTCAAGTTTGTTCTTTGTTTAAACAGAGGTTTTATTTATCTAGAGATTTAAAAATAATGACAAGCAAATTAGTAGTTGACGTCCAGCCCAAAGAGATATCTATAGCGCTGATGGAAGACAAAAACTTAGTTGAATTCCAGAAAGAAAGCCGTAATTTATCGTTTTCGGTAGGCAATATTTATTTGGCTCGTGTCAAGAAATTAATGCCAGGTTTAAATGCCTGTTTTGTAGATGTCGGTTATGAGCGTGATGCTTTTTTGCACTATCTCGATTTAGGACCTCAATTTCTCTCTTACCAAAAATATCTCAAACAAGTTTTAAGCGATCGTAAAAAATTATATCCATTTTCTAGAGCGACCTCCTTTCCGGACATAGAAAAAGATGGCAGCATCTCCGGAACACTACAGAGTGGACAAGAAGTCATGGTACAGATAGTCAAAGAACCTATCTCAACCAAAGGCCCCAGACTAACCTGTGAGCTCTCATTTGCAGGACGTTTCCTAGTATTAATCCCATTCAATGACAAAGTTTCTGTTTCGCAAAAAATCAAATCAAGCGAAGAAAGAGCACGACTGAAACAACTTCTGCAAAGCATCAAACCAAAAAACTTTGGCATCATCGTACGAACGGTGGCAGAAGGAAAAAGAGTTGCAGAACTCGATGCCGAACTCAAAATCCTACTGAAACACTGGGAAAAAACAATCACCCACGTACAAAAATCAAGCAAACTTCCCCAACTTGTATACGAAGAAACCAGCCGAGCCATCGCATTATTACGCGACCTGTTCAGCCCCTCGTTTACGAGTATCTATGTAAATGATGAGAAAACCTATCACGAAATAAAAGACTATGTCACTTTGATCGCACCAGAACAAGCTGACATTGTCAAACGATACACCGGAAAACTCCCCATTTTTGATAACTTTGACATCACCAAACAAGTCAAATCATTATTTGGAAAAACAATCTCATACAAAAACGGAGCCTATCTCATCATTGAACATACGGAAGCATTACACGTTGTCGATGTCAACAGCGGAAACCGTTCGAAAGCTAACAATGGACAAGAAGCAAACGCTCTCGATGTTAATCTCGGAGCAGCTGATGAACTAGCAAGGCAATTGCGATTGCGCGACATGGGAGGCATCATTGTCGTAGACTTCATCGATATGAATCTGGCTGAAAACCGACAAAAGCTGTACGAACGCATGTGCCAAAACATGCAAAAAGACAGAGCCAAACACAATATCCTCCCTCTAAGTAAGTTTGGCCTTATGCAAATCACACGCCAAAGAGTCCGTCCGGCAATGGACGTCGACACCGCAGAAACCTGTCCAACTTGTTTCGGAAAAGGAACCATCAGGCCATCTATCCTATTCACAGATACGCTGGAGAGCAAAATTGATTACCTAACCAATAAATTAGAAATCAGGAAATTTAAACTTCACATCCACCCTTACGTAGCAGCCTATGTCAATCAAGGCATCATTTCCCTGAAACGACAATGGCAAATGAAGTATGGATTCGGATTCAAAATTATCCCTAATCAGCAACTCGCTCTGCTGCAATACATCTTTTACGACGATAACGGCGAAGAGATAGACATGAAAGAAGAAATTGAGATTAAGTAAGAGAAACAAAAAAGCATAGAAGCAAATACCACGCTAA
>CAZEPM010000121.1:0-5752 GCA_964514145.1 uncultured Bacteroides sp.
CCGGACGAAACATTCTTTCTCATGATTCTCCTACCTGTGCGGATAATCTATCGTATAGTGCAAGCCTCGACTCTCTTTGCGTTCCATGGCCTGACGCGTAATCAGATAGCCCACATTAATCATGTTGCGCAACTCACAGATTTCGCGCGACGCCTTACTCCGTTTGAAAAGCCGTTCGGTCTCTTCGTAAAGGATATCAAGCCGGTTCCATGCACGCGTAAGACGAAGATCGCTCCGGACAATGCCCACATAGCACTCCATGATTTGGTTGACTTCCTTCATGCTTTGCGTAATGAGCACACGCTCTTCGTTTGAAATCGTGCTCTCATCGTTCCATTCCGGGATAGCGGTGTTGAAGTCATAACGGTCGATGACCTCCAGTGAATGGCGGGCGGCAACATCGGCATACACAATCGCCTCGATCAGCGAATTAGAAGCCAGACGGTTGCCTCCGTGCAGACCGGTACACGAACATTCGCCCAGTGCATACAGACGGCGGATGCTCGACTGTCCGTTGAGGTCGACACAGATTCCGCCACACAGATAGTGGGCTGCCGGAGCCACCGGTATATAGTCTTTCGTAATGTCGATGCCGATACTGAGACACTTCTGATAGATGTTCGGGAAATGCTTTTTCGTCTCTTCAGGCTCTTTATGGGTTACATCCAGATATACATGGTCTTCACCCCGCTGCTTTATCTCGTTGTCAATGGCACGGGCGACAATGTCACGCGGAGCCAACGACAGGCGTTTGTCATATTTCTGCATAAACTCTTTGCCGTCGAACGTCCGGAGCACACCGCCATATCCGCGCATGGCTTCAGTTATCAGGAAACACGGACGGTCGCCCGGATGAAACAGTGCAGTAGGATGAAACTGGATGAACTCCATGTTTTTGACCGCTCCTTTGGCACGATAGACCATTGCGATACCATCACCTGTAGCCACCAGCGGATTCGTCGTGTTGCGATAAACGGCTTCGCATCCGCCCGTGGCAATCACCGTGACGCGTGAAAGGAACGTGTCTACATTGCCGCTGTCTTCGTTGAGCACATAGGCTCCATAACACCTAATGCCGGGCGTATGACGCGTGACAATAATACCCAAATGGTGTTGCGTGACAATCTCTACGGCAAAATGACGGTTGAACACCGTGATGTTGGGATGCGCCTGAAGCGCCTTAATCAGACTGGTTTGTATCTCGGCTCCGGTGTTGTCTTTATGATGCAAGATGCGGAATTCCGAATGTCCTCCCTCACGATGTAAATCAAACTCACCGTTTTCCTTCTTGTCGAAATTCACGCCCCAACGGATAAGTTCCGCTATCTGAGCCGGCGCATTGCGGACAACCATTTCCACCGCAGCGCGGTCGTTAATCCAATCACCGGCAATCAGAGTGTCTTCGATATGTTTTTCAAAATTATCCACTGCCAGATTAGTGACAGAAGCAATGCCGCCTTGTGCGTAATAGGTATTGGCTTCTTCTAATTCCGTTTTGCAAAGAATCGCTACGGATTTACCTTTTTCGGCCACTTTAAGAGCAAAACTCATACCGGCAATACCCGAACCGATTACCAAATAGTCGAACGTACGAATCATATTCTTATTTATTTATGCAAAAATAGGAAAATGCTGCATTGCTTGTACGATTCATCCCTATTTATTGGTTTATTTTGTAACTTGCACGCTGAAAAATCGTTTGATCCATGAACCCAATTTTTCATGCCCGCATACCCGTCGGTATCTATTTTGCCCTCATCCTGCTGACGACAGGCTGTGTTATCGCACTGTGGCATAAGTTGCCTGTCTTTGTGGTCATACTGATGTTGTGTATGGTTTTTACCATCGAACGCATCATACACACCACGTATACGCTGACGGACGACATGCTCATTGTGTCGCGCGGACGTTTCACGCATCGGAAAAACATCCCGCTAACGGCCATTCGCCGGATAGAGAAATGTCGAATCGTGCGGTTGGGACGCTACAGTCTGATGAGTTACTTGCTGATTGTTTACGACACCGATGAAAAGTTTTTGTCGGTCATGCCTGTCAAGGAAGATGAATTTTTGGAAAAGCTCACACAGCGACGCCGGAAACCGGCAAACTCTGGCGCTACCGCATGCGAAGCAGACCCGAATCCCACGTCAACCGAAGCCGAACACCGCACCGATCAGACTTCATTGGCACGCTGATCAAAACCGACCAATACCAGTTTCATTGTCAAAACATTTACAACACAAACCATGCAGATTTCACTATTCCGATTCCACTCCGTAACGCAACAACCTCCTAACATCAGCAAACGCGCGCTCACCGCCATTTGCAGCTGGCTGTTCTGCCTGACGGCCGGCCTTGCCCAACCACTGGCCGACCGCCTGCAAACCCTAATAGAACAGGCAAGTCTGCTGCAAACGTCTGAAATCGGCGTTGCCGTCTACGACCTGACCGCCGGTAGCCCCGTTTATACCTACCAGAGCAAAAAACTCTATCGCCCGGCCTCGATAGAGAAAATCATTACCTGTGTGACCGCACTCGATCGCTTGGGAGCTGAATACCCCATGAACACACGGCTCTACTACACCGGCACGGTGAAAGATAGCACTCTTGTTGGCGACCTCTACGTCAAAGGCGGATTCGACATGCTTTTCAACGAAAACGACCTGCAAACATTGGTTGCTGGCGTACGCAAGCTGGGCATTCGGCAGATTACGGGAACACTCTACGGCGACGTATCGCTCAAAGACTCGCTCTACTTCGGAGAAGGATGGTCATGGGACGATGCGCAATTCGACTTCCAACCATCGCTCTCGCCACTGACATGCAATCGGGGATGCGTGCGAATAAGCTGCATACCCGGCTTCACCGGCGAGCCGGCAACGGTGAACATCTCGCCGAACTCGGGCTACTACACACTCTACAACCATTCGGTCAGCCACACTCCAGCAGCCGGCAAACTTGGCATCACCCGTTCGTGGACAGATCAGACCAATGTAATCACCGTAAGCGGCAACGTGACCAACCGAACGATCAAGAGTCTGCCACTATCGTATCCTGAGTATTTTTTCCTGCATTTGCTGACCGAACGGTTGCAACAGGCCGGCATCCGCACAAACGACTACGCACTTGCCACCGTGCCACTCGAAGCCAACGAACTGACTTTCGTGAGCCGGCACATGAAAGACATCCTGCAGGAAGCCCTGAAAGAGAGTGACAATCTGGCGGCTGAAGCCATTTTCTATACTCTTGCCACCCTACAGGCCAATAGCCGGCCGGCAAAAGCGCAAGACGCCATTGAACAGATTAACGAATTCATTCGGGAACTAGGCTACAATCCGGAAAACTACAACATTGCCGACGGCAGCGGAGTGTCGCTTTACAACTACGTGTCGCCCGAACTGATGATCGCCTTTCTTCGCTATGCTTACGCAAACGAATCGATTTTCAAGACTTTCTTCGACGCGCTTCCGACAGCAGGCATCGACGGCACACTAGCCCACCGATTATATAAAACGGCTGGGTACCGCCGTATCCATGCCAAAACGGGTACGGTGAAAGGTGTCTGTTCGCTGGCCGGATATGCCCAGGCTAGCAACAATCATCTGTTAGCGTTTGTCATCATCAATCAGAATGCGTTGAAAGCGTCACAGGCACGTGCGCTACAAGATAAACTATGTGTGGAACTGTGTAAGTAAGACTATCGCCTTCCCTAACCATCTCCACACACAAGCAACAACAAAGACCAAAAACCGATTATAGATATTCTTTCCAATCTGTCAGACGCATATCTCCCTTGCGCAAGAACGTGTCGTGCAAGGCAAAAGCAGCGCGCAGGCAGTGGCTGGTATGGCCTTTGGAAGCAATTTTCAGATAACTCCACAACAATTCCTTATAGTCCGGATGCGCACAGTTTTCTATAATCACACGCATCCGTTCCATCGGACTTTTGCCGCGTAAGTCAGCTATTCCCTGTTCGGTAATAATGACGTTAACCGAATGTTCGCTGTGGTCTGCGTGGGAAACCATGGGTACGATGGAACTAATCAGACCGTCTTTAGCTGTCGACGGACAGGAGAATATCGAGATATAAGCATTTCGCGTAAAGTCGCCCGAGCCGCCGATGCCGTTCATCATCTTCGTACCGCAAACATGCGTAGAGTTCACATTACCATAGATATCGGCTTCGATGGCCGTATTCATGGAAATGACTCCCAAACGGCGAACGACTTCCGGACTGTTGGAGATTTCCGACGGACGAAGTACGAGCTTGTCATGGAAAAAATCCATGTTATCGTAAATCTCTTGCAAACACTTATTGGTCACACTCAGCGAGCACGTACTTCCAAACTTGATGCGCCCTTCCTTGGCCAGTTTAATTACGGAATCCTGAATCACTTCAGTATACATTTCAAACGGAGGAATGTGAGAATCCCGACCCAATGCACTCAAAACAGCATTGGCGATATTGCCGACACCTGACTGCAAAGGCAAGAAGGTTGAGGGAATAATACCTCTCTGCATGTCGTGAGCAAGAAAGTCTGCCACATTTTGTCCGATCTGATCGGTGATAGGGTCAGGCTCATGAAAAGGACGAGCCTCATCGGGCAGATTGACTTCCACGATACCGGCGATCTTCGAGGGGTCGACTTGCAGATAAGGAAGACCGATACGATCACTCGCTTTCGTTATCATTACTGGCTGACGATAGGGTGGCTGCTCCATTTCATACACGTCGTGCAACCCCTTGATGTTTTTGCTATGTGCGGTGTTCAATTCGATAATCACCCTGTCAGCCAAGCGTACAATGGTAGGACTAATACCTACGGCAGCCGTCAGATAAACACGTCCGTCTTCGGAAATGTCGCATGCTTCGATAATAGCGGTGCTCACATGGCCGAAGAAACCGGAGCGCAAACGTTGGGCTACCTGCGACAGATGAACGTCTGTATAATGAATTTTTCCAGCATTGACTGCTTTCCGGAAATCCTTATTAGTCGTGTAAGGCGTGCGGAAACGAATGGCATCTACACGCGACAAAATGCCGTCACACGAATCTCCCGTTGAAGCTCCCGTAACAATACCCACTTGGAACGGCTGGCCTGCGGCATGCAGGCGTTCGGCTTTCCTGGCCAGCGCCGCCGTGATCGCTTTTGGCGTTCCGGCCGGCGTAAACCCGCTCAGGCCGATGATGTCGCCATCTTGGATAAAATCGACAGCTTCTTCTGCCGTAATAAATTGATATCCCATAGTGCTTACTAAAAGTTTTTAAAGGTTTATGATTGACAGATTAAAGCTTCGCCTTCAATCATTCCTATTCGTACTTGCGACGGAAGATCTCAGAATAGATAAACGCGCGACGGGCTTCTTCCACACTATCTAAACGCACCAAAGAAGCCGAACCGACCGTTGCCGACGGCTTGGAAACAGAAGAAACCTTGCCCGAAACAGGCTTGCGTACACTCTCCGAAACATGACGCTCTGTTGCACCAGACGGCTGAACGACCTCGCGAACAGACTCTTGCATAACTTCGTCCGGAATCTCTGTCGGAATATAGGGCGGAGGTGTCTGCCGATTCGTTTTCTTTTTATTCTCCGATTTTATATTAGAATAAATCACGATTCCGAATACGGCTATTACGATAAGCGTTTGAACAATATCCATAAACAACGAAGCGTTTAAACTGTTCAAAGATACGCATTGTTTTGCAAAGCTACACAAGATTAAGCCGTTTTTTATCCCCAAACGCGATAT
>CAZEPM010000122.1:0-5738 GCA_964514145.1 uncultured Bacteroides sp.
AAGTAACAACAAGGACACAAAGAGTAAAAAAACAAGAGAATCGTAGTGTATTGTACACCTATTCACGTATTTTTGCAACAAGTATCCTTATCCATTATGGTAACATTGACTACAGAAGACAAACTGATGTTCCGCATCCGGCAGCATTTCAACAAAGGCGTGGTAAAGTATGGTTTGCTCGATGAGGATGATCACATTCTCGTGGGATTATCAGGCGGAAAAGACTCGATGGCACTGCTCGAACTACTGGCTGCCCAAGCCCGCATTTGGAAGCCGCGTATCCGCGTGAGTGCAGCTCACGTGAGCATGGCCAACATCCCTTATCAGACTGATATCGACTATCTGCAGACGTATGCTGAGAGGCTGGGTGTGACGTTCTATCATGAGCAGACGGCGTTCGACCCATCGACCGACCGGCGCAAATCGCCGTGTTTCTTATGCTCGTGGAACCGGCGAAAGACTCTCTTCACACTGGCTCAGCAATTGGGATGCAACAAGTTGGCACTGGGGCATCACATGGACGACATTCTCACGACACTACTCATGAACATGACCTTTCAGGGGGCTTTTAGTAGCATGCCTCCGAAACTGGTGATGCGCAAATTCGATCTGACCATCATCCGCCCGCTTTGTCTGACGCACGAAGCCGACCTGCAACAACTGGCAATCATCAGGGGCTACCGCAGGCAGATTAAGAACTGTCCTTATGAATCAGCATCGAACCGTGCAGCTATGAAAGAAGTGCTCAGACATCTTGAATCGCTCAATCCGGAAGCTCGTTACAGTCTGTGGGGCAGCATGAGCAATATTCAGACTGAGTTATTACCCCAAAAACCATGAGCCTCTGATTCCGGTTGTTTTTACCGACATTTGAAACCAGTTCTCGTTTTTTTCGAATTTATATCTACGGAAAGCATGTCGTCCGGAATATAGACAAATTTATTCGGCCAATTCGATGACTTCTAAATCATTAAACTTACCGTTGTCTATCACAAAGCGCACGAGGGTACGCACCTTGTGGAATCCGTATCGTCCGGCTGCCCCCGGATTGATGTGGAGCATGCCTAACGTGCGGTCGTACATCACCTTCAGGATATGCGAATGCCCACTGATAAAGAGTTTGGGCGGACACGCCAACAAAGTTCCAACAATAGACGAGTCGTATCGCCCGGGATAACCACCGATGTGCTTCATCAGGATGTCGGCACCTTCGACGGTGAACCGACTGACCTGCGGATATATGCGACGTATCTCCTGCCCGTCGATATTACCATACACTGCCCGCAACGGACGGAAAGCTGCCAGCCGTTGAGCAATCTCCGGCGATCCGATGTCGCCAGCATGCCAAATCTCGTCACAAGGTTCAAAATAGGTCAAATATTTATCATCCCAATAAGCATGGGTGTCTGATAGCAGTCCAATGTGTAACATACGCAATGTTTATGAAGCCAAAGATACGATTTTTGCGCTGTCAAGATTCAAAAATCCGATGAGAAATTTACGAATTAAAGTCTTACGTTTAACTTTGCAAGCAAAATAACCCATACTACTTCCACACGAACTTATATGATCTATCCGCAAAACTTCGAACAGAAAATAGGTTTCGACTGCATCCGCCAATTGCTGAAAGAACAGTGTCTGAGTACACTAGGCGAGGGAGAAGTCGATAACATGCAGTTCAGTGACAAGGTAGCCGACATCAACCGTAAACTCAACGAGACCATAGAATTTGTCCACATCATCCAAGAAGAAGACGCATTTCCCGACCAATACTTTTTCGATGTGCGCCCGTCGTTGCTGCGTATCCGGGTAGAAGGTTTATACCTCGACGAAGGAGAGCTTTTTGACTTGAGACGATCGCTAGAGACCATCAGCCGGATTGTAGGCTTCTTGTCTCGAAATGCGGGCGATGACGAGGGCGATGTTCTCTACCCAGCCTTGCAAAGACTGTCCGACAATATCACCGTCTCCCCCCAACTGCTTAGCCAGATAGACCGAATTCTCGACAAGCATGGCAAAATCAAAGACAATGCCTCGACCGAACTGCTACGCATCCGACGCGACCTGATCTCAACCACCAACAGTATCTCGCGCAGCCTGCATGCGATCTTACGTAGTGCACAGGCGGAAGGCTATGTCGATAAGGACGTAACCCTCACTATGCGAGACGGAAGGCTGGTTATCCCCGTTGCACCGAGACTGAAGCGAAAAATTCGCGGTATTGTACACGATGAGTCAGCCAGCGGTAAGACGGTATTTATCGAACCGGCCGAAGTGGTAGAAGCAAACAATCATATCCGCGAACTGGAAAGTGAAGAAAGACGTGAGATTATCCGCATCCTAACCACCTTTTCCAATACCATCCGTCCGACCATACCCAAGATACTGCAATCATACGAATTTTTGGCACAGATTGATTTTATCCGTGCCAAAGCCCGCTTCTCACTGTCGATCAACGCGATCAAACCTGCACTCGAACACACACAAGTCATCGATTGGACAATGGCCATACACCCTCTGCTCCAACTATCGCTTGCGAAACAAGGCCGAAAAGTGGTGCCGCTCGACATCGAACTACATCGCAATCAGCGCATACTGGTTATTTCAGGTCCTAACGCCGGTGGCAAATCGGTATGCCTCAAAACCGTAGGTCTGCTGCAATACATGCTGCAATGCGGTCTGCCCATTCCTCTAAACGAGCGGAGCCATGCCGGTATTTTCAACAATATATTTCTCGACATCGGCGACGAACAGAGCATCGAAAACGACTTGAGCACCTATTCGTCACACCTGCTCAACATGAAAAACACCATGAAATCCTGCGATGCACAAAGTTTGATTCTGATAGACGAATTCGGAAGTGGTACCGAGCCGCAAATCGGCGGAGCCATGGCCGAGGCTATCTTAAAACGCTTCAACGAAAAACAAGCGTTCGGAGTCATCACCACCCATTATCAGAATCTCAAGCACTTTGCCGAAAACCACGAGGGAATTGTCAACGGTGCCATGCTCTACGATCGCCATCACATGCAGGCACTGTTTCAACTGGAAATCGGAAACCCGGGCAGCTCGTTTGCCGTAGAAATCGCACGCAAAATCGGCATCCAGGAAGAAGTGATTGCCGACGCATCCGCTATCGTGGGACAAGAATACATCAATGCGGACAAATACCTGCAAGACATTGTGCGCGACAAACGGTATTGGGAAACCAAACGACAAAACATTCGCCGACGGGAAAAGCAAATGGAAGAAACCATTGCCCGCTACGAAACCCAACTTGAAGAACTCGACAAAAGCCGGAAAGAGATATTGAAACAGGCCAAAGAAGACGCACAACAACTGATTGACGAGTCGAACGCACGCATCGAAAATACCATACGGGCCATCAAAGAGGCACAGGCTGAAAAAGAGCGGACACGGGCTATCCGACAAGAATTCAACGACTTCAAAGCCTCAATACAAGAGATTGAAAAGCAACAACAAGACGAACAGATTGCCCGCAAGATGGAGCAACTGCGAGCCAAACAACAACGTCGCGAGGAGCGCAAGAAACGCAAACAGACCAACTCCGCTCAAACGACGACCCAACCCTGTACCCCTCAACCATTACAGGTTGGTGAGACCGTACGCATCAAAGGACAAACCACTGTCGGCAAACTCACAGAAATCAACGGGAACAATGCAATCGTCATTTTCGGTATGGTAAAAACCAACGTAAAACTCCACCGATTGGAACGCTCTGACGCTCCACGGCCATCGGCATCGCAACAGGCTATCTCAACTGTAAGCAAGGCTACACATGACAATGTGTATGAGAAAAAACTGCAATTCAAACAAGACATTGATGTCAGAGGCATGCGCGGCGACGAAGCCATTCAGACCGTAACCTACTTTATTGACGATGCCATTCTGCTGGGAGTGAATCGTGTACGCATTCTTCACGGTACCGGTACCGGCATCCTGCGCACGTTAATCCGAGAATATTTACACACGGTGCCCGGCGTTAAACACTTTGAGGACGAGCATGTTCAGTTGGGCGGTGCAGGCATCACGGTCGTCGATCTTAACTAGCCTGACATACATGATCCTAACCGATTCAGACTCAATGCACTCATAACCACCCACAGTAAACAAGCCAACCGGCCTTGAATCACATGGTAAGTAGGGCGACTTACAATCGTATTCAAGACCGGTTGGTTTGCTATCGCACGGTGGTCATCCTCGCTTAATAGGCATTCGATTCGCCTCGGATGGCGTTGCGCACGGTCATATATATAATTCTCAGATCGAGCCAGAAGCTCCAATTTTCCACATACCAGATATCTTTTTTAACACGTTCCTCCATTTGCCGCAGAGTTTTGGTTTCTCCCCGACAACCATTTACCTGTGCCCAGCCCGTGATTCCCGGTTTCAAAAAATGACGCACCATGTATTTGTCGATGAGTTCAGAATATTCTTTCGTGTGTTTCAACATGTGCGGCCGCGGACCGACAACAGACATATCCCCCTTAAACGCGTTGATAAACTGCGGTAATTCATCAATACTGCTCTTACGCAAAAAATTTCCGAATTTCGTCTTTCGCGGGTCGTCTTTTGTAGCCTGTAGCATATCTGCTTGCGTATTTACCTTCATACTTCGGAACTTATAACAGTAAAACTCCTTACCATTCAGTCCATTTCGTTTTTGTTTGAAAAAGATGGGACCGGGTGAAGTAATCTTCGTGATAATTCCCACAACAATAAAGACGAAAGGAAAAATCGTGCAAAGGAAAAGTCCGGAGAAAATTAAATCGAAGGTTCGCTTCACAAAGCGATTAAGAGGATCCTGAAGTGGCTCATCGCGAACATAGAGCACCGGCACACTGCCTACCAAAACCATCTGCATTGGTCTACGCAAGTAATTGCGAACATTCGGCACGCTGTAGAATCTTATCAGGTGGTTTTCGCAGAAATCTATCAGTTGCATGATTTCTTCCGCACGTGCAGAAGGCAAACAACAATACATTTCCAAAAAATTATTGGAAACGTACTCCTCGAGAAAACCGGATGCCTTATCGACTGTTCCTAAATAGGGCAACGGGAAACGGGCGTGTGGTTCGTCGTCAAAATAGCCCAAGACGCGATAACCGGTAGAAGGATTGTTCATCATCTCAGCGTAGAGGTCGAGCATATTGATGTTACTACCAATAAACACAACATCACGACGATTACGCCCCATACGTCGATACTTGTTGATGAACCAATGCATGCTCAGACGGGTAATCAGTAATCCTATCAACAAAAGGAAATCGACACCCAAAGCCCAATGCCAAGGATAAAGATTTGCTCCCATATATGACATTGCCAAAAAAGACAACACGGAAAACCAAACTACTGTCACGAACACACGACCGACAATCTGTTCTGAACGGACTCTGCGCCAATAAAGAATGGGGGGCTTAAGGAAAACACACACACAATAGGTCATACTTAACGTGAAATACAACACCTGACTATTGATATAAGCCGAAAACGGGACAATATCAAAATCGTATACATAAAAGAAAAAAGAAAGGATAATATTTAAAACCAGTAAATCAATGGCGACAATTATTCCTCGCACTATACGAGATTCTTGCTTTTTCTTTTGCATAATATCATTATTATGAGATATGATTCTGTAAAGTGAAACAAAGATAGGGAATCTATATGAATATTTAGACATTATATCGAATAAGATTTTAGAACACTGATAATCA
>CAZEPM010000123.1:0-5729 GCA_964514145.1 uncultured Bacteroides sp.
GGGAGGGGGCGGCCCGATGCTTCGCCCGAGACAAAAAAACCGTCTGCTTCAGTTGTACGCCCGGCAGAAATCCATAACTTTGCAAGCACGCCGGTCGACCGTGCGGGGAAATCAGTCCCGAAGACGTGTTCACCGACAGCGTACACTACAAAGCAAACAAAATCCAACCACCTATGAAACGCCATACCCTCGTATCCCGGATAATCGCCCTGCCTCTGCTGTGCGGACTGGCCGCCTGCAGCGAAACGGTAGAAGTCAACATCGCCTGCCCGCCGGCCGTGACAATCGAAATCGAAAGCGGGCAAACCACGCTCCAGACAGGCGAGACGCTCAGCCTGAGCGCAGCCCTAGACAAGAATCCGCTTGAAACCTTGCTGGAATGGACACTCATTGCCGGCGCTGCCAACACCGGCGGAGAGGTCGTGGCTACGGGCGACACCTACAGCTACACGGGCGAAGAAATCGGGTTCTTCCGGATTGCTCTGACGGCCACCAACCGCGACGGGGTCGACTCCGACACGCTGACCATTCAGGTGACAGGAGAAAATCCGCCCGCCATCAGCAGCATCGACGGCGACCTGACTTGTCTCGTCGGCGAGCCATCGACCTACACGGCGACACTGGAAGACAACCCGCTCACACCGTCGTACACGTGGCAAATCGACGGAGTGACGATATCGACCGACGCGAACTGCGTATTCACCCCCGAAGCTGCCGGCACTTATGTGCTCACGCTTATCATCAATAACGAAGACGGACAAGACTCGGAGAGCATCAGCATCGAGGCCGTCGACGCTTTCAACATCGACGACATACTCAACTGGACGGGCGAAGGCGACAACGTGTCCGTCTTGGCCATCCAATGGCTCGACGACACAAGCAGCGAACGGCCCGACGAAAGCGGCATCCGCTTCCTTGCTTGGGGATATCGATGGACGGACAATGAACAGCCCACCGGAGCCGACATGCTCAGAAGCATCGCCCAAAACGACTCGCGGCTCTATGTCATCATGACCGACGAACGAATCATCGGACTGGCCTACGACGCAAACGACGACGGAGCCATCTCCATCACCAACGGCACACTGACCATCACCGAGTCAAACTTCACCAACGGCATCTGGGAAAACGCAACAATCTCGACCGACGACATGTATTCAAACAGCTCAACCGACTACTGGATGGGCGGAACGACTACGGCCACAGCCACCTATTGGATCGGCACAGAGAGCGCAACCGTGCCCGCCTCGTTCGAATCTGTCTCAATGAATCTGAGCGAACGTCAACTGACTCATCTGTCGTGGGACGTATGGACATTTACGTACATCAACGATGACACGCAAATCAGCGTAGCGCCACGTTCCGCACTGTTGCAAGCAGCTGAAGCCAATACACCCGAGACGGATGAATAGGCTGACATAAGTATCTAAAAGACAAAAACCGGGAAGAGCCTCAGGTTCAGACTTTGACCACCACCGGTTTGTATATCACGGAGAAGGCTCGCCACATAGAGACCGACAGACCGTAGACGGCAAACGAGGAAACGAAACCGCAGATGCTGTCGATGAGATAGTGAGCTTGGATATAGACCGTCGCACAACAGAGCAACACATAGAAGGGGAGCAACACCAGCGTCAGCGACTTGCTGCAACGCGAAGCCAACAGCATCAGGATGGTCGAAATGCCCACATGCGAACTGGGAAAGGCCGCCGTAGGACGTTCACCGGCCTCTTGCGACATCTCCACTAAATCGAAGAAAAAGCCGTGCATGTCGTTGGGCGCATCGAGCAGATCGGAATGGTGGTTGAAATAATCGCCTACGGCCATAAACCGACCGGCAGCCACATCGTCGAGTCCGATAGCCGGAAAATAATATTGAGGCCCCGTAACGGGAATGAATATGTATATCAGATAGTAGATGAAGAATGAGGTAAGCACGATAAAGGCCGTGCGATTGAACTCCGAGTAGCGAGCGATGAAATAGAACAATACCACGCCGGCAATCATCGGATAATAAGCAAAATAGCCCATATTGAAGGCTTCGCTCCACCACACCGACGCGCAATGGGTGCTGAACTCAATGGAGGGTTGGCATCCGAACAAGACCTGTTCGCAACGGGCAAACAGATGGTCGAGATTCGGGAAAAGGCGGTTGAATTCATAGGTATCGGGATACCAGTAGACCAGCAGGCCAAGTTGAAATACCGTGCGGAAGAATGCTGTCAGTTTGCACGAATAGCGTTGATAAATCAGCATCAACAACACCGTAACCAACACAATGCCCGCCCGCTCAAGCAGCATCTGTCCCGGATGGTCCATGCGAGGATAGAGAAAACAAATCAAAAGCGTGGTGAACAAATTATACACCAGACTTACAATTTCAATGGGAAAAAGTCCCTTACGGGTTTTCGTTTGTCTAAGCAGTGCTAAAGCCATTTTTCTTTTTTATACCAGGCAACTGTTTCCTTCACTCCACGTTCCAAATCATATTCCGGACAGTAATCCACTTCTTCAATCAAGGGGGCAATGTCACATCTCCAGTTGCGCTGTTTCATTATGTTATACTTATCACGATTGAGCGTGCTGGTCCGATGAAAGCTCCGCGCAATCATTTCAGCGAGCAAAATTAGCAATTTTATCATATATAAAGGAAATTTCAAGTGTACTATATGACTCTTTTTCAGTTCTTTTTGGACATAGTCTGAAAAATCGCGGCTGGAATAGACGTTTCCGTCACTCACAAAATAGGCGCGACGATAGACATTTCGGTCGATGGCGCGGAAGACGGCTTGCACCAAATCGGCCACGTGGACGAATGTCAGATCCTGCCTGCGGAAGCCAACCGTCACGTCCAATCCTCGCTTTACGGCCTTGACCATCAGATAATAATCGCGCTCACGCGGCCCATAGACGCCTGTCGGCCGGAAAATGATGTAGGGAAAGGCGGAGAGGGATTGCAGGTAGCGCTCAGCCTTGAGTTTACTCCGCCCGTAGGCCGTGTTGGGTTGAGGAGTGTCGTGGTCGCTGATGGGCGCGTAGTCAGATTCGTGCACCGGTCCGTAGACACTCAGCGAGCTTATGTAGACGAAGCGCCGAGGCATCAGGTCAAGCGTGCGCAAGGCTTCGACCAGATGCACGGTGGCTTCGTAATTGGCACGGTCGAAATCCGCTGCATGCAGACATTTGGTAGCCCCGGCGCAGTGCACCACGTAAGTCCATCCTCCATGCCCAGCATCGCGATGGCCACGCAACTGTTCGCATAAGCGGCCTGTATCGTCCAAATCGAGCGTGATGAAATGGATGCGCGGATCCGTAAGCCACACACGGCTACTAGTCCGGCGGATGCCTGCCCAAACCTCCATTCCCCGCCGGAGAGCCTCTTCTACCAGAAAACTTCCAATGAATCCGCTGGCACCTGTAATCAGAATTTTCATCGATTTCTTGAGTATTTCCACAAATATCGAGGCAAAGATAACACATCCCATCAAAATACTTACCACAATGATTGGGAATCTCAAGATTATGCTGTTATTTTGCATTAACAGATTCAGAAGGACACTTAAAACCATTCTTTTATGGGGAAGAAAAACAAAAAAACTATGAAAGAGAAGAAAGGTGGTAAACGCATGACGAAAAAAAAGTTAGTTGAAACGCTTGTCAGTTATTTTAACCACCATGCCAATAAACCCATTAGTCTCAAAACGATACACCAAGATCTGAAGCTCGACACACATCCATTGAAAATGCTTTGCCTGAACGTGTTGCAACAACTGATTGAAGACGACTTTCTTTGTGAACCCGAAAAAGGAATCTACCAGCAGAAAAATCCCGACCTCATCGTCACCGGAAAATTCCAACGCAAGAGCAATGGCAAAAACTCATTCGTGCCCGATGACGGCGGAGCAACCGTATTCATAGCCGAACGCAACTCCGGACACGCCATGAACAACGACCATGTGCGCGTGGCTCTCTTCGCCCGACGTAAACGACGCGAACCCGAAGGCGAAGTCATCGAAATCCTTGAACGGGCAAACGACACTTTTGTCGGCCGGCTGCAAATAGACCGCGGATACGCCTTCCTGCTTACCGAAAGCCGCATACTAGCCAACGACATCTTCATCCCGAAGGAAAACCTGAAAAAGGCAAAGAACGGCGACAAAGTCGTCGTGAAAGTCGTGGAATGGCCCGAACATGCCAAGAACCCCATCGGAACCGTAATCGACGTGCTCGGAAAAGCCGGCGAAAACAACGCTGAGATGCATGCCATCTTGGCCGAATACGGCCTGCCCTACAGCTACCCGGAGACGGTGGAACACATCGCCAACCACATTCCGGCCGAGCTCACAGAGGCCGACTACGAGGGTCGAGAAGATTTCCGCCAGATACTCACCTTCACCATCGACCCCAAAGATGCGAAGGACTTCGACGATGCACTTTCTATCCGCCACTTGAAAGACGAACTCTGGGAAATCGGTGTACACATTGCCGACGTGAGCCACTACGTGAAAGAAGGCAACGCCATCGACCGCGAAGCCTACAACCGAGCCACCTCCGTCTATTTGGTCGACCGCACCGTACCCATGCTCCCCGAACGCTTGTGTAACTTCATCTGCTCCCTCCGCCCCAACGAAGAGAAACTAACCTATTCGGTTGTGTTCCACATCAACCTGCAAGGAGAAGTCAAACACAGCCATATCGCACACACCCTCATCGAAAGCAACCGCCGCTTCACCTACGAAGAAGTGCAAGACATACTCGACAGCGGATACGGAGAATATTCCGACGAGCTCCAGATACTCAACCAGATAGCCAAAGCCCTGCGCGAAAAACGCATGGCCGACGGAGCTATCAACTTCGAACGGACGGAAGTGAAATTCGAAATCGACGAAGCCACCGGCCGCCCGCTCAGCGTATACTTCAAAGAACAGAAAGACGCGCACAAACTCATCGAAGAATTCATGCTGCTGGCCAACCGCACCGTAGCCGAAACCATCGGAAAAACCCGACCCGGCGTGAAACCCAAAACCTTCCCCTACCGCATACACGACCTGCCCGATGCCGACAAGATAGAAGACCTGAAAAACTTCGTGGTGCGCTTCGGATACAAGCTCAAAACCTCCGGAAGCAAAAACGATGTAGCCCAATCGCTCAACCACCTGCTCAGCGAAGTGCACGGACGGAAAGAGCAAAACCTCATCGAAACCGTGTCGCTCAGAGCCATGCAAAAAGCCAAATACAGCACCTGCAACATCGGACACTACGGACTGGCGTTCGACTATTACACCCACTTCACATCGCCCATCCGACGCTATCCCGACCTGATGGTACACCGACTGCTCACGCGCTACCTCGCCGGAGGACGTACTGTACAACAAAGCAACTACGAAGAAAAGTGCAAACACTGCTCGGAAATGGAACAAACTGCAGCCAGTGCCGAACGCGCCAGCATCAAATACAAACAAGTGGAATTCATGAGCGAACACCTCGGAGAAGTCTACGACGGAACCATCAGCGGCATCACCGAATGGGGAATCTACGTGGAAATCAACGAAAACAAGTGTGAAGGCATGATTCCGATGCGCGATTTAGGCTCGGACAACTTCGAATTCGACGAAAGAAACTACCGCCTCGTGTCGCGCAGACGGCGCAAAGTCTATGCGCTAGGCGACCCCATACGCATCAAAGTGGCACGTGCAAACCTTGAAAAGAAACAGTTGGATTTCACGCCG
>CAZEPM010000124.1:0-5698 GCA_964514145.1 uncultured Bacteroides sp.
CGTGACGGAAGAAGACTGGAAATTCCGCATGAACTTCGAACTCCCACTGTTTAAAGGACGTTTCGGCAATGTGCTGAAGTTTGGTGTCAAGTATGCCGGTAAATCGAAAGACAACGAAGTGGTGTGCTACGATTATAAAGATGCCTATACGGGAACCGACTACTTGCAACACCTCAGCAGTCAGATACGTAACGGATTCATGCCGGGTGTGCAATACGAACCGCACGACTTCGTGAACAAGCAATATCTGGGATCATTTAATTTCGACACGATGGAAGGTGAGCAGGTGCTCGAGGAGTCTGCCGGAAACTACAATGCAAATGAGAATATCACTTCGGCTTATTTGCGTTTCGACCAGAAGCTGGGTAACCATATGCAACTGACAGTCGGCGTGCGAATGGAACGGACAGGATTGAAATACAGCGGATGGAATTGGGTGATTGATGAAGACGAAAACGAATCGCTGGAACCTACCGGCGAACAGAAACACCACTACGTCAACTGGTTGCCGAGCATCCTCTACAAATGGGATGTGACCGACGATTTCAAGTTGCGTGCATCCTACACGAAAACCTTAGCTCGCCCGAACTATTCGGATTTGGTGCCCTCTGCCAGCATCAATCGCCACGACAACGAAATCACCTTCGGTAATTCCGACCTGACACCGACCTTCTCGAATAACTACGACATCAGTCTGGACTATTATTTCAAGAGCGTCGGGCTTGTTTCGGCCGGTTTCTTCTATAAGGACGTCAAGAATTTCATTGTTGATCAGCAGACAATCGGTGACTATCAGGGACTGACCAATGCCGATATCTCTCAGCCGGTCAATGCCGGAGATGCCACCCTCTATGGAGTGGAAGTGGCTTTCCAACGCGATTTCGGATTCATTGCTCCCGCCTTGAAATGCGTGGGATTCTATGGAAACTATACCTACACGCATTCCGAAGTAGAAAACTTCAATTTTGAAGGTCGCGAAAACGAGAAAGGATTACCTTTGCCCGGGTCGGCTAAACATACGGCCAACGCGTCGCTCTATTTCGAGAAATCTGGCGTGAACCTGCGTCTGTCGTATAACTATGCTTCGGATTTCATCGACGAGATGGGTAAGCATGCATCGCTCGACCGTTATTACGATGCCGTAAACTATTTGGATATCAATGCCAGTTACACCTTTGGCAAGAAATATAAACTCACGATCTATGCCGAAGCAACCAACCTTCTCAACCAGCCTTTGCGCTACTATCAGGGCGAAAAAAATCGCACGATGCAGGTGGAATACTACGGTGTGAAGGCCAATGCCGGAATTAAAGTCAGTTTTTAACCGCGGAACCAATAAACGATAAACAAATATGAAAAGAATCATGTTAATCCTTTGCCTGACAAGCGTATCGCTCTTGTCTGTGGCACAAACTCCGGAAGCTTGGAGTCAACTGGAGAAAACAATCAATTTCTATATCGCTAACGATCTGGGTCGTAACGGCTATTACGACCAGAAGCTCATAGCCGAACTGATGGGTACGATGGCCGAGACGATAGATATTTCCTGCGTGGTTGCAGCCGGTGACGTGCACCATTTCGAAGGTGTGCGCAGTGTCGACGACCCGTTGTGGATGACCAATTACGAACTGATTTATTCGCATCCTGAACTGATGTTGCCTTGGTATCCCATCTTGGGTAATCATGAATATCGAGGCAACACGCAGGCTGTGTTGGACTACGCACATGTCAGTGCGCGCTGGGACATGCCTGCCCGTTACTACACGCAGGTGCTCGAGGATGACGATGTAACGGTTCGTCTGGTGTTGATCGATACGACTCCCTTGATAGACAAATATCGCAAGAACAGCGAAGAATACTCCGATGCCGTGAAGCAAGACCGTGATGCCCAACTGGCGTGGGTCGACTCTGTGCTGACGGTAGCCGATGAGGATTGGGTGTTGGTTATCGGCCATCATCCCGTCTATGCACAGACTGACAAGAGTGACTCCGAGCGTATCGACATGCAGAAATACCTAAACCAAATACTTATCAAACACAGCAACGTAGAAATGTATGTTTGCGGGCATATACACAACTTCCAACACATCCGTGTTCCCGACAGCAAACTGGATTACGTGGTCAATTCTTCCGCTTCGTTGAGTCGTAAAGTAGAACCGATTGAGGGTACTCAGTTTTGCAATTCAGGGTCAGGGTATGCGTTGGTTGCGGCCGACAAGCACGAGCTTTGTCTGTATATGCTCGACAAACAAGGCAATGTGTTGCACACTGTTCGTAGGGTTAAATAAGCAAAACCTATCTTTGGTATGTAATGTCAAATCCCGTCCTGTCGCGAAGACAAGACGGGATTGTTTTTTGTTTCTGTGTGGTCGAACGGGCGGAGCGGTCTCTACGGTAAGATTCAGTTGCCTGCTTTCCGCTCTTCGATGAGGCAGTTGGCTGGTGCTTCGATGTTGGCATCAATGGTGACCGAGCCTATCCGGTCGGCCACGATGTGTCCCGAAGTGGGATTTTTGATGTTGGTGATGCTACCGCGAATGTCGGCTTTCAGAGTGGAATATTCGAAGGCACGGTCGCACGAGGCGTCAAACGTACAGTTTTCTATCACCAGATCGTGTGCATGGCAGAGGGGTTGTTCGCCGGAAATATGGCAGTTCACCAAGCGCAGGTTGCGTGAGTGCCAACCCAGATATTCTCCGTCTAGCTCAGAGTCGTAGATGGTTACGTTTTCCACCTCCCAAAAAGCATCTTTGGTTGTGATCTTTGCATGGTGTATTTCGACATCTTTGACGTATTGGAAGACGTATTTGCTGTCGCTGACCAGTCCGTCTACGTAAATGTCATGGCTGAACATGAAGGGATAGGTACCCTCATGCAGCGTCAGATTGCGGACTCGGATGTGACTGCATCGCCAAAACACTTCGTCGGCATCATTCATCACTACATTTTCAATCTCCAAGTCGTTCATTTCGCGAAACATTTTGGGAGCATCAATCACCGTGTTACTCATCTTCAACTGGTTGGAATACCACAAGGCCGAGCGTCCGCCGACGTCGAAATAACAATCTCGGATGATGAATCCGTTCACGTGCCAAAACGGATAGTTCCCTTCGAAGCGACAGTTGGTCGCCATGATGTTGCTGCATTTCTTAATGGCCGATTCGCCGGCACGGATGGTGACATGGTCTATATGAAGGTCGTGTGAAGCAAACAGAGGACGTTCACCGCCAAATTCTTTATTTTTTATTACTTGCATGTCTGACATAGAACATTCGATGAGTTTGTTTAACATTGCAAATATATATACTTCCCGCTAAATACATGTAGACAAATTACAGATAAAATGACCTTGATTACAGAAAGAGATTCCGTCCGGAATGAGGTGTGTTTTCGCAATTTCTCCGACGAAGGCTGCTGTTGTTGCAGACGGAAACATTATGATTATACTCATGTGTCAATGGTGTTTCTCACACCGGCTGGGGTTCCCCAATGTGCAGTATTTGCTTTTCTGTTTAAGACGCTGACCGGCTATTTCTTGCGCTTGGTCTTTTTGTAGTCTTTTACGATGGCTTCGGTCATCCAGTTGGCCAGTGCCTGCCGGTTGTTGGCAATGACCAGCCGCTTCTGGTCGAGGCTGTTTTGGATGTTGCCCACTTCCAGAAACACGGCGACGGGTATGGTGTTGCGCAAAACAAACAGGTTGCGTTCGCTCACGGTGCCTTTAAACCCGCGATTGGGCTGATGCTTGGCATATTTTTCCTTAAACATCGCACGCATTTCTTTGGCCAGTTGTTCGCCATACGAGCTTTTCGGCGCATGATAGAAAAACACATCGATCTGCTTGCTCCAGCTGCGGCTGTCTACGTGGACGAAGATGGCGCGCTTATACGTACTTTTGTCTTTGCGGAACAGGCGGTTGATGGCGGTGCAACGTTGTTGCAGGCGAGCTGTCTGGTTGAGCGGGATAGGATCGCCCATACACGTTTCACGCTTGCTGTTGTCGAGGATAACGGCATCGCGGATGCCGTCTTTGGCGTCTTGGATGATGAAGTATACCTGTGCGCCGCGTTTCAGCAGTTCGCGCCCCAGCCTGAGAATGATGTCGTAAGCATATTCGTCTTCATAGAGTTCCTTCCCCTGATATTTGCCAATGCATCCGGGATCGGGTCCTCCGTGTCCGCTGACCAGATAAAATGTGGCTCCTTTCAGGTCGTTGGAAACAATCGTGTAGGATGCCTGTTTGCCAAACAGCGGCTCACTCATTTTCTTCGACTGGGCATGGAGTGCTATCGTTAGTACCAAATTTGTCAGCAGGAACAGATATTTCTTCACTGCAGATTCATCATTAAAAGATTAAAACATGGCCGGAAACCGGGCGGCTACTGACGTTCTTTCCATTCTTCGTAGGCCTTTAACACTTCCGATCCGCCAGTGCCGTACCAGCTGTATCCGATGCGCCGTTCTTGACTGATGTCCTCCACGTGTTCGTATTTGATGCCCGTGCGGTCAACAAATATCGGTTTGCCTGTTTCGAGATCGTAAAAACGTGCCCAGAGTGTTGGCGCGTTTTCGTCGTATACCATGCGGTAGTCTCTTTCGCCATCCTCGTTTACATAGAATTCAAACCGGAGGTTTTCGACGCCTGCTTCGCGCGTCCAGGCCACGCCTGCTTCGATGGCTTGTTTAACGGAATCAGACGGCTGGGGAAGTGACATGAGGAACAACAGGATGTTGAACGACTCGGCACCGCTGAACGAAGGCAGTTCGTAGGAACGAGCTTCACACGGCAACAAGGTTTCTTTGTCGTGTTGAGCGCACCACACGGTGGGCTTGCCATTTCGTTTGATTTGTGTTTTCAGTATGCAGTCTATGCCCTTATCGAAGGCCGCACGCAATTTTGCACACGTGGTGTCGGGAACAAATTCAAAGGGTGACCGGTGCTCGAATACATTGCGGAGCACTTTCATGACGTTGATCATGGCGTTGTCGTTGTAAGTGATTTGGGTGTAGTAGCCTGTGGCTCGCGGATAAAACTGTGGCCATCCGCCGTTGTCGTATTGGGCTTCGAGCAGGTAGTCGATTCCTCTGAACACGGCATCTTTATATTTTTCGTCTTGTGTAGCTTTGTAGAGGCGTGCCAGATAGATCATTTCGGTCGTTGTAGCGTCGTTGTCAATGGTGCTTTCGTCAACATTGTCTTTCTCGATGATAAGCCATTCCTTCTCACTGTCAGTGAGTTCGTCTTGCATGTTAATGTTTTTAGGCCACCCTCCGGAGTTATGTTGATAGAGGAGCAGATTGTCACCGATGCGGCGGGCTTCATCGGTGGTGAAGAAGTCATCGCTGAGTCTGGGTGCAAACCTCACCCATTTGGTTATCTTAGGTTGGAAGCTGTCCGGCCTGTTGTTAGGCCTGTCTGGTTGTTGTGCGGCCAAATTTCCACTAAAGCAGCAAACAATTAGGAGTAAAAGTGTTTTTTTCATGAGGTTAATCAGTATTGTAACTAATGACAAAGATATAAGAAAACCGCTAGAATTTGGATTTATGGCAATTAAATATTTCTATGTTTAATATTATTAATAAAAAAACGAGACTTCTTGTCGTTGTGTGCAAGGAGGCCGGCCGTTAGTTACGTGTTTTCACTTTAATTGTTTATCTTTGCCGTTCGCACGGTAGAGGTGCAGGATTTGCCTGCCCT
>CAZEPM010000125.1:0-5678 GCA_964514145.1 uncultured Bacteroides sp.
ATAAAATTTTCAATGTTCATCAATTTAGTCTTGACTTTTTATTTGCAGGCTTTTTTAATTCCTCCATCTCACACCACCTCTCTCTGTCCCTTTATTGGTACAGTCTTTCTATTATGTTATTCAATGAAATACTCAACAGATACTCCGAAGTAATCAGCAAGAATTTTGAGCTTATCTACTTTAGGATTACTTATACCTCGCTTCCAATCAGACAATACCGATTGTGCAATTCCTGTATCCTTTGATACGCGATATACTGTTTTGTTGGTTTTATCCAATAATTCAGCAAATTTTTCGTACAATTTTGCACCGCCTTTCCGTATATTATTTGTTGTAAATACTACGGAAATATGATACAATTCATTTACCAGATGTATAGATCATATTTCCGTAGCCTACACTTTGAAAATGCAACGGTTTTCTTGTGTATGCTCATACTATACTACTGATTTCTTGTTGTGTCAATATTTTTACAACGGTTTTCTTTAGTGTATTGTTTTTTTGTGAGAGGTAAACAAAATATGTATGAGATTTTTAGTGAATTGCTACAACAATATGGAGTAACTCCATATAAAATCAGCAAAGAAACCGGCGTATCCCAATCTACTTTAAGCGATTGGAAACGAGGGGTAAGTACGCCAAAACAGGACAAACTTAAAAAAATTGCCGATTACTTTGGTGTTTCACTCGAATATTTAATGACCGGTAAAGAAGAAAGTGAAAAAGAGCCAAAACTCAAACCTAAAGATGAAAAGGAAATAAAAGAGATCCTTGCCAACACAGAACAGCTGTTGAAGCAGGAGGGACTTATGTTTGATGGGGATCCGGCATCCCCGGAGGCAATAGAATCCATCCTGTCCGCCATGCAGGTAGGTATGGAGCTGGCTAAGAAAAAGAACAAGGAGAAGTACACTCCTAAAAAGTACAAGAAGGACTGACTACATGGATATAAAAAAACTGGCGGATTCTCTTGTCAGAAAATATGGCACACGGAATCCTTTTGAGATTATCAAAAATCTCAATGCAATCGTCGTTTTTTATCCTCTGGATGGTATAAAGGGGTTTTACCAATACTTCCAGCGGAACAATATTATTTATATTGATGAGCAACTTCCGGATCATGAAAAGATCTTTGTCTGCGCTCATGAACTTGGACATATGTTTCTCCATAAAAAAGCAAATGCTATTTTTATGGATTCCAGGACGCAGCTCACCACATCAAAATACGAAAATGAGGCTGACCGGTTTGCAGCCGATCTTCTGATCCCGGACGATGTTATTGAGGATAATGCAGAACTTACTCTGGATCAGCTCAGCCGTCTTTTTGGTTATAGCAAACGCTTAATAAAATTGCGTTTAAAGGATTTTGCATAGATAAAAGAAAGGAGAACGTCCTTTATGAATGATGATAAGCTCTTTCTCACATATAATCAGCAGATGAAAAAACTTAGAAATGATAAACACATTTTATGTGATGGGTCTGCTCATAAAAAAATTCTTATTCGCGCTGGTTATTTTAACATTGTTAATGGATATAAAAATCCTTTTATTAGCGGACAAGATAGCAACGGCAACCACTTTTACATATCTGGCACATCCATAAGCCAGTTACAAGCCGTCAAAAAATTTGATGACCACTTACGCTCCTTCTTATTGCGTTATATCACGCAGGTTGAAGAAGAAACCCGTACATTAACAGGGTATAAATTTGACGAATGTAACAATAATGGCAGTATTCCTTGGTATGCTACAGAAGCTTATGATGCAACTAAGACTTTGCAGGATAAAATGAGTGTTATTTCAAAAGCTTATAATGAGTTGAGCAAAAGTCAACTTGATTATGTAAAATTTTATATGGAAAATCATAAGCAAATACCTACTTGGATCATGATCAAAGTCGTTAACTTCTCAACGTTTATAGATATTATACGTGTTAGTAAAATTGACGTTTCTCACGCTTTATGCGAATTATATGGTTTAGAAGATCAAAATGGTTATCCTAACGTGAAACTTTTGATCGGGAGCCTACACTGGATGCGGAAAATCAGAAATTCCTGTGCGCATAATGAGCGTGTATATTGCCTTACTCGTAAAAACGATCACCGCGGGCATTCCGGTCGGATTCTTGAGAAATATTTTCGCCTTTTAGGACAAGGTTACGTTCATGATTTGAATCAACGGATAATGGATCTTATTGTATCTTTTAAATACTTTCTTCCTAAGAGCGAATACAAGCAATTTATTTCCGAATTAAAGGTTATGTTGGCAGATCTCCAGTCCAGAATACATCCTCATGCTTTTGAATATGTACGTGGGCAAATAGGAATTAAAAATTTATCTGACTTAGACGCACTTGTTAGTTTTCCAAAAGATAATATAGAATACAATAAGTTTGATAAGCATAAATAGTCTCATTTGCCTCTATATAAACAAAAACAGTGCGAAAAAGTAGATTGATTATTCATTATATTGGTAAAAAAAACTGCTTTTAAATGTTGTAATATTTTTAATCATATAGTACTATACTTGTACGGAGAGAACCATATTGATTATGGTTGAAAGGCACTCATACAAGTATTTTGTATGGGTGTCTTTTACTTTAAATAAAAACCGCCCCGGTGTTACCAACACCAGGACGGCAATTATTCTCTCAATACTCGCGCCAATTATTGAATCTGGAGGTATTATATCATGTCAAATAACGCATCAATTATTAAAAATAATAAAGACCTGCACCGAATCGGTGATGTTATCCGTATATTGGATGAATATACACTTCTCGTTAATGTCGGTTATGATAAGTTAAAGCGCGGTGATAAAATTGCTGTATATTCGGTTGTTGAACCTATTTTTAATCTAGACGGAACAATACTTTCCAATTATGAATATACAAAGGGTATTCTTGAGGTTATAGATGTAAATCCGAAATATTCCGTTTGTCAAAATACCGAAACAAGAACTGTGGATCCCGGAGTATTGGGTACTCTTTCTCTATCCCCGCTATTTAAGACGAAAGAAGAGCGTGTTCCTCTCAATGTGAATAAAGAGGATATTTCTCCGCTCAAACAAGTTAATCCCCAGATACAGGTCGGTGATCCGATTAAACGTATTTATGGATAAAAAATACCTATTATATCCAATTGACATTTTTTACGGTAACTGATAAGATGTAAAAGAACAGAGATGGCCGTTGATTGAAATGGCTAGTAATAACCCTCTTATCAGTTAGGATAAGGGGGTTATTATTTTATATGGAATACGATAAACCTTTTAAGACATATGACGAATTAATTGAATTAATGATTTCTCGGAATATAGTTGTGTCTGATAAAGGATTTGCAAAAAGAGCTCTGAGCAATATATCTTACTATACACTGGTAAATGGTTATAAAAATACGTTTTTATCTATCAACGGCAGCGATATGTTTGTTCCCGGCACCCGTTTTGAAGAATTATATACAATCCATATCATTGATACTAACTTAAGTAGTATCCTTTTGAAATATATTTTACATATAGAACATTCTTTAAAAAGTAAAATTTCTTATATTGTATCTATGAACTATGGAGTATATACCGATTTTTCCAATCCCGTATCGACCAACACCTCTGACTATCTTTGCCTATATAATTATGGATCTTCTACCGGGCATAGAAGAAATGTGCTGGAGCGTATCAATGAATGTGGTGTGGATACCAGAAACAATTTAAGTTTGATACATTATAAGCAAAACAAAAACCATGTTCCACCGTGGATATTGATCGAAAATGTTCCTTTTGGTCTCGCTATAAAATGGTACGATATTTTAAAAGGTGCAGATAAGAGTTATGTATGCGAAAATTTAGTAGTATCCTCAGACCTTTCTCCGCAAAACAAAAAGGAATTTCTTATTAAAGCATTGAATATTTTGAAAGATTACAGAAACAACATAGCGCACGGACACCGTACATTTGAAAACATCACCAAACATGAATTGCCCAAAAATCCTTTACTGTTTTTGGCACCTCTTTTAATCAATGAAAAAGAGTATCTTTCAAATATTGGAAAAAATGATTTATATTCAGTTGTAATTATACTATCTGTGCTTTTAAATGATTCGCATTTAATGGAAAACTTTCTTCGAGATTTAATTTTACTCTTTCAACCATACTTGCAATCCAATATATTGTTTTGTGGCAAGACGGTTTTTAAAGTTTTTGGAATGCCTAAAGATATTATTGAGCGAATAACCAAATTTGCTCGTAATAAATATAACCCATAAAAAACCGCCCCGGTGCTACCAACACCAGGACGGCCATGCTGCTCCGAAGAGCACACTTTGAATCCAATAATAGTGTATCATCTTCGGGGCAGCCACGCAAGCGGAACATCCGTTCCCGTCGGCTGTTATTTTTGTATTTAATTTTACGAAAGGAAGATGATTATGTGGTGCGAAAAACTGAATAATGGGAAATACCGCTTTGCGGAGCGGTATCTGGATCCGCTGACCATGACGGAAAAGAAAGTTTCTGTCACTCTTGATAAGAACACCCGACAGGCACAGAAAACCGCCCAGCAGGCCCTCCAGGAAAAGATCCAGCAGAAGCTTTATGCACCAGCCCGAAAAGAGGTCCGTCTGAAGGACCTGGTGGCTGATTACCGTGAAGATCAGAAGCGAACCGTAAAACAGTCCACTTATCTGCGTAATTACTGGGCCTGCGAATCCATTATGAAGCTTCTGGGAGCGGATGTTGTTCTGTCCAGTCTGTCTGCCGGATATATCCGCAGCCGGTTTCTGGCTTCCGGAAAAGGCCCTGGTACCCTGAACGAGCACATGAAACGTCTGAAAGCCCTGCTCCGGTGGGGATATAAAAACGATTATCTTGAGAGCATCCAGTTTCTGGATAAACTGGAACGTTTTAAGGATGTCCCCCGCCGTCAGAAAATCGAGGATAAATTCCTGGAGCGTGATGAACTGAATCTGCTGGTAAAGGAAATGACAGTTGAACTGTGGCGCAACCTTACCATGTTTCTTGCTTTATCCGGTCTGCGCTTCGGGGAAGCTGCTGCCCTCCTGCGCTCCGATCTGGACTTTTCCGAGCGCGTGGTCCATGTTACCAAGACCTATGACAGCATTAATAACGTTGTGACCTCCCCGAAAACTTATCATTCAGTCCGGGATGTCTATATGCAGGACGAGTTATATACACTCTGCCGCCGGCTTTTTGTCTCCGGATACATAGACCATAATATTATCCATCTGAATAAAAATAATCTGCTTTTCCCTTATAAGGACGGCAGCCATATTTATTTTGATGTATATGGTAAATATCTCCGGGAAAATTCAGAACGGATCCTTGGCCGCCGGATTACCCCGCATACACTGCGCCATACACACGCCTCCCTCATGATGGAGCAGGGTGTGGATATCGATGCGATTGCAGAGCGCCTTGGCCATTATGACAGCAAAATTACCCGGGAAATCTACCTGCATGTGACGGAAAAACTGAAGGAAACAAGAAATGACCAGATCAAGGAAATTAAGATTCTTGCCCCATAACTGCCCCATAAGCCGTTTTGGGGACGCGAAGATGCCCAAAAAACCCAGTATTTATGCGGGTTCGCGAAAAAATGTTCGCTGCACTGAAGGTGCATTATCTGAGATACTCATTGGAGTATCTCTTTTTTTACTCCTTCG
>CAZEPM010000126.1:0-5674 GCA_964514145.1 uncultured Bacteroides sp.
TATTATCTGAAGCTTCAAGCAATTCTTTGACTTGTCGAAGTTTATCTACCAACGGATAGAAAAATACATTCCTTTTATTCGAAGAAAGTATAGTTACTACACTTTGAAAAAAAGTTCCACAATTCACAATCTTTGTTGAACGATTGAGTTCGATGACTTGCGGATAGTCCTTATGCTCTACTCGCTCTTTTGCCCAGTCAATCAACATCTGAACAGTTTCTTCCGAATAATCTATCTCCATAATTTTAGGATCACGCAATTTTAAAATCTATGCAAACATGGCCGAAGTCAGTAAAACGGTACAACATCAACCTCCGACAATAAAGCCTATCAGTCTAATCAGACATTAGTTTACGATAACGAATCCGTTTAGGTTCTTCACGTCCCAAACGTTTCATCTTGTTTTCTTCATACTCTGAGTAAGAACCTTCAAAATAAAAAACTCTAGAATCGCCTTCAAACGCCAAAATATGCGTGCAGATACGATCCAAAAACCAACGGTCGTGGCTGATAACCACTACACAACCGGCAAATTCTTCCAAACCTTCCTCTAACGCACGCAATGTATTTACATCAATATCATTTGTTGGTTCGTCGAGCAACAACACATTTCCTTCTTCTTTCAGAGCCATTGCCAAATGCAAACGATTACGCTCACCACCCGACAACACACCACATAGCTTTTCCTGATCAGCACCAGAGAAATTAAAACGCGACAAATAAGCCCGTGCATTCACTTCACGATTACCCATACGAATCAATTCATTTCCACCACTAATCACCTGATATACACTCTTATTAGGATCTATATCCTTATGCTGTTGGTCTACATACGCCAATTTTACTGTCTCTCCAATCTCAAACAGTCCGGAATCCGGAGTTTCCAGCCCCATAATCAATCGGAACAACGTGGTCTTTCCGGCTCCATTAGGTCCGATCACACCAACTATACCATTAGGAGGAAGAGTAAATTCCAAATTGTCAAACAAGAGTTTATCTCCATAAGCCTTACGCACTCCATGCGCCTCTATCACTTTTTTGCCGAGACGAGGGCCGTTAGGAATAAAGATTTCCAGCTTTTCCTCTTTAGCTTTCTGGTCTTCATTCAGGAGTTTGTCATAAGAATTCAACCGGGCTTTACCTTTGGCCTGACGGGCTTTTGGAGCCATACGTATCCACTCCAACTCACGTTCAAGTGTCTTTCGGCGTTTACTGGCAATCTTTTCTTCCAGTTCCATACGGCGAGTCTTTTGCTCCAACCAACTCGAATAATTGCCTTTCCATGGGATTCCTTCACCTCTATCCAATTCTAAAATCCATCCGGCCACATCATCCAAAAAATAACGGTCGTGTGTGACAGCAATCACAGTACCTTCATACTGCTGCAAATGTTGTTCGAGCCAGTCTATAGACTCTGCATCCAAATGATTGGTCGGCTCATCGAGTAACAAGATGTCCGGCTTTTGCAACAACAGTCGGCATAAAGCCACACGACGGCGCTCACCGCCAGAGAGATGAGCCACCAATTGGTCTTCCGGCGGACAACGCAAAGCATCCATTGCACGCTCCAATTTACTGTCAAGAGTCCACGCATCCATCGCATCAATCTGATCCTGTAACTCCGCCTGACGCGCAAAAAGTTTTTCCATCTTTTCCGAAGACTCGTAATACTCCGGCAGTCCGAACTTATTATTGATTTCCTCGTATTCCGTTAGCACATCAACAATCGGTTGCACTCCTTCCATCACAATCTCTTTCACCGTTTTGTTGTTGTTCAACTGAGGTTCTTGAGGCAAATATCCTACACTATACCCGGGTGAAAATACCACCTGTCCCTGATAACTAGTCTCCAGTCCGGCTATGATTTTTAGAAGAGTCGACTTCCCTGAACCGTTTAAACCAATAATACCAATCTTTGCTCCATAAAAGAACGAAAGATAAATATTCTTCAAGACTTGCTTATTTGTTTGGAAAGCCTTACTAACGCCAACCATTGAGAAAATGATTTTTTTGTCGTCTGCCATATAATTGTTTTTTTGTACTTTAATGATTAAAAATCGTAGCTTAAACCGAAACTCAACAATTCATTTAATTGAAAATAGGAATGATCATCCTCATCGAGGGTTACACTGTCATCAAATCGTCCATGCACAAACAACTTGGTCGATATATAACGGTTTAGTTGAAAACTAAACGTATTTTCCCATTCGGCCTGTACATTTTCGTAAGTCGTATAGTACGATAAACGCGACTCCCACACCACATTCTTAACAATTGTCCACTTGGATGTTATCTGTATATTCGAACCTATGGAATTCTTAGAGACTTTACCCTCTTCCACACCAAAATCCGTTTCGTCAACTTTATCATCACCTACATAAGTCAGTTTGTAAGAACACGGAGAGAGAAGAGCAGAAAGCGTCAGATTATCCAAACTCTTCTTGAAGTCCATACCTAAGTCTATTTTCAAATAAGCCGGAGCCAAGAAAGACGAAACCTTTTCCTCACTGTTCGTCTCATAACTACTAAAAAACTGAGTCGAAAGCTCTGTCTGAATTGTATAATACCACGACGATACAGCCTTTACGCCCAACTTTGAGGTCAATCGAATCAAGTCCGAGTTCGGTTTATATTTATGGAGCGTATCTGAACGTGAAGTCATAAAACCCAGTTTCCATTCCAACGTATTATCAAATTGAATCCGTTGTTGATCATCATAGTTAAGTGTTGCCGTCAAGCCGGACAAAAACGAGTTGCTACTCTCACCACCCTTATACCAGTTATCGGATATATAGTTCTGCGTAAATTGCAAATAGACATTCAGATTTTGCGTCCAGAAATTGGGTTTACGAATCTTCATGCGCTGTTTTACATTGAGATCCCTCAACACAGGTTGTTCTACGATTTTCGTTATACGCTCTCTGCGCGGCACAGTCGGAATGATATCTTCATTAAATCCCCTTTGCCCCATCACCATATCCTCAGTCTGCTTAACCAACAGAGGCGTATTCAGATAAGTCATTACCAACGCACGATCCATCATCTTCATGATTTGCCGGTCTTTGCGCCAACGATTCTGTCGCAAAGGCAGCAAACGATCAGGTACATCAAAACTCAATGTATCGACCAACAAACCATTCATGGCATTCGACACCGTGGTATGATAGATCGTAATCGGAGTAAACAGTCGATAATATATCGGGTTTAATTCAACAGGTACCTGATAAATCCGTCCGGTCGAATCAGGCAACCAATACTGAGTAGTTTTCTCATCAAGATAATCAGAATAAGCGGCAACGACATTGGCAAAATATTTACGATTAGTCTGCTTCGTTGAATTCAGACGTTGAGCCGATGCCACACATGCCACTAAGAAAAACAATATCCCTATACACAATCTCATACACTTTCTTTTCATCATTATCAAGAGCTTCTTACGACATGCAAAAATATATGAAATTTCTATTCTGAAACAACTTGTATATGCTATTTAACAAGATTATTCAACCAGAATTTCCCGACGAGAGTAATAGATTTCATCCATACACGCATTAAATTTGTGCCAACTATGCAAGGTCTCTCCTATGATAAAGAACGGCTAAATTCGCCCGACGCTCCATCGTGTATGCATCAGTACACTCTGTCGCCGAAAATCTTGCTACCCACACGGACAAGCGTAGCACCTTCTTCGATGGCTATCGGATAATCGTGACTCATGCCAATAGAAAGTTCACAAAAGTTCATATTGTCTGAAAAATAATGCTCTTTCACCTGATAAAAATAATCGTGCAGGCCGGCAAACTCCTGATGCACTTGTTCCATGTCGTCCGTATTGCTAGCCATTCCCATTAATCCGCATAAACCGACGTGGGTAAGCATACGCCAGTCACCTCGCTCCAACATCGCCGTACATTCTTCGAAACTAAATCCGAACTTCGTCTCCTCACTGGCTATATGCAATTGGAGCAAACAGGGAATGACACGTCCGCACCGAGCTCCCTGTCTGTCTATCTCAACCAGCAACCTATAAGAATCAACTGCATGAATCAACGCGACATACGGAGCAATATATTTCACCTTGTTTGTTTGCAGATGACCAATAAAATGCCACGCGATGTCTTTAGGCAAGGCATCGTGTTTCTCTGTCATTTCCTGCACCTTGCTTTCCCCAAAAATACGCTGTCCGGCTTCATACGCTTCCATCAACATCTGCTTCGGATGAAACTTCGACACAGCGACCAGTCGCACACCCGCAGGTAATTCTGCCTCTATTGTTCGTAAATTTGCCCGTATATCCATATCTGGTTGTCGTTTGACCAATCATTTCTAAAACATGGTCTTATCGACCGGCAGCATCGGAAAATTCCGGTTTGACTCCCACATCTACCGAAAACGGATACACATCCATAATGGCTGTTTCGGTTACAGACGATATCACGTAATCGGCCATCGTACCTTTCATGCCCTCGTCAAGTTTTTTCACGGCATCACGCAAATCGGATGCCTGCACAAGCATCTGCGTAGCAGTCTTTTTCTCCGCCCCACTTTTTTCGTCTAAAGTGACAAAGCATACTTTACATTTAAACCAACGGTCGGCAGCTTCTTCATCTGAAAAAAAGAGCTCGCTGTAATTTGCTCTTTTGATGTCAGATACCGTAAATTCACCACTAACAAACGAACTCATTTCTTCGATAATACGAGCTTCAGCCTCCGTAAAGCTCAGGGCATCGACCAGATACGGCTCGGTTATCTTTTTGGTCATACCGTTTTCTAAAGTCTTCTCATAACGTATTTTGCATTCAAACCAATTGTGCATTGCCATATTTCAAGAAATTATAATGAATAAATCAGATCTATTTCAACCAAGCAAAGATAACGGAATTTCATGGGAAGCGGTGCAGACCACGTAAAAAAAAGTAATGCCCCGACTAGATTGCAGCACAAGGCTACCTACCACTGTGATTCAGATTGGTCTATGGATGCATTCATTTCCACCATTTCAAAAAGCCGTTGGAAAGGGCATAAACTTTTTGCAAAAAATAATCGTTACTTTGCAACTTTCTCCTTCTGATTTTGCATCTAAGACATAAACAACAATAAAAATCTCACACAATTATGAAAAAACTAACGTTTCTTTTATGCTTACTTTTCGGGCTGAGCCTTGCATTGCCCGCAGTTGCAACCGAATCTGCTACTCCAATTACCCTAAAAACTCTCACACAAGCCCAATTGAATGAACTGTTGAAAAACGATAGCATCCAACAAGCCCAAATAGCCAAATTAGAAAAAGAGAAAGAGAAACTAAGCAAAGAACTAAAAGCAGCACGCGAAGAAGAAGAATTAGATGATGACAACATAGGGATTATAATCTGCGCTATTGTCTTTACTTCTATTTTTGCAATCGTATTCGTAGTCATATATTACGACTATAAAAAGAAACGAGCCAAAAACAAGACAATCGAACTAATCATGACTACACAACAGACGTATAATTTTAATGAACTAAATCTCTTACTCAACGGATATGCCTCGTACAATAAAAACCTAACGAGAGGTATTATAACACTAGCCATCGGATTAGCATTTGTCTGCATAAGTATCTTGGGTGACACATCTTTCATAACAATCAGCATACTTGCCATGTTTATCGGTACCGGGTTAATCATCATTGGAC
>CAZEPM010000127.1:0-5609 GCA_964514145.1 uncultured Bacteroides sp.
TTTTTTGCAAGCTTTTACTTCCTCAAGATACGTATTCTTGCGGATTTAAACAAGAATACAATAATTCCCTTTTCACCGTTACAACAAAATATGCTGACCATTGCGATTACTAAAAAAGATGGTGCGATATTACGATATGTAGGCAATATAATATCTGTAATCATAAGGATTTTATCTGATTTAGAAATTTATCAGTAACTATTTTCCAATCTGTACCTGCATAGGTATAGTGATGCGCACCTTTGGTAGTCATCGAAGATTGTAAATTGTTTATAAACTCTTTATATGAATGACTAACAACAACCCCGTATTGCTCTAACTCGTCTGTATCTTCGTAGGCTACTATCGGACGTTGAGCAGCCATAGCCTGGTAATATTTTGCAGTAATGCCCCAAGGCCTGATTTTATACCACCCTTTAGGATAGGGTACAATGTAAACATCGCAATTTGTTACCCATTGCGCCACTTCTTTCGGTGGAATTCCAGGAATGTATTGCAGATTTGAAAGTGAAGTTTCTAAAAAGAAGGTTGGAGGAACTTCTGGACAAACTATTATAAAATTAATTTCGGGACACTGTTGAGCGGCCAATACAATTAAATTCCATTCTATTGCATGGGCTCCGACATAAAGTGCAGTGTTATTCTTTTTAAGGGCATCCGGGCATGGATATTTTTTTTTAAAATCATCTGTATCTACCCCATTGGGCAAAAGAACGGCTTTAATTCGTTTATCAAAATCCTGTATTTTGCTTCGATAAAGAGAGAACCCAGCTTGATTAACGATGAATACGCAATCAGAGTTTAGCATAATATGCTCTTCTTGTTTTTTTGTTTCTTCAGTAGCACCGTTTATCATTTGTGGATCGGATGGACGGTATACGTATTTTGCTTTAGGGTTATATCGTTTTATCATATCAAAAATCTTTTCACCGGCACCTGATTCAAAAACAAAAACATCCGTCTGGGAGAGGTATTTGGCATTGAATTTCTTAAATGGAATAAGTGAATGGGTGTTGAGCCAATGATTAATGACTTTAGGCATCCAGCTGTATATGGGTTGAGGGAGACGTAAAGTAGGCCAAGTGACGTTCAATAGTGATATACCATTTCCTAAGTTATAAATCTTTCCTTTTATCAACCTTTTTAATACACTACTATTTAGGCGTTCTTCGTGTTTGAAAAGGATATAATAAGGCCTAGCGAAGCTAAAAAAAATAACCTCGTTACCTTGTCGTGCAGCAGCTTCTGCAAGCCGGTGAAAGCCTCCAATGCGCCTCGTTTCCCAATTATGAAAGGTGACAAATGTAATCTTCATTTTATTATTCATTCCAATCAGTAGTTGAACTAATGTCTTTGAAACATTTCCTTGATTTTCCCTATCGCAAGCTGTCGCTCCCATTTGCCGAGCCCGAACGCGAATACCATAGTCCCGACCATCAGAACACTCACCAATGCGCTCTGCACAAAGGTCAAAAAACTCTCATCCAGCATCTCCCTGAACATCTGCCCGACCATCAGGCACACCGCCCCGATAAGCAGGTTTTTCCCGACTATCACCACCGCAAAATGCCTCAGACTGTAGCCCGACACCTGACGGTGAAGTATGATGAAACGTACGAACAGAGCGATAAAGGCGATGGCTACCGTCGGATACATCACCGCATACGGTCCCGCTCCCAGCACCAACATCACATACCCTATTGGCAGTTCGCTTAACATCAGCACACATATCGCTATCTGGAATAATTTGATATTCCCCGTTGCTTGTATTGCGGTGGTTATTGGTGATACCATTGAATTTATCATCGCCGCAAGCAGGGTCAGCCTCAAGAATGCACTTGTGTATTCCGGCACTTCCACCAGCCATATCCCGAGCAGATAGTCTATGTTAACGTATACTGGCACGGCGACTATCGCGAACAGGTAGAAAGCATAACGGCATCCAGAATACACTAAGCTTCGGCTCTCCTCCACGTTCCCTCCGGCGTACTGCTTAGTAATCTGTGGGTTCAATGCCATGATAAAATTGCCCGAAAATTGGGATATCACTCCGTTCACCTGATTGGCCACCCCTTTCGCAGCGTTCACCACCGTCCCGAAAAACAGGTTCAAGATGATGTTCATTGCAGGGTCCTTTAATGAGAAGCCCATGTTCCCCACGAAACTCCATCCGGAAAACGCGAACATCTCCTTGAACAGCGGTTTGTCAAACTCGAACTTGTACCGACACTCTTCGAAGTGCCTGCGGCAGTACACCGTGTACACCGTGTTTATCATGAATGAGACTCCAACCATGAGCAAAGCGTAGGCTATCAGTTTGTCCATCCCCGTCACCAGCAGCACGTACACAACCACCAACTTCAGCACCACTTCCAGGATATTCACGTACGCATACACCGACATGTACTCGTGCGCCACTATACATGCGTTGTACGGCACACTCACCACCAACAGCATGAAAGACAGTATCGAGCACTGATACACCCAGTTGGCTGCAAGCATCCTCCCGGCCTCAATGTTCATCCGATTGTTCAGAAACCACAGGCCCGCCGTCTCCGCAAACACGAACACTATAACCGCTAATAGCGCGTGAATTGTCACCGACGTGCAGAACACCGTCCGAAGCCTGTCCTTATTCCCTTTCCCGAGCTCGAACGAGATGAACCGCTGCGATGCCGCCGTCAATGCGGAGCTCAGGAAAGATAGTATCGTCACGATTCCACCCACCACGTTGTAAACGCCGTAATCACTCACTCCGAGCACCTGCAGAACCACCCGACTCGTGTATAGGTTCACCATGAGCGTGATCAGCGTCCGCGCATACAGCAGTAGCGTGTTTTTCGCTATCCGCTTCCGATTGGCTCCATTGGTTGTCATTTCATCTATGCTTCGCTGTCCCCTGTTGTAAATGGTTACAATCGACCATTCACCATTTGTCTATCAAGGACCCCTTTGACATCGTAAATAATATGATTGTCGTTAAGCATTGACAGAATATCCAACTCCTCAAACGCCTTGTGAGCAACGGCGAGGATTGCTGTATCAAACTTACCGGCGGGTAGCTCATTGGTAATGTCAATACCATATTCTCGTTTTGCTACCTCAAGATTTGCCCAAGGGTCGTATACGGTAATGTTTACATTGTATTCACTCAAAACTCGGTAAATATCGATAACTTTTGTATTACGAACATCAGGACAGTTTTCTTTGAATGTAAAACCTAATATCAAAATGTCAGAACCCAATACAGAAATACCTTTCTTCAACATAAGTTTAACCACTTCGTTGGCTACATATTCTCCCATACCGTCATTCATCCGTCGACCGGCAAGAATGATTTCCGGGTTGTATCCATGACGCTGCGCACATTGAGCGAGATAATAAGGATCGACACCTATGCAATGTCCGCCAACAAGCCCTGGTTTGAAAGGGAGGAAGTTCCACTTTGTGGATGCTGCCGCAAGCACGTCATACGTGTCAATCCCCAACTTGGTGAAGATTTTGGAGAGTTCGTTGACAAAAGCTATATTAATGTCGCGCTGCGAGTTCTCGATTACTTTGGCAGCTTCGGCTACTTTCATGGTAGGAGCGAGATGTGTGCCTGCTGTAATGACGGACGCATAAACTTCATTCACTTTTTTGCCAATTTCAGGTGTGGATCCGGATGTTACTTTCTTGATCTTTTCTACCGTATGAAGTTTGTCTCCCGGGTTGATACGCTCGGGCGAGTATCCGGCAAAGAAATCTATATTGAATGTTAATCCGCTGATTTTCTCCACAATAGGGATACATTCGTCTTCGGTAACACCGGGATAAACAGTAGATTCATAGACTACAATATCTCCTTTGGAAATTACCTTGCCAACGGTGGTGCTGGCCCCATAAAGTGGTGTCAAATCCGGATTATTGTTTTCATCAACCGGGGTCGGAACAGCGACTACATAAAAGTTGCAGTCACGAATTTGTTCAATATCTGTTGTACATTTAAATCCGTGATTGTTAATGGCATCCTGAAGTAGGTCGTCAGAAACTTCAAGTGTTGCATCATGCCCCTGCATCAAAGCATCCACACGAGCCTGATTCATATCAAAACCAACTGTCGGATACTTTGTTGCAAAAAGTCGGGCAAGCGGTAAGCCCACATATCCTAATCCAATGACACAAATTTTAGTGATTTCCATTTCTATTCTGATTAAACTACTGTCCCGTAAAAGTGGATAAAAGGGTCTTTGAAATGAAACGGACTTGATTTTGCAATTCTGCAGTCGAAACTAGATGGCTACTATGTTTCAAGATAAATACGTTTTCTCTCAACTATATAATGGGATTATTTGGTAGTTGTTTAACTCATTCTATTTTATCGGGACACTAATGTTCTGATTATTTCAAATTATTCCAATACCATTTCACGGCTTCCTTCAGCCCTTCTCGCATACTATATTGCGGATCATAACCCAATAATGCTTTGGCTTTATCAATGCTTGCCAATGAATGAGGTATATCTCCTAAACGGTTGGGGCCGTGAATTACTTCCACCCGTGCAATCTCAGGATCAAACTCACTCAAAAATTCTTTAAGGTAGCTTACAAGTTGATTCAATGTGGTGCGTTCACCGTAGGCTGTGTTATATATCTGATTTACAGCGCTCTTATTGTTGGTGGTCATAGCTAACATATTCATCTGAACCACATTGTCTATATAAGTGAAATCGCGACTATATTCACCATCGCCATTAATAACCGGACGTTCGTGAGCCATCAGTTGCTTCACAAACAATGGAATCACAGCGGCGTATGCGCCAAACGGATCCTGACGACGCCCGAACACATTGAAATAGCGCAGTCCTATGCATTCCATACCGTATATTTTGGCAAACACATCGGCATAGAGTTCGTTCACATACTTGGTAATGGCATAAGGAGATAGTGGCTTCCCTATCACATCCTCGACCTTTGGCAGTGACTCGCTGTCGCCATAAGTAGACGAACTTGCAGCATATATAAATCTTTTTACACCTGCATCTCTGGCTGCTATCAACATATTCAAGAATCCGGATATATTGGTGTCGTTCGTAGTAATTGGATCTTTGATAGAACGAGGTACGCTTCCCAATGCAGCTTCATGCATAACGTAATCCACACCCTCTACCGCTTTGTGGCAATCTGCTAAAACCCGGATATCACCGACTATCAATTTAAACTTTTCCGAATAGCGTTCTAAAAGCGGGAGCACATTCTCCGGCTTACCAGTGGTAAAATTGTCTAAACATACCACTTCATAGTTGTTGGCCAACAAATGCTCACAAAGATTAGAACCAATAAACCCTGCTCCTCCGGTAACTAAAATCTTATTCATATTTTAATGCTTGTTATTAAGGAGGCTGTCATAATCACCATCTGTCTTAGGGGTAGACGAATGTAACGATTTCATCTAATGCTGGCAAATAAAATCATTCGAGTTTTTTTCGAACGACGTTTCTAGATACCTGTTCCTCAGGGCTCGCAACCGTAGGGAACAAAAGATTCCCATAGTTGGTATGGAGTCGAAGCAAATATTTTTACTGCTTATTGCTCTATGAATTCAGCCGGTTCCAATACGGGAATGTCGGA
>CAZEPM010000128.1:0-5599 GCA_964514145.1 uncultured Bacteroides sp.
CATAAATGTCATAAACTCACCCATGCTTACACAAACGAAAACAATGATTTATGACTGCAGGAAGTTCTTCCTCATAATGTGTTACCATCACCAACGTTTTGTTGCGCCGCATACAAAACGTTTCTATGATATCTTTCACTAACCTCCGATTGTAAGGATCGAGTCCATGTAGTGGTTCGTCGAGAACTAACAGTTCGGGATCTTTTACAAAAGCACGTACCAACAAAACGAGTCGTTGCTCACCACTCGACAATTGCATAAAATTACGATTGGCCAACGATGCAATGCCAAATATATCCATCCACCATAAACAAGTTGCTCGTCCTTGTTCGTTGACTTTTCTGTATAACCCGATTGAATCGTGCAGACCAGACGCAACGATATCAATAGCCGGAAGATTTTTCAGATATGCCCGATGCATCTCTGGAGACACATATCCAATGTGCCTTTTTATTTCCCAAATGCTTTCACCTGTTCCCCGTTTACGATCGAACAATGAAATGTCGCACGCATACGACTGTGGATTGTCAGCACAAACAAGACTAAGCAAGGTAGACTTACCGGATCCATTCTCACCCAAAAGTGCCCATCGCTCACCATTTTTTACTTGCCAATCCAAATCTTTCAGAATCGTCCGGCTACCGTAACGAATGCTCACTTTGTTGAGTTCTATCACATTGTCGGCCACATACGGTATGTCTTTCTCTGGCAACTCAATGATAGCTTTACGTTTATCCTCACCAAGCATCCGCGATGGCAACTTCGGTTGTTGACTCATATAGACTTCACGACTCACTTTTATTCCGCAAATCCGATGGGCCACAGGTACAACATGGGTTATAAAGTCCGGTATTTCATCTGTTTTAGAGAGTATCAAAATAACCTGCATATCTGTCTTTATGATCAATTGAGACAGTAACTCCCGAAGCTGATCGCGTGTGGAAGCATCCAGTCCAATAAAAGGATTGTCTATAATAACAATGCGCGGATTGCTCAACAGAGACTTAGTCAGTTGGAATTTACGTAATTCACCACTAGACAACAAAACCATGTGCTTGTCAAGCATAGACTGAACATGAAATAATTCAAACAAACGGTTTCGAAGGAATTGGTTATTAGTCTGAGGCAGACATTGCCGTACGATCGGTGTAGTCTCTATATCCTGCGAATTCCAACGTTGCTGATAATAGTAGGTACCATCGGCCTCACCATAAGAATCCCGAAAAGTAATATATTTGATATTATCGTAAGCCGTAGTTGAAGTTTGGGGTGAGAAATCGTATTTCACCTCGTTCATCAACAAGGGACAATGTCCGGTTAAAATATCTACTAGCAAACTTTTTCCACCACCATTAGGACCAACTATAGCGATTTGTTCGCCACGTTCAATAGTCAGATTTATGGGCGTTTGCATCCGATAGTTAGGATGGCGCGCAACTCCATTTACAATCTCGATTACTTTTTGCATTCTATTGTACTATTTACCGCTATTTTCTCTATTTGGCAATCTTTTCGGGATGCTTCAAAACATAGTCTTTCCAGTTGCGACAAGTCTTTGCAGGACTTTCCGGTCTACCCATCTGCAGATAATGGCAATATGCGGCAGCCAATCCGTCAGTAGCATCTAGAAAAGATAACATGGAATCTTCCGGAATATGCAGAATACGTTTGAGCATGTCGGCAACCTGTTCTTTGCTGGCTTGTCCATTACCCGTAAGTGCCATTTTAATTTTTAAAGGAGCATATTCAGTGATCGGAATATCACGATGCAAAGCTGCAGCCATTGCTACACCTTGTGCACGTCCAAGCTTCAACATCGACTGAACATTTTTTCCATAAAAAGGTGCTTCAATGGCCAATTCATCAGGGAGATATGCTTCGATAATACCCGTTACGCGCTCGAAAATACGATTTAGCTTCAGATAATGATTGCTATATTTACGCAAATCGATCACACCCAACGTTATCAATTCCGGCTTAGAATTTACAACTTTGATTACGCCATATCCCATAATTGTAGTTCCCGGATCAATGCCCAAGATAATTTTTTCTTTTACCGGATGTATCACTCAATTACCTCCATCAATGTGGGAAAACCAATTACTCTATTCTTGAAGACTTTCAGCATTTCTTCTTCCAGTATCTTGCCCTGCGATACGTACCATTTATGGAGCACAGCAGAATCGTCTACTTCCCATTGCAAAGCAAAGCATTCCGAATCATTATCCTCATGACTCATAATACGAGTCAGGCGTGGATTGTTTAACATACCGCACTCAAGCACTTTGGGTATATAGTACTCATGCAGCCAAATGACAAAATTACGTGCATCATCTACAGACAAATGATAGGTAGTATTATAGATCATCATTTTACTATCCACTTTATATTCTCTTCTTTATTACCGTCGTAAATACCCTACAAAGGTAGAGTTTTTTGAGAAATCAGCCCTCAACTACAACAATTATTCAGATCTGCAATACAATTTATTTGTCGTTTTATTTGTCGTTTGCTTAAATTGTCATACCTTTGAACCATCAAATAAATCCCGACAGCAATGAAAAAGTATATCATCTTACTCACGCTTCTTACATTTTCCTTTTCCGGTATACAGGCACAAGAAATTTTCCATACTCTATTGGACAAAGCCAATACAATCGTAAATGAGAACAGCATTAACGACTATAACACGAAAGTCTATTACTTCTATTCTACAGCCTTAAACTATTTACAAACTAAGATAAAACCGAAAAACACCGCTCAATACCAGATTCTTGATGAGCAAGCATTGGCTATGCAGACTTTTGTCAGCAATTTCATTAAGTGGATGGCAGAAACGAAAGATACTTCACTACGCAAAAAAGGTATACAAATTTTCATCAATGCCAGTGCAGACCATCCTTTTTTTAACGACAAAGACAAGGAAACGGTTGAATCTTTTATCAATGACCCTAACTACATTACTCCTTTCAGACTTGATACCGATTGGGTTACAGCCAGCCAAGTTGTACAAGCCAAACTCTCAGCCATCGCCAAATAATAAACTCACGACTTGTCTAAATTCAGCGTAACCACCTCATTCATTAAACAAACAACGCTGGAAAGTCAGACGTGATGTTCCATTGGCTACATAGATGATACCACAATATGTGAAATGATACTTGCGCAAAATGTATTGTAATACCAAGTTATCCCGATGTGTATCAACCCGAAGATTATGGCTCCGCTCGCTACACCATCGGAAACAGATATCGGCCACACCCCTGACTTCACCGGACGAAGCCAGACGATGAATTGTAGCATAAGGCAGATCGTTTAGCCATTGCCCATTCTCAATACGACCATAATTAGGGTCTTCGCCCTCAATATAGCAAAACGTACCGACCAAACGTCCATCTGCACTGATACACACCTGACAGTATCCTTTCTCTATCTGATCACGCAACAGTTCAGCAGATGGGTATCCATTAATCCACTGATTGGGATTACCATGTTGTACCATAAATTGACGAGCGGAAGCAAAAATCTCGAGTAAACGAGGCAAATCAGCCAAAACAGCTTTTTTGACACTCAACATATTGTTTTTATTTCATAAAACATTCAAACACATTTACCTAAAAATCTTTGTTAACTCTATCCATGATGCGCCTTAGGAATTTTCTTTCTGATTAAACTCTTAAAATAACAACATAGGTATCAGAAAGCACTTAATCTTTTCGACAAGCAAGTTCCGAAATTATTCCGTTTGCAAACTTTTTTATTCAGTTTTTAGATTGACAGCGATGCAAAGTTCGTCTAACTGTTTTTGTTCTAATGGTGCCGGTGCGTCCAACATGACATCACGTCCGGAATTATTCTTCGGGAATGCAATACAATCACGGATCGAGTCTAATCCAGCAAACAGAGAGACCCATCGGTCAAGCCCGTAAGCAAGTCCACCGTGAGGAGGTGCACCATATTTAAAGGCATTCATTAAGAAGCCAAATTGCTCTTGTGCACGTTGTGGCGTAAAGCCTAAGATTTCGAACATCTTGGCTTGGAGCTGAGCATCGTGTATACGAATGGAACCGCCTCCGACCTCTACACCGTTAATTACCATATCGTATGCATCAGCACGGACTGCTTCAGGATTGGTATCAAGCAATGGAATATCTTCTTTTTTCGGATGGGTGAAAGGATGGTGCATAGCCATCAAACGTTGTTCTTCATCACTCCATTCAAACATAGGAAAGTCTATCACCCACAGACAAGCAAAATGATCTTTGTCGCGCAGTCCAAGTTGATTTCCCATTTCAAGACGAAGTTCACAGAGTTGTTTGCGAGTCTTCATCACATCATCACCGCTAAGAATGAGAATAAGGTCGCCTGGCTCTGCTTGAAAGGCTTGCTTCATTTGTTGCAACACGTCTTGACTATAGAATTTATCTACACTCGACTTGACGTTTCCATCGGTTTCTATGCGGGCATAGACCAAGCCTTTAGCTCCTATTTGCGGACGTTTTACGAAATTCGTCAACTGATCTAATTGCTTACGTGTATAAGTTGCAGCGCCTTTCGCACAGATTCCTCCGATATAAGCAGCATTATCAAATACAGAGAAACCATAACCTTTCATGATATCTGCCAATTCAACAAACTTCATATTAAAACGGATATCCGGCTTGTCACTTCCATAGAATTTCATGGCATCAGCCCACGACATACGTAGAAATGGTTCAGTCAGTTCAATGCCGCGTAATTCTCTAAACAAATGTTTAGTCATATCCTCAAATAAAGTAATGATGTCTTCTTGTTCAACGAAACTCATTTCGCAATCAATCTGTGTGAACTCAGGCTGACGGTCTGCACGCAAATCTTCATCCCTGAAGCATTTCACAATCTGGAAATAGCGGTCTATCCCCGACACCATCAGCAATTGCTTTAAGGTCTGAGGAGATTGAGGCAAAGCATAAAATTGTCCGAGATTCATACGAGATGGAACGACAAAATCACGCGCACCTTCCGGCGTTGAACCTACCAGCATCGGAGTTTCTATTTCCAAGAAACCTTTGCTATCAAGAAAACGACGCACTTCCATGGTCATTTGATGACGTAACTCCAAATTCTTACGTATAACCGTACGTCGAAGATCTAAGTAACGATATTTCATACGCAAATCATCACCTCCATCCGTATGATCTTCTATGGTAAAAGGAGGCGTTAGCGCATTATTCAGCACTGTCAAAGCCGAAACAACGACTTCAATATCGCCGGTCGGTATGTTCTTATTCTTATTTGATCGCTCACTGACAATTCCTTTTACTTGAATAACAAATTCTCTTCCTAAATGATTGGCTTGTTCGCAAAGCAAAGCGTCTATTTCTTCGTTAAAAACTAATTGCGTAATACCATAGCGATCACGCAAATCGACAAATGTCATACCGCCCATCTTACGCAAACGTTGTACCCATCCGGAAAGCGTAATTTCTTTACCGGCGTCAGAGAGACGGAGCTCTCCACAAGTGTGTGTCCTATACATTGTTGTAGCTGTTTTTATTCTTGCGACAAAAATAATGAAAAGTTTCTTTAGGTATAAAATTAGCACTAGTTTTAGCAGAAA
>CAZEPM010000129.1:0-5587 GCA_964514145.1 uncultured Bacteroides sp.
ATTATTACAACTATTATTGATTATTTCAATTAAGTCTATCTCGATAAGCCATGAAATTTAGTTACTTTTGCAGCGAGACTAAAAATAAATTAATATGGGAGCAATTAAATGTATAGGAATCCTCACCTCAGGTGGTGACGCCCCGGGAATGAATGCAGCCATCCGCGCTGTGACGCGAGCCGCCATCTATAACGAACTTCGCGTGAAAGGTATTTACAGAGGTTACAAAGGTTTGGTAACCGGTGAAATCGTAGAGTTCAAGACGGAGAATGTCAGTAATATCATCCAACGAGGGGGAACGATTCTGAAAACAGCACGTTGTCCGGAGTTTATGACACCGGACGGTCGCCGGCAGGCATACGAGAATATGAAACGTGAAGAGATAGATGCGCTGATTGTCATCGGCGGAGATGGTTCGTTGACGGGCGCGCGTATCTTCGCACAAGAGTTTGACATTCCTTGCATTGGTCTTCCCGGCACCATCGACAACGACTTGTATGGCACAGACACAACCATAGGCTACGACACGGCACTAAACACAATTCTTGATGCCGTAGACAAAATTCGCGACACGGCTACGTCTCACGAACGACTGTTTTTCATAGAAGTCATGGGACGCGACGCAGGATTCTTAGCCCTCAATGGTGCCATAGCTTCCGGCTCGGAAGCGGCTATCATACCGGAATACAATACCGAGGTAGACCAACTGAAGGAGTTCATCAAAAACGGATTCCGCAAATCGAAAAGCAGCAGCATCGTTATCGTGGCCGAAAGCAAGAGCAAGGGCGGAGCGCTCCACTATGCCGAACGTGTGAAAAACGAATATCCGGAATACGACGTGCGAGTGTCGATCCTTGGGCATTTGCAACGTGGCGGTAATCCTACGGCACACGACCGCATCATTGCCAGCCGCATGGGAGTAGCCAGTGTAGAAGCTTTGCTCGAAGGTCAACGCAACGTAATGGTAGGCATAGAGCACGACGAGATTGTGCTGGTTCCTTTCACCAAAGCAATAAAAAACGACAAACCCATCAAAAGCGAGCTGGTCAATGTGCTCCACGCACTCTCCATCTGACAGCCGTTAACTATTCATACGACACAAAGAAGGCCGGATGAAGCATCTGCCTGCCCCAATGGGCTATATAGCAGGGACATCCGGCCTTCTTTGTGGATTAATCATATATAATTCAGCAAGACTTGCCGACAAGCTTCCATCAACCATTTCGGTGTGGATGTAGCTCCGCAAATACCGACCGAATGCACGTCTTTCAGCAACCGGACATCGATTTCGTCCGCCCCTTCAATCTGATAAGTATTCTGATTGACCTTCCGGCATTCATTGAACAGAATTTTCCCGTTAGAACTTTTCTTGCCACACACAAAAAATATCAATTCGTGACAAGCTGCAAACTCACGTATGGCCGACATCCGATTGGCCACCTGACGACAAATCGTATCAAAATATTTAAAGGATGCTTCGGGTGCGATATGCTCCTGAATGTAGTTGATTATCTGCCAAAACCCATCCAAAGACTTGGTTGTCTGCGAATAAAGTCGGATATCCCGATGAAAATCCAAGCGGTCGACCTCAGCAAGCGACTCAATGACGATGGCTTTCCCTTCGGTTTGTCCGACCAATCCCAAAACTTCCGCATGACCGCTTTTCCCATAAATCACGATTTGCTTGGAAACGCCGTCCGACTGATTGTATTCTCGCTTTATACGCTTTTGCAACTGCAACACCACCGGACAAGTGGCATCAATAATCTCAATATTGTTTCGGCGGGCAATCGCGTAAGTTTCGGGAGGCTCTCCATGCGCACGCAGCAACACTTTCACATTGCGCAATTGCAGGAACTCTTCATGGTTAATGGTAATGAGCCCCATCTGCTTCAAGCGTTCACATTCACGCCCATTGTGGACAATATCGCCCAAGCAATACAACGGAATGCCCTTGCGCAATTCCTCTTCCGCCTTACGGATAGCCGTAGTCACACCAAAGCAAAAGCCTGAATCCTTATCGATTTCTACTTGTCCCATACACTTATCGCTTTTCGATACTGTTCCAGCAACCATGCTTTCTGTTCGGCAATCGTCATATGGCTATTATCAAGCAACAAGGCATCGGCTGCTTTCCGAAGCGGACTAACTGCCCGATGCTGATCGATTTCATCGCGTTCTTTCACATTCCGCAAGATATCTTCGAAACAGACCGACTGCCCTTTCGCCAACAACTCGTCGTAACGTCGCTGTGCACGTATCTCCGGCGAAGCGGTTACAAAAATCTTCAGTTCAGCCTGAGGAAACACCGTCGTACCAATATCACGCCCATCCATCACAATCCCTTTTTCCAGCCCCATAGCTTGTTGCCGGCGAACAAGCATTTCACGAACAAATCCCAAAGCGGCAATCGGACTGACTTTATCCGACACCTCCATTGTCCGAATCTGATTTTCCACGTTCTCATCATTCAGATAAGTGAGAGGACTTCGTGTTTCAGGATCCAGACGAAATGAAATCTGAATGTCCGGCAAAGTTTTTCGCAAAGCATCCGTGTTGATAACACCTTCATCGGAAAAATAGCCACAACGCAAACCATACAAGGTCACAGCCCGATACATGGCTCCGCTATCAATGTAAAGGTATCCAATCTCACGAGCCAAATCTTTAGCCATCGTGCTTTTGCCACACGAAGAGAATCCGTCAATGGCTATAATGATTTTTTTCATACACATGTTGTTTTCTGATGAGTGTTCAAAGTTAGACATAAAAATCAAGAAAAAGAGAGGCTTCAAATTAAAAATATACTACTTTTGCTCCATCGGGGCCGCATAAGAACGAACTTAGCAAACAACTTAGCACGTACTTATACCATTAGCATACTATGGAAATAAAAAAGTCATTGCATGCAGATTTGGAGCGAGGAAGATACCTCAGACTGACAATCGGACTGTTGGTGGCTTCTTCCGTCTTATTGGCTGCCCTGCAGTGGAGAACGGCGGTACCGGACATTAATCTTGACTCCCTCTCCAACAATGCATTGACCGAGTTCGACATCCCCATCATTCAGTTGGAACAGGCGTTGAACGTGATTCCGACCACGCCCGAAGCAACGCCTGAAATTGCCTCCGACCAATTGAGCATAGCCGACGAAACCACAGAAAATTGGGAAAACAATTTGCGCGAAGCCATCAGCAGCGAATCCCTGCACGATTTACCGGAAGCCCTCGAAGAACTATCTCAACCGCTGACAACCGCACAAGATCAATCGGAAGCAAACGACCGTCTACCCACGTTTCCGGGAGGCGATGCGGCTTGTATGCGTTTCTTGAGCCGGAATATCCGATACCCTTCAGCAGCTGTATCCCAAAAGATTACCGGCTGTGTCGTCGTGCAATTCATTGTTGAGCCGGACGGTAAGCTGACCGACATCCGTGTGCGCTCAGGTGTCAATCCGCAACTCGATAACGAAGCCCTACGCGTTGTCAGGCTCATGCCCGACTGGGAACCCGGCCTGCAATCCGGAAATCCCTCACGGTTCCTATACGTATTGCCGATAGAATTCCGTTTACGATAAATCATAATCACATTCTAAAACACCATAAGTTTATGTTTACAGACAAAGAACTGATAGACAAGATCAACCAATACATCGCTACGTGGCCTTACGCCCACCAGCCCGAAGCACTGTATGCTCCCATAGACTACGTACTCTCTCATGGCGGAAAACGCATCCGACCGGTATTGGCATTAATGGCCTACAACCTATATAAAGAAGACGTTGAAACCATCTTGCCCGTAGCTGTCGCCGTCGAGACTTACCACAACTATACTTTGTTGCACGACGACCTGATGGACAAAGCCGATATGCGCCGCAACAAACCGACCGTACACAAAGTATGGGACGAAAACACCGCCATCCTCTCGGGCGACACCATGATGGTATTAGCCTACAAACTCATCGGGCAAACCGAGGAAAAACATCTGAAAGAAGTGTTAGATCTCTTTTCTGACACGGCGATTCAGATAGGCGAAGGCCAACAGTATGACATGGAATTCGAAAGACGAGACGACGTAACCGAATCGGAATACCTCGAAATGATACGACTGAAAACTTCTGTTCTGCTGGCAGCCAGTCTAAAGATTGGAGCGATGTTAGGAGAAGCTCCTGCCGAAGATGCCAATAACCTGTATAACTATGGTGTACAAATCGGAATGGCCTTCCAACTGCAAGACGACTATCTCGACCTTTACGGCGATCCGGCCGTCTTTGGCAAAAACATTGGCGGAGACATCTTATGCAATAAGAAAACATATATGCTCATCAATGCCCTGTTGCGGGCAAACCCCCAGCAACGAGCACAATTGCTGCAATGGATGAATGCAACAGGCTATTGCCCGGAAGAAAAAATTCAAGCCGTAAGTGCCCTCTACGACAGCATTGGCATTCGCGATTTGTGTAATCAAAAAATAGCTCTTTATTTTAAACAGGCAGAAGAATACCTGTCTGCGGTCAACGTGTCCGACGAACGCAAAGCAGCCCTGCGCAGTTACGTAACCGGCCTTACCCACCGCAATGTGTAGCCCTTGCCAGAAACCAAGATGAATATCATTGATACTCACTCACATATCTTCACCGAAGATTTCCATGCAGATTTGCCGGACGTAATCGCCCGCGCACAAGAAGTCGGTGTGTCGCAAATCTTAATGCCCAACATCGACCTAGACTCCATCGATGCCATGCTAAACGTCTGCCAAACCTATCCGGACACCTGTTTCCCGATGATCGGCCTGCACCCCACGTCAGTGGATGCCGATTACCGGAAAACACTCGCCACTCTCAAATTGCATCTGTCTCCCGCCCACCCCTACATTGGCATAGGCGAAGCAGGGCTAGACCTGTATTGGGACACCACCTATCGGCTGGAGCAAATGCATGCGTTCGACGAACAGATACAATGGGCGTTGGCCTGCGACCTGCCCCTTGTCATTCATTGCCGAAAAGCATTTACCGAACTGACAGACTGTCTGTCGCCCTATCGTCACACACCGCTGCGAGGCGTATTCCACAGTTTTACGGGTGACGACTGCCAAGTCGACAAACTTTTGGCGTTCGACCGTTTTCTGTTGGGCATCAACGGAGTCGTCACATTCAAAAAAGCCAAACTTCCGGCAATATTAAAATCGGGAGTACCACTCAACCGCCTTGTGGTAGAAACCGATTCCCCCTATCTGACACCCGTCCCTCATCGAGGCAAACGCAACGAGAGCGCATTTATCAGCGCAGTCGTCGGCAAGCTATCCGATCTTTACGAATTATCTCCTGACGACATTGCCCAACAGACTACCGACAACGCCCGCAGATTGTTCGGAAAGGTTATCCGTTAAAAAAAAACGCCGGGCAAAAAAGATGGCTCACAAAAGACAATTAATCAAACAAAGCGTTGCGCATTCGAAAAATCTTGCTTAACTTTACGCCGCTTTATCAATCTCTCTAAGGAGAAATGCTCGAGTGGTTGAAGAGGCACGCCTGGAAAGCGTGTATACGCCTAAAGCGTATCGGGGGTTCGAATCCCCCTTTCTCCGC
>CAZEPM010000130.1:0-5586 GCA_964514145.1 uncultured Bacteroides sp.
CTTTCGTTTGATATCCGTCTCGGTTGTCTTGACCGGACTATCGGTAAATGTCCAGTTTCGGATAGACGGAATAGAGATTCACGTTTTGCAGTTCCTCTTGCTCGGTGATTCGGAAGAGGTAGTATTTGCTGTTAGGTTCGAAGGCCGATCCGTCGGGGAACGTTGTTTGCGTGTGTCCCTCGATATCGTGGGTTTCTCCGTTTTCATCGGTATACGTACCGCGCCATTCGCGTCGATCTATGGCTTGCTGGTTACGGATGATGTCTGTCAGTGAGAATCCTTCGCCCCAGAGTTCCTTGCGCCGTTCCATCCAGATTTCTTCCAGCAGCGCATCGCCGGTGGCGGTCACGGGAGCAGCCGTGTAGCCATCTTTCATGCGTGCGTCGCGCAGGGTTTGCAAGGTCTGCTGGGCTTCGGTTTCCTGTCCGGACAAGTGTGCGGCAGCTTCGGCCTTGATCAGATACATCTCGGATGAGCGCATCAGCAGGATATCGCCCAACATGTTGTCAACATCTTTGAACTTGAACTTATAGTTGAGGTGCGTCCATGCGAGGTAACTGTTTTGTCCTATGGCAAAGAGGTCTCTCCGATAGTCTCCATCTTCGAAATTTTCTAAGAAGTTGGGGTCTACATTGAAGCTGGTATAGTAGCTTCCAGAGGTCGTACAGTCTTTGAAGTGGAAATTGTAGCACGGCGTATTGTCGTCAACGGTGCACGAAAGGCTCCACATCCATTCTCCGTTACTGTAGTCGTTGAATCCGCTTTTGTATTCTTCTTCGGTCATGAGGTAGCTGTTTTGTTCCAGTGCCTGACATGCGTAGTCGTAGGCAGCTTGCCAGTTTCGGGCGTAGAGATTGGTGCGCGCCAGCAGGCCGAGCACTACCAGATAGTCCGGTTTATACTGGTCGATAGCCGCGCTACCGTGCGAATAGTCTTCAGGGATATATTGCCGTGCCATCTCTAAGTCGTCAAGTGCCTGCTGATAGACCTCCGATACGCTGGATGCCGGATTGCCGGTGAGTGCGGTATTCACGTCGGTCGTTTGCGTATAGATAGGCACGCACACGGCATCGGGGTCTTTATCGATGGCAAAGGAATAGTGCGAGGCCAGCAACATGTACATGTATCCGCGTGTGGCGTAAGCCTGTCCCTTGATGCGGTTGCGGGTACTTTCGTCGCTTTCATCGGCAACTTCGATGTCGTCGATATTGTCTAACACAGAGTTACAGTTGTTGATAGCGGTGTATGTAATATCCCACATCGTAGAGTTATACGTCGTGCTTCGTCCGTATCCGAACGTCAGTTGATAAGAAGCAGAGAAACCGTAGCTGGTAGTCCGTACAACGTCCGATCCGGCAAAGTCGTCGTTTATCAGCAAGGCGGCAAGCCCGATGCACTGATATGTAGAGCCCGAGTTGAACGCGTAATACCAAGCTGCTCTGACCACACTCTCGGCATTATCCAGGTTACTGAACAGCCCGTCAGTGTCGAGTGCGGTGGTGGGCGTGGTGTCGAGATCGCAGGCTGTCAGGACACATACGGCCGATAGGCCTGCACAGATATGTTTGATATAATTTTTCATGATGATGTAACTGATAGGATTAGAGTTTTACGTTGATTCCGAAAGAGAATGTCTTCATGGCCGGATAGCGCCAGTAAGTGATACCGTTGATGGGCTGTTCGGGGTCAAGACCTTGTTGCTTGCTCACCGTCCAGAGGTTCTCGCCTTGTATGAATACGTTGACATCTTTCAGCATAGCCGGCTCAATCCATTTTTTGGGAAGTGTATAGCTGAGCGTGGCTGTCTTCAGACGCAGGAACGAACGGTCTACCAACCAGCGACTGGATGTAGAAGTAAAGTAGCTCGTTCCGTCTTGTACCAGTCTGGGAACGTCTGTGTAGGGGTTTTCCGGCGTCCATCGTTTCAGCAGTTCTTTGCTCATACTGTTTCCGTCGCCACCGGTCACCCGCATCAGACTTGTGATGTCTCGATTGTAAATCTTACCGCCGATGTTGTAAGAGAACTGTGCAGACAGGGTCAGGTCTTTCCAGCTGAGATCGGTTGAGAATCCTCCGCTGAGTTTCGGAAGCGAACTGCCCACTTTGACGCGGTCGGTAGTCGTCAGGCTGGAATAGTCTTCCGTGACTTGTCGTTCGCCGTTTTCGTCCGTGTAATACCATTGCGGATTACCGTTGTCAGGGTTGACACCTGCCCATTCGTAGAGCCAAAAGTCGTAGATAGAGCCACCCTCTTCCCATTTGGTGTATGTGTTCCACATCTCGGTGTGATTGGGCAAGGATGTAATCTTGTTTTTATAAGTCGTTGCGTTGACTGAGATATTCCATCGCCAGTCTTTCGTCAATATCGGCGTTCCGTTGAGCGTAAATTCCCAACCATAGTTTTCTACCTTACCGATGTTGGCATCAATCGAAGAGAAGCCGGATGATGGCACGAGGTCTTGTTCGAACAATAAGTCTTTAGACGCACGGTTAAAGAACTCGATGGTTCCGTTCAGCCGACTGTTCCAGAAAGCAAAGTCCAGACCGATGTTGAAGTTGAGGTTCGTTTCCCACGTCAAGTCTGGAGTAGCCAGACGCGAGGCATACAAGGCCGATTCGCCCAAGAAGCTGGCAATGGTATAGAGTGCCTGATAAGCATAGTAGCTGCCGACGTTGTCGTTACCCTGTGCACCGTAGCTGACGCGTAAACTCAGATTCGAAAGCCAAGAGTTGGCGGCCTCTTCCATGAATGCTTCGCGATAGATTTTCCACGATCCGCCCACAGACCAGAATGTGCCCCAGCGATTGTCCGGATGGAAACGCGACGAGCCGTCAGAACGTACGGAAGCTGACACGAAGTAGCGTTGGTCGTAGTTGTATTCGGCACTTCCGAAGAAACTCAACAGTTTGTACTGGTCGCTGTTTCCTTCAAAACCGGTTAAGGTTGAAGCCACGTCGGGTTCGTAATAACCGTCTGTAATGACGTTAGTGCGCGTGCCGCCGAAAAACTCCGTGTTATATTCGTAGTATTCCTGTCCGGCCATGAGGTGGAGATTATGTTTTTCGTTAAACGTATGTTCCCAATTCACCACGTTGTTGACCGTCATGCCGGTTGTGCGATAGTTGTATTTGCTTACCTCGCCCGTCAATGGTTCCTTGCCGTAGGTAGGATTATCATAGTCGTGCGTGTAACGGCTGTTGTAGTCGAGGTTGTAAGAAAACTTGTAGCTCAATCCCTCCAGCGGAGTCAGCTGCAGGTAACCCCGGATAGAAGCCGCGTCCGTCTTACGTTCGTTCTTGTCATAACGCAAGGATTCCACGAAATTATAGCCTGAGTAGGAGCTCAGTCGATAGTTACCATAGTCAAAGATGCGGTTTCCATTTTGGTCTAAAATGTAATCGCCCGTAGTCAGGTCGCGTTCGTAGATGGGATAAAACGACGGGATAGAGCGCGCAGCCGTCACCACGTTACCAATGGCCGTGTCATCTTGTTTCGGATAGTTTTGAATAGAGTGTGTGCCCGATACATTCAGACCGACTTGTATCCATTTGTTGAGATCCGACACGATGTTGGTGCGGAACGTGTAGCGTTTGAATCCTGAGCAGATGTAAGCTCCCTGATCGTCCAAATAACCTACTGACAGATAATATTTCGTCGACTGGTTACCGCCGGAGATGCGTGCGCTCAGGTCTGTATAGTGAGCGTTCTGGGTCATAGCGTCTTCCCAGCTGTCGTCCCAGAGTGGCGTAGCGCCTTCCACCAGATTACCGTTTGCATCGACGGGTTGCGGATAAGCCGTGCCATACGGATTGATACCGATGTGGTTGAGCAGGTTTGCCGAAGCATATTGTCCGGCTACGCTCTCGCTGTCGCCGGCATCGAGACGGGCGTTGCGGATAGCTTCCCATTGCAACAAGAAATATTCGTTAGTGCTTAGCTGATGATAGTCCGTCACAGCACGGTTCGAAAAACCATATTTGGCAGAAATCTCAATACTTGGAGCCGTGTTGTTGGCACCCTGTTTGGTCGTAATCATAATTACGCCGTTGGCAGCGCGCGAGCCGTAGAGTGTAGCGGCGGCGGCATCTTTCAACACCGAAATGCTTTCGATGTCTTGTGACGAGATAGACGAGAGCTGCCCGTCGTAGGGGACGCCGTCGACCACATAGAGCGGATTGGAAGAAGCGTTTACGGAGCCGATACCCCGAATGTAAATACTGGCATCTTCACCCGGCTGGCCGCTGGTAGAAAACGATTGCAGACCGGCCACCGTGCCCTGCAGGGCTTTCGATACGCTGGACACTTGCGACGCAGCGATGATTTTCTTGTCGACCACGCCGGCCGAACCCGTAAAGCTCGATTTCTTGACAATGCCGTAAGGTACGGCGATAACAACTTCATCGAGTGCGGTAGATGTCTCTTGCAAAACAATGTCGATGACGCTTCGTCCGTTGACAGGGACTTCGACCGTTTCATAACCTACATACGAAAAAACCAGTGTACTCCCGGCATCCGCATCTAATGAGTAACTTCCATTCAAAGAGGTAATTGTACCCCCCCCCTTTGATCCTTTCACCAAGACCGTTACGCCCGGCAACTCTTCGCCGTTGGCCGTAACACGCCCTCTCACGGTGACATTCTGAGCAATAGCAGTGGCGCATAGCAACACACCGCATAACATCAAATGAAATTTTTTCATACTTGTTACATTTGTTGTTAATAAACAAAATATTCCCGAAAACGTATTGATAGTAATTACGCTTAATTTTATGCAAAGATAGTACGTTTTTATCATAAAAACCAAAAAAACTATTTACATAAATAAGTTTTTATTGTCGTAAAATAAAAACTTGAATAAACATACAGCTTTTATGTTATAAATTGCAAGTTCGTTTGGCTTTCAGCAGCAGACTGTTAGTCACTACGCTAAGGCTGCTCAGCGCCATGGCCAGTCCGGCAATCATGGGGTTAAGCAAGAAGCCACACACCGGATAAAGCACACCTCCGGCAACGGGCACACTTATCAGGTTGTAGAAAAAAGCCCAGAAAAGATTTTGGCGAATGGTGCGCACGGTGAGTCGGGAGAGAGTGATGGCGTCCGATAGCCTGGTCAGGTCGGACGAGAGGATAGTCATTTGAGCTACGTCCATGGTGATGTCGCTACCTTGCCCCATGGCGATGCTCAAGTCTGCCTGTGCGAGTGCGGCGCTGTCGTTCATACCGTCGCCCACCATGGCTACCTTGTGACCTTCGGCTTGCAGCTGACGGACGAAGGCAGCCTTCTCGCCGGGCAACATTCCAGCCCGATAGCGGTCAATGCCGGCTTCGGCAGCTATCCGTCGGGCAGTGGTTTCGTTGTCGCCCGTGAGCATATATACCTCCATGCCGCGTTGATGCAGACTGCGTATGGCCTCAACGGAAGTTGCTTTGATACGGTCGGTGACGGCTGTCACACCCAGCACCTCGTCTCCGTTGGCCAGATAGACCACGGTTTTGCCTTCATCATACCAACGCGTGGCAGCCGCATCGAGTCGCGCATCACAAGCAATGCCGTTCTCGTCGATGAGTTTGCGGTTTCCTATATA
>CAZEPM010000131.1:0-5550 GCA_964514145.1 uncultured Bacteroides sp.
CCCTTTCCCGTTCTGTTTATTCCCCCTTATCCGAAGAGGTTATCGTGCGCTTATTCTGCCGCACCAATCACTTCAAGCTCGTCAACCCACAGTGTGCTGTTGATAGCGCCCATCGACTTGTCACCATCCTTGCTCGACGAACATACGATAGCCAGTTTATAGGTTTTCGAAGCATCATACGTCTGACCATCCAGCCACGTAAACGGAATGCTGAACGTTGTCCATTCGTCTTTGGCCGAACCATCTTCCAACTGAGCGATTGCCACCCGATTGGTTGCAGTGTTGATATTATTTCCGTCTAACGTATCACTTTCATCTTCTACCTCATACAAGACAGCTTGGATGGAGCATTCGTCAACCGCACCTTCAACCTCCGGGAATATGCCGTTGCTAGACGAAGTTTCTGTTGCCGTAATGTAGGGACTGCCCGGGGTGTACTTGTAGACACCTTTGAATAACAACGGTTCTTTGTCATAAACGACACCAAACTTCGAGCAAGCCAACATGCCGCCTGAAAAGATTGCGCTCAGATCTAAGGTGAACGTACCTGTAAAGAGCGAACCCGACGTGATGCCCATACCCATGATTGCAGCCAGACTTGTTCTGGAATCGAGGGTAACCAGCTTGGCTGCACGACCTGCGTATCCATCTTCTTCAATGACCACCGGATATGAGCTAAGACCTGCATAAGCGGCACCGGGATTAGAAGTAGCCAATATATCAGTAGGGTACGGTGTGGGGTAAGCATTAGTGGTTTCATCCCATTCCTCGAACGAGAAAGACCAAGAGGTTGCCAAAGTCGGTGCAACAATGGTGTAGACAACCACTGTGCCGTCTTCAGCCACGATGGTCAGCGTCACGTTTTGTGAGAAGTTGGTGCTGCTCAGCGTATAAGTTGCACCGTCTGACACCGTAATCACGGGTTCCAGACTGTTCAGTTGTTCCGTTGTAGCCGTTTCAAGCACCATATAAGTAATCGTCAGGTTGGTTTCATCGATGTTCAGCGTTCCGTCTACAATGATGCCGTATTCATCGTTAAATTCAAACGACAGCAAGGCTGCTTCCGAACTTTCCGTACCGGTGAGTTTCGTACCTTCGAAGGTCACATAGATAGGAATGTCGTTCCACGTAATCGTCAGATTAACTGTTATCGTGGAATTGACAATAGAACCCGAAACAACCACATCACAGTTGCCTACCGAGAGCGACAAGGTTTGTTGTCCGACAAAGGTATAGCCGCCACCGGTGCGTTGAGACAGCACGCAACCCTCCAGCGTGATGGTACCGAGACTTACCTGCGCTCCATTCAGTTCCATAGAGAAATCACTCAACATCAGATTGATGGAGCTGTCGCCAGCTTTCGTAATCGTGATGTTCTTCGGAGCGTCTTCAGCCAACGAAACCTCAAGCATTACGATATCCAATGTACCCTTGTATTCACCGGCCAACTCTTCATCTATCGGATAGATGATTACTTCATTCTCGTCATCGTCGCTACACGAGGTAAAAGTCATTGAACCGGCAGTCAAAAGACTTGCAAACAAATAAAAAAACAATCTTTTCTTCATTTTCTCGATTTTAATTAAAGTGAATCCAATTATAAATTATTATTTTGTAGCCATTTCAATGAATCTGCTTGATCGCATGCAAAGTTCTAGTTTCTCCGGCAATGCATCAAGTTCTATTCTTTTATATTAATGTTCTATATTTAAGATTTGTATGCATCCACACGATCTTCCAAAGTTCGATCTCCCGGCAGACTTTGTCATCATGCACGAGCTACCCATCTCGTTGCTGCAAAGCTACGCCCGTTTTCCCTGCCGCATCAAGGCGTGTCTGTTTGTTCTCTGCACGAAAGGCGAACTGTCGGCAACCGTCAATTTCATCCAATTGCGGGTGAAGGCCAATGATTTTGTCACGCTTCTGCCAAACAGCTACATACAGATCGGCGACATATCGGACGACATCCAACTCTACGTAGTCGGATTCTCATACGAGTTTACCGGACACTCTAATTTCATCAAACTGCTCAACAAATACTACTACAGCATCATCCAGCATCCGGCCCTGCCCTTGCCCGCGCGAATATCCGGGCTCTACGAACAATATTACCGGCTGTTGCAGAAATCGTGCATCCTGAGCAATCTTGCCGCTAATCGTGAAATGTTGTTTCCTATCTTCTCGCTTATTCTGCAAAGTTGTGCCCGCCTCTATCAACACTATGCCCTCACAAACGAAATCTTATCGAACCGCGATAGAGAAATTTGCCGCAAGTTTATCACACTTGCCCTGCATCATCACCAGCAAGAACACAGCGTGGCTTTCTACGCGCAAGCCTGCAACGTGACGTTGCCTCATTTCTGTTCGACGATTAAACGGGCTGTCGGACGGACAGCATTAGACATTATCAACCACCTTCTGATTGCAAATGCGAAAGAACACCTAAACATTACGGACGTTCCTATCAAACAAATTGCTTTCGAATTAGGCTTTGTCAACCCGTCGCATTTCAACCGTTTTTTCCGTAAGCATACCGGGATGACCCCGCAACAATACCGCAAAACATCCAAATAAGACGGCGAAAACGATGCATAAACGGGCAGACAACCCGGTCTTACATCTGTTCGGGAACCTCGATGCCCAGCAGCCCCATACTCCGTTTCACCATCTTACCCACTTCGGCCGACAAAGCCAGACGAAAGGCTCTCAGGTTCTCGTTCTCTTCGCGTAAGACGCTGAAGTCGTGATAGAACTGGTTGTATTCTTTCACCAAGTCGTAGCAATAATTCGCAATGAGCGAGGGACTATAATCGGCACCGGCCTGACGCACCACCACGGCAAAATCAGCCAGCATCTGAATCAGTCCTTCTTCTTTCTCGCTCAGTTCTACATCCGTCGGCAGACTGTCGGGCATTTCGATGCCGACCTCAGCCGCTTTGCGCAAAATGGAGCGGATGCGGGCATAAGTATATTGGATAAACGGTCCCGTATTACCATTGAAGTCAATGGATTCTTTGGGATTGAAAGTCATGTTCTTGCGGGCATCCACCTTGAGAATGAAATACTTCAACGCACCCAGTCCCACGATGCGGGCAATGTCGGCAACCTGCTCGGCCGACAAGCCGTCGAGTTTGCCCAATTCCGTCGACGTTTCGCGAGCCGTGCGAATCATCTCGTCAATCAGGTCGTCGGCATCGACCACTGTCCCTTCGCGGCTCTTCATTTTACCTTCCGGAAGCTCCACCATGCCATACGAGAAATGTACCAAGCCTCTACCCCATTCAAATCCCAGTTTGTCCAACAAGATGGACAGCACCTGGAAGTGATAGTTTTGTTCGTTGCCCACCACGTAGACCATCTTGTTGATAGGGTAATCTTGAAAGCGAATCTTGGCCGTACCGATATCCTGCGTCATGTAGACCGATGTTCCGTCGGCACGAAGCAGAAGTTTCCGGTCAAGTCCTTCGGGCGTCAGGTCAACCCATACAGAACCATCGTCTTTGCGATAAAACAATCCTTTCTCGAGTCCTTCCATCACCTTGTCTTTTCCCTCCAGATAGGTTTCCGACTCGTAGTAGATTTTGTCGAAGCTCACCCCCAGTTTCCGATAAGTCTCGTCGAAGCCGGCATATACCCAGCTGTTCATCTTTTCCCAGAGCGCACGTACTTCCGGATCGCCGGCTTCCCATTTCACCAGCATCTCGTGTGCCTCTTTCATCAGGGAAGATTCGGCCTCCGCCTCTTCTTTCGTCAATCCCTTTGTCTGCATCAGTTCGGTCACTTCAGCTTTATAGTGTTTGTCGAACGCCACGTAGTAGTCACCCACCAGATGGTCACCCTTCTTGCCCGACGATGCGGGAGTCTCGCCGTTGCCGTATCTCTGCCATGCCAGCATCGACTTGCAGATGTGGATGCCTCTGTCGTTCACAATGTTGGTTTTCACCACCCGATTGCCGTTAGCCTCAAGGATGTTGGCCAATGCACAGCCCAACAGGTTGTTGCGCACATGCCCCAGATGAAGCGGCTTATTGGTGTTGGGCGACGAATATTCAATCATCACCAGCGGCGAAGCGTCGGTAACCGGCGTCAGTCCGTAGTGCGGGTCAGCATGAACCGAATTGAACAGTTCGACCCAGCAGGCCGAGGCAATCGTCAGATTCAAAAATCCTTTGATGACGTTATGGTGTGCCACCGCCGGCTCGTGTTGCTCCAGATAAGCGCCTATCTCTTGCGCCGTCTGTTCCGGTCTCTTGTGCGAGAGTTTGAGCAACGGGAAAACAACCAAGGTCAGATGGCCTTCAAACTCTTTTTTTGTTTTCTGAAGTTGCACCATGGCGGTGTCTATCTTCTGTCCATATAATTCCTCGACGGCCTGCACCACTGCAGCCGTCAGTCTGTTTTCGATATTCATAGGTTGAAGTTACTAGCTTGTTTTTTGAATGAACATGGGGCAAAGATAGTCATTATCTGCGAAAGATGCATCGCCAAGGTGGAATTAGATTGCCGGACAACCCTGCCCGGTCAGCAGACAAAGCAGGCCTGCTCAGCATCCTGTCGAGGCCCCGGAAGCGGACTGGCCGGGCCTGCTCACAAAACGAGTCCGCACCCACGACTGTTGCCATCTGGTCTGCCATGTGTGCGGACTCGTTTTTCCTATCGGTTCCAATCAACCGTTTACGCGCTTGTAATCAGCCAAGAAGGTAGCTAGACCACTGTCGGTCAGCGGGTGTTTCAGCAAACCTTTTATCGGCGCCAGCGGGCAGGTGACCACATCGGCACCCACCTCGGCACACTGGATGATATGTTGCGTGTGGCGGATGGAAGCGGCCAGCACTTGTGTTTTAAAGTCGTACGTACGGTAGATGTTGACAATCTGAGCAATCAGTCCTACGCCGTCCTCACAAATGTCGTCCAACCGACCGACAAACGGCGACACGTAGGTAGCTCCGGCTTTGGCTGCAAGCAGAGCCTGACCCGCCGAGAACACAAGGGTGCAGTTGGTGCGGATACCCTTGCCTGCGAAATATTTGATTGCCTTGATGCCGTCGGCTATGCAAGGAATCTTCACCACGATGTGCGGATGCAAGGCCGCCAGTTCTTCGCCTTCCTTAATCATGCCTCCGTAGTCTGTAGCGATGACTTCTGCGCTCACGTCTCCATCAACAATGTTACAGATGTCAATGTAGTGTTGTCGCTGATTTTCTACGCCTTTGATGCCTTCTTTGGCCATCAGCGAAGGATTTGTCGTTACGCCATCGAGCACACCCATGGCGTTTGCTTCGCGAATTTGGTCTAAATTCGCCGTGTCAATAAAAAATTTCATAATAAGACAGGTTTTATAAATAAGTACTCCATTTGGTTCTGTGTGGTTCTGTTTGTAAAGATACGATAAAAGTCAGGCACAAGCTTCATGATTGAACCATGTAATTTGTGTCTGACCTTACATTTTAACGAATCGGCTTTACTCAGGCCTGACTCTGCCGACACAGCAGCGATAAGTTCTGACTTATATTCATAAACACAACGAATGATTTAATAAGATTAATAACT
>CAZEPM010000132.1:0-5536 GCA_964514145.1 uncultured Bacteroides sp.
CGGTTCAGTGACGGACCTGACAAAGGCCGGTAACAGAGCCGGCTACATTCGGATATTCGCAAACGAGACTACCGAGTCTGATACATCAATTCGTAGTATTTCTGATAGTCGCCCGAGGTGACATTGTCCATCCACTCCTGATTGTCCAGATACCACCGGACGGTCTTCTCAATGCCCTCTTCAAACTGCAAGCCGGGCTCCCAGCCCAACTCGCGCTGGAGCTTCGACGAGTCGATGGCATAACGCAAGTCGTGCCCCTGACGGTCAGTCACGTATGTAATCAGTCCCAGCGAATAACCTTTGGGATGTCCCAACAACCGATCGACCGTCTCGATAAGTATCTTAACGATGTCTATATTTTTCCACTCATTAAAGCCTCCGATGTTATAAGTCTCGGCCACTTTGCCCCGATGGAAGATGACGTCGATCGCACGTGCGTGGTCAACCACATAAAGCCAATCGCGCACATTCTCGCCTTTGCCATACACCGGTAGCGGCTTGCGATGGCGGATATTATTGATAAACAGCGGTATCAACTTCTCCGGAAACTGATAAGGCCCGTAGTTGTTCGAGCAATTCGTCACAATCGTTGGCATGCCGTACGTGTCGTGATATGCTCTGACAAAATGGTCGGAACCGGCTTTCGATGCCGAATAGGGACTGTGAGGATTATACTTCGTGGTTTCTACAAAAAAGACGTCGCCATAAGCCAAATGATGACCGCCCGACGAGGCCTTGGTCGTAAATGGCGGTTCGATTCCATCCGGCGCTGTTATGGCCAACGCTCCATACACCTCGTCCGTAGAGATATGGTAGAAGCGTTTGCTTTCGTAGCCTTCGGACAACGATTCCCAATAGATTTTCGCCGCCTGAAGCAGCGTCAGAGTACCCATGACATTCGTACGGGCAAACGTAAACGGGTCTTTAATACTGCGGTCAACATGGCTCTCGGCTGCCAGATGGATGATGCCATCCACCTCATAATCAGCCATCAGCTTTTGCATGGTCTCAAAGTCACAGATATCCGCTTTCACGAATACATAATTCGGGCTATGCTCGATATCTTTTAAATTGGCCAGATTGCCTGCATACGTCAGCTTGTCGACGTTGACAATGCGATACTCCGGATACTTGTTTACAAAAAGACGTACCACGTGTGAACCAATAAAACCGGCTCCTCCGGTAACCATAATCGTACGTTTGAATGTCATAATCACAAATCTTTTCAGGGTTATTCATACAACGGCATACGCATGTCGAACGGTGAATCAAAATCCTTGAGCAATGGATGCCGCATATCTTTCTCGCTGAGAATAGCCTCGCCGGCAGCGATACGCCAGTCTATACCCAACGAAGCGTCTAAAATCCGGATACCGCCATCGGCCTCCGGATGATAAAAATTATCACACTTGTATTGAAACACGGCTTCGTCGCTCAGCACCACAAAACCATGAGCAAAACCACGCGGTATAAAGAACTGACGATGGTTGTCTTCCGTCAGCTCTACGGCCACATGCTGTCCATACGTCGGACTGCCCTTGCGAATATCGACAGCGACATCGAGTACGGCTCCCCGCACACAACGAACCAGTTTGCTCTGCGCATACGGTGGACGTTGGAAATGGAGTCCTCGCATCACGCCATAAACCGATTTACTCTCATTATCTTGCACAAAACGAACCGCACGCACCTGCGCACTAAAATCGCGTTCGGAGAAAGATTCGAAGAAATATCCCCGTTCGTCCTTGAAAAGATGGGGTTCTATGACCACTACCCCTTCTATCGGCATTTGAATCACTTTCATCGCTAATATAAATTTGAGTTTCCCGTACGTTCCACTTCATCAATAATCTTCAGCAGATACCGGCCATACTGATTCTTCAACATCGGTTTTGCCACCTCACGAAGCTTGTCGGCCGAAATCCATCCCTGACGGTAAGCAATCCCTTCCAAACAGGCAATTTTCAGTCCCTGGCGCTTCTCTATCACTTCGATAAACGTAGACGCTTCGCTCAGCGAATCATGTGTTCCGGTATCGAGCCATGCAAAACCGCGTCCGAGCGTCTGCACCTTTAGTTCCTTGTCGTCTAAAAAACGCTGGTTAACCGTCGTAATCTCCAGTTCGCCCCGTGCCGAAGGCTTAATGGTCTTAGCCACATCCACCACCTTGTTCGGGTAGAAATACAGCCCCACCACAGCATAGTTTGATTTCGGGTTAGCCGGTTTTTCTTCAATACTTAAGCAATTGCCATTGGTGTCGAACTCAGCCACACCGTAACGCTCGGGGTCGTTCACCCAATAACCAAACACCGTGGCTTTATTCTCCGTTTCTGCCATGCGGACAGCCTCTTTCAACATTCCCGTGAAACCGACACCGTGAAAAATATTATCGCCCAGCACCAGACATACGGCATCGTTGCCTACAAACGACTCGCCAATGAGGAACGCCTGTGCCAATCCGTCGGGCGATGGTTGCTCGGCATATTCGAACTGCACACCAAAATCGCTACCGTCGCCCAGCAAGCGCTTAAACGCCGGCAAATCGTGAGGTGTCGAAATAATCAGTATCTCTCGGATTCCTGCCAACATCAACACAGAAACGGGATAATATATCATCGGCTTGTCGAAAATCGGTAAAAGCTGTTTCGAAACTCCTTTAGTGATCGGATACAAACGCGTCCCCGATCCTCCGGCTAAAACGATTCCTTTCATAAATACTATGTTATAATTTATTCAGTCGACAAAAAAACGACATCAACGAGCCACCCGAAACGTTTATCGGGTCAGCTCGTCAATGTATGTCTTCCAATCGTTCCGAACGTTAATTCATCATCTCACTTGAATCACCAAATAGCGCGATACGCTCCAAAACCTATTCGGATTCGTAATCTTCAAGATGTATTGTTTTTTGTCGTCTTTCACCAATACATACGAACCTTCCGGATGCGTGGTCAACAGCTTCGCACTTTTGGAGTAAAGTTTGATTTCCTTATCTTTTCGGATGTCAATCTCCGTGAAGTAGTCCTTATTGAAATCATCGTTCTGAAGAATATCTCCGTTTTGAAGAATCTTCTGGTCTTTCAGTTCAGCCCTTGTTCCGAACACAAACCATGCCGTGTTCAGCGCCTTGTCTTGAGCGGCTACCGTTTTTGCCTGAATTTGGTTTTCGGTAGAAAGATTGGCTACATCCATACTCAATCCGGCTACAGCATCATCCAACTCGGCTATCCGGACATTTTTAGCAGCCAATTCTGCTTGCAAGGTTTTGATTTGTTCCGTTTTCTCAACCAATTCTTGTTCGAGCGACTCAATAGCCTTTTTCAGTTGGGCTGATTGGTAATTACTGTTTTTCAGCTGCTGTTGCAACTGGGCTAGTTTCTCACGGTTTTGAGCCATGGTTTCAGTAATCAGTTTCAAATCGTCTTTGATTCTCTGCGTCGCCGTCATATTCTCCCCGTTCACATCGCGCTGCAAGTCCACACGTCCTTCGGCCTCATTAATCCGGCGGAAACCATCTTGAATTTCGTTAAACGTGCCCAATATCTGATCTAACTCGGCATCTCTCTGTGAAAGAATGACTTTCAACGAATCATTTTGCGATTGAAGCGTCTGTGCAATTCTTCCCTGATCACACGATGCCATAATAGCAACGGCACCCAATGATAACACTATTAATTTTTTCATAATCGTTGGTTTTATGATTGTCTGTTCGTCTTTTTTTATTTGTACTCATTCTGCTCTTCCAAAAAATTGTCTGTTTTCTCAGCAACCTTCTCATCCGGTTTTCCGGCTACTACGATAACAAATTCGCCCCTCGGCTCGTGCTCCGTAAAGTGCGCGATTACCTCGTTCAACGTTCCGCGTATACTCTCCTCGTGCACCTTAGAGATTTCACGGCAGACAGACACACTGCGGTTCTCTCCGAACAATTCGCGAAACTGTGTGAGCGTCTTCACTATGCGATATGGCGACTCATAAAATATCATTGTGCGGACTTCGTTCCGCAAGGCCATAAGCCGGGTCATCCGACCTTTCTTCTGAGGCAGGAAACCCTCAAAACAAAAGCGCTCATCCGGTAATCCCGAGGCGACCAATGCAGGAACAAAAGCAGTTGCTCCCGGCAGACATTGCACTTCCACACCTCTGCGCACGCATTCTCTGACAATCAAGAAACCCGGGTCGGAAATGCCCGGCGTGCCGGCATCCGAAATCACGGCGACACTCTCACCGCCCACAATACGGGACACGATGCGTTCAACCGTCTGATGCTCATTGAATTTATGATACGACTGCATCACGTTTCTTATGTCATAATGCTTCAACAAGATACCCGACTTACGGGTGTCTTCTGCCAAAATCAGGTCAACTTCCTTCAGCACCCGAATGGCGCGAAATGTCATATCTTCCAAATTCCCCACCGGAGTAGGTACTAGATAGAGCTTTCCCATGCAGACATTCACGATACTTTACAAGCAAAAGTACAATATAAAGGCATTGACCACATTTAAAATTAGTTATATTTTCATTCTGATACAAATATTTAGTCACTTACTCCGGTTTTCGCCCACAAACCTTCCGGTTTGGCTGGCCGGCTATATGAAAGATTAGCACAAAAAAAGACAGGGCACGAGAAACGATTGTCTCATGCCCTGTCCGGAATTGCTTTTAGCCGACTGCTTACTTCAAATATGTGCGATAGAACTGTTCAATCTTATCGAACGGGATTTTTTCAAGATTGTCATACAAATCCGTATGACTGGCTTCCGGCACAATGAGCAATTCTTTGTTATCGCCTTTCAATCTTTTATACGTATCTTCACTGAAATAGCGCGAATGTGCTTTCTCTCCGTGAACCAGCAACACGGCATTGCGTATTTCATCGCAATACGTCAGAATAGGCATATTGAGGATAGACAGTGACGATGTTTTGTTCCATCCTCCATTAGAGTTAAGCGAACGAACATGATAGCCACGCAAGGTCTTGTAGTAGGCATAATAATCTTTAACAAACTGCGGAACATCGTCGGGAAGCGGATCGACCACTCCACCGGCCAACGCATATGTTCCATTTTTGTAGTCTTCCGTACGTTGGGCATTGAGTTGTTCGCGCAGAGCGTGACGTGCATCGGCATTGTCGGCTGCATCGAAATAACCATTGGCCGTCACACGGCTCATGTCATACATTGTCGAAGCCACCGTTGCTTTGATACGGGTATCAATGGCCGCAGCATTGACTGCCAGGCCTCCCCAGCCGCAGATACCCAAAATTCCGATGCGTTGCGGATCAACATCATTGCGCGTGGAAAGATAGTCGACAGCTGCGCAAAAGTCTTCTGTGTTGATGTCGGGCGAAGCCACATAACGAGGTTGTCCGCCGCTTTCGCCCGTAAACGAAGGGTCGAAAGCAATGGTCAGAAAACCACGCTCAGCCAACATCTGGGCATACAAACCCGAAACCTGCTCCTTCACAGCCCCGAACGGGCCGCTGACTGCTATGGCGGGCAATTTCTCGTCCTCTGCATTCTTCGGGACATAC
>CAZEPM010000133.1:0-5514 GCA_964514145.1 uncultured Bacteroides sp.
ACCCCTTTTGAATTTCAGGTGGAGGCTGATAAATCATATAAAATAGACATGGATTATAAAGTCTATCTAAAAAAGGGGGTATATGATGTTTTTGGAAAATACATATACATAAAATGACGAAGACCTGATTGATAGATTTTGCCGTTATTTTTCTCATGATATAAAAGAAAAATTGATACTGTCATGGGAAGAATTTTATTGCTCATAACGATGTTTTTGGGAATGGCTACAATCTTGTGTGCCCAAAGCGATTACTACGTTAAGAAAGCTCAAGCTTATCAACGTGAGGCAGAGTATTATCAAAAGAAAGCTGAGGGGTATCGTAGAGAAGCCGCATATTATCTCAAGAAGGCTGAAGGATACCAACGAGAAGCTGCATATTATACAAAACGGGGAGATATAGATCGTGCCAAGACTCAAACTCGTTACGCAGAAAATGCGATGGATAAGTATAAGACACAATTGAGATATGCAGAAAATGCTGATAATAAGGCGGCAATGTACTTGCGTCTGGCAGCGGACGCATTAAAGAAACGATAAAATTTTACCGCCGGGAGGGAATTCGAGGCTGCCCCGAGTTGAAATTCAAACTGTAATAAAATAAAGCGAATGCGGCTCCAAAATGTTTGAATCCCTCTTGGGTTATGTATAGTGTATCGTGCTCTTTGACAAATAAGCCTTCTTGAAGTACAAACTGTATCTGTTGCTTAAAAACCGTCCGGGCATCCTCTCCAAGGATTCTGCTCATGTTCTTTAATGAAAATGAACCGCTGTACGCTGAGATAGATATAAATTTGGCCAATAGTTCTCTTACCGGTAAATTATAAGTGTATTCTTCCTTGTAACTATCGCTTTCCAAGTATTGAGATGTATGCTTAGATAATTTTCCAAGGTTATAAGATATACCAAATTGGCTCATACTTTGGGCCGACATGCCAAAGCCCTTATACGAAGCTCCATCTATCATTCGATGCCGTAAATATGAGGACACACCAAAATCGCTGTCATTTAATGAAAATGTGTTCTGTCCAAAACGTCCGAAATATCCCAAACTGTGTACCCCTTCCCAAAGGAGACTGTAAAGCCTGTACCTTTGAAGCTTTTCAAGAGTATGTCCTCCGATCATATTTGTTCGTAGTTCATAGAGTGTGATTTGTTCAGGATGCAAAGATTGTAAAATACCAATATCTTCCATGATGGACTTTTCATTTTGACCTGCAAGTCCGTACATTATGTCTAAGTTGATTTTTTTGATGCCTGATGAATGCATGACATCAATCCAATATTGCATTTCCTTTATCTGATTGGGGCGGCGGTGATTTTCTTTTAATATGTTTGCGTCAGTGGTCTGAACGCCTAACGATATACGTTTTATCCCGCTTTCGACTATTCTGCGTACTTTCTTGATCGAAAGTGTTTGAACAGTAGCCTCTATACTTGGCTCAAAATCTGTGGTTAAATGAAGTTTTTGAACCGTGCGGTCATAAATATCCAGTAATAAATTGAAGCATGTCTCATCAAGACTTGTCGGTGTACCACCACCAATATCAAACCCATATAGACGTAAATCTTTGTATTCGGACAAGAAATGATTTATATCATTTTCAATGGCCGTCAAATATTTCTTTTGCTTTTCTATTGGAGGCAACGGCATCCTGCAATATTCACAAAAAGAACAGAGCTGCCGGCAGAATGGTATGTGTATATAAAATGCAAGACTTTGCTCTTGAATGAACTGCAGGCTTCCGGAAACGCGAAATGCTTCCCAGTCCTTCACATGAAGCGGGTATGAAGTATTAAGACGATCATTCATCTTCAATCGCTCATACAACTCTTTAATGCTATCCATAGAAGCTAAATGATGATATTATTGTCGTGAAACCCTTGTCGCAAGTATTTTCCATCATATAACAGGGATGATTCGCAATATTTGTAGTTCGCGTAATTGCGCATGTATATTTCCAGAATTTTCCCTGTATGATTGTATAGATAGTTGCAGCATTTACAATCATTCCCTCTATTCCGCGATTCCGTAAAGTATAAATGTGGAATCCGGGTAAAATCAATGTCCGTAAAATTTATAAAGTGTTTGATGCAGTAGTCATTCACTTTCATCAAGGCGACAAATCCAAGCCTTGGCAAGCCTAATTGTATTGCGAATCGCATCATCTTCTCAAGCTCTTCTGTATTGTCCATGTACCCTTTGATGAGATTGCAACTTGCATTAACCTTGTCTAAATCAATCCCATTGAATTCAAACGCAGTTTCTGATATAGGTACTCCATAGAGTTCAGACAGCCTTTCTTTGTCATAATGGTGTAATGAAATGGATATTGAATCCCAACGGGGATGTTTCATCAGCTCCTTGGAATTTGGTAACAGTCCATTCGTATTCAGATGAAGATGAATATCATCGAACTCTGCGGCTTCCATCGAAGAAAGAATTTCGTTCACCAAGACCGGTACTACGGATGGTTCACCGCCGGTTACATTTACGCGGTTTACAAAAATCTTGTTCTTCTGCAATTCACGTATGATATCCAGTAATTTTATCAAATTAAAATCTTGCTTGTCATTGATTTTATCGGCATTGGAGCAAAAGCTACAACGGGCATTGCAAGCGTTTGTAACTCTGACAAACAGATTTACAGATGGTTTAATAGGCCTTGGATACGAAGAGCCTATTGCACATCCTTTTGATTTTATCTGAATGGTTTTGCCAAATAATGGAACCAGCATATTGCTTATTCTTTTCCGCCGTCCAGTATTTCTTTGATGAATGCTATTTTTTCATTGTCGCTATCAAATTGTAGGAGACCACTATACCTGTCAAACACCGGCAATGAGTAATCCGTTTTGGGTATATAATAGTGAGCAATCTGAATGTATTTTTTGTCCTTGGACAATAATTGTAAAGCCATATCAAATTCAGATTCATTTGGCACACTATGCGGTCCTTTCCCGTCGCCGCAGGAACGGATATATCTGCGATCTGATACTTTAACATATACCGGTCCGGTACCGATTTTCTTCGGGAAATATACTTCAGGATGACATGGACCATCATTTTCATAGTCGTGTTTTATCACAGCTTCAAGGCCATATTTTTTGATGTCGCGTTCATGTCTGTCGAACATGACTTCCATCATTTTTCTGCTATCAAGTACACCGTGCGTACATATCTCTTCCCAGTTCTCTTGTAATCCATATTTGAAGAAATGGACAGGATAGCCAAAGTCTATACTAAAAAAATACGGCGAATTGTTGGGGCTACAATGACTGAACGAATCTACTTTCAAGCCAAATAATACGTCATCCCTTATTTGTTCTACCGATTCATAGCGGCGGAAAGCATTTAAGTAGGAAATCAAATTGCAGAGCCGTTCATTACAATACGATAAATATGCTTTGTCGTATAGGTTAATGAAACCATTGAGATTGCAAATCTCTTCTCGAAATACGTTAGAATCAAGAATACCGTTCTTAAACAAATCCGGGTTCTGTCTATTCAGCACACAATATAACGAACGTATTGCCAAAAAAGCGACTGGATCTCCTTTCTTTCGGAATCTGTCGAAATACTGTCCTAATGCTCTCATTGCAGTACCCGGATTAGTAAAGTGTTCTTCCTTATTCAGTTCAACCAGAATGTCAGCAAGGGTTTTGGCTATTCCATGTGCATGTGTCAGAATATCTTTTTGAATATTATAATTCCACGAATCTATTATGTCACAAAACGACTTTGGTAATATAACATTGTCCAATACCCGGGCTTTCGCAAATAGAGGTGCTATTTCTTCATCCTTAAAACCTGCTATGCCACAGCCGATACGGGTAACATAAAAAATTAAGTCCTTTCGCTCTTTTGCAAACTTGATAAAATCATCCACATACGGTCGGATAGTCTCCACTCCGCCCTGCATGGTAGGTATGGCATAACTATTCCCTTGAAGTCCGATTCCTTGCCCCATAATCGCACCGAAGTTTTTAAATGCTATCCGTGCCGCACCACCAACGTGTATTCCTTGTAGATTACTGCCGAACACAAAGATTTCATCACAACCCAGATTTGTAATTATATCCGGTGTAAAAGCCGGACGGTAAGCACTTGGAGCGACACTCACGCGACTACACCGTGAAACATAGTTGCAAAGTATCTTATGTGTGAGTCTATCGTTATACAAGAAATACACTAATGCATTAAACAATTCAGCTGAATATGCATAATCCTTTGTATCTGCATCTTTATGCTTTCCGCAAACAAGCTCCAATTGATGTTTCCATTGTGTATTGATGGTTTGTTTGTCTTCGTCCTTGAGACTAACTGTAATCTCATTTAATAGCCGGGTAAACGATAAATCAAGAGTGCGTTGAATTTCAGTCATAGGTATATCGTCATTAGTTGCCCGCCTACTATTGAGATATTGTGTACCACAAGCTACCAGCGAGTAATTGCGTAAGGCCAAATCTGCAAATGTAGCAGTTACTTCATCCTGTTCTAACTCAGCCACTTTCAAGGTAGACGGTTCCCAATAAGCTCTCGGATTATCTGTAGGCATCATCTTTTTGAAACAGAAATAGCCTGCATACTTATCTTCAAAATTATCTGCTATTTGCAAAAGCTCAATTTCATTAATGAATTTCTCGCGACATTTCAAGGTAATTTCATTCGGTACTGCATAATAACAAGCTGCAATGGCTCCGGCGATACAGCCTATTGTGTCAGAATCGCCGCCGATGGATATGGCAAGACGTATAACTTCTTCGAAGCTGTTTCCCTCTATAAAAGCGGTGATGGCTTGTGGAACACTGCCCTGACACGATTCATCAAAAGAATAGTACTTACGGATTTCATTGATTGGCATATTCATATTATAGCCGAATGTTTCCTCTATGTACTGCTTTATATAAGGTTTGGTCAGCCCTTCTTTGGCTAGAAAAACTGATGCCGCGACAGCTTGCGCTCCTTTAATGCCTTCTGGGTGGTTGTGGGTAATAGCCGCACTTGTCCGTGCCAGTTCAAGAGCTTGCGTCAGCGAATTTGCATACAATCCGACAGGACTGACACGCATAGCCGAACCATTGCCCCAACTGTTGTAAGGCTGTGGATGTTCTGAGAAGAGCCATTGACGGAATTTTCCTCCATAGCCGCCCATCGGGTTACGATATTTTCGACCCAATTCCTGCAAAATGTTTATTAAGCCTTGTTCGCTATGCTTTTCATCTTCCATCAGCCATTTTGAAACGCCAATGGTCATTATAGAATCGTCAGTAAATGTAGACCATTTGGTAAATAAGTCGAAATTAACGGTCTTTACATTGTTAAATTCATAAACTGACCCGATGATGTCTCCTATTATAGCACCTAACATGATATTAAATTAAATTACTGTCCGATAAAATTTTTCAAAGTTATAAAATTAGGGCAGACTTCCCATTTTAATTTCGAACCCCGAGATATTATATTTCTGTAACTTATATTATATTTGCCGAGATGTACCACAACACACAAAG
>CAZEPM010000134.1:0-5491 GCA_964514145.1 uncultured Bacteroides sp.
AAGATAGTATCTTTTGAACGATTTTTCGCATTTCACTTACTTTTGACTATAATACGGAATTATCCACTTAAAGCTTGTACTGTGTGAGTCATAGCTTACAGAGCTCTGAATAGTTAGTCTTCGCTCATCATAGAACAGTTTTGTGGTCGCAAACCTATGTTTTAAGAATGCCACAAGCTTTAAGCGGATAATTCCGAAAGTTTTTTTAGAAACTGTTTTGAATTAATCAAAGAAAAATGTTATAGTCCTGCACAAAGTTCGGAATCAGTAGGCCGATTTTGCTGAGACAGCGGAAACTATGGTACAGATTGCATCCGTACAAATCATGCTTAACAAATTCATCGAATAAAATCAAAACAGCTTCTTAAATGAAAGAGCCGTATATATAATTCAGAAAAAATGAAATCACCAAAAATCATTGCTGAGATCGGTTGCAACCACAAGGGTGAGATGGCAATCGCCAAAGAGATGATCATGACAGCAGCTACTTATTGTAAAGTGGATGTTGTCAAGTTTCAGAAACGATGCAACAAAGAGTTGCTTACCCCGGAGGAATACAACGCCCCACATTCCCACTTGGAGAACTCCTACGGGAAGACTTACGGCGAGCACCGTGAGTTCCTGGAGTTCAGCTTGGACCAGCACCGGCAACTGCAGGAATGGTGCAACGAGTTTGGCGTGGAATATTCCACATCTGTATGGGACATCACGTCTGCCAGGGAAATCTGTACCCTGCATCCGAACCTGATAAAAGTTCCTTCCGCCTGCAACCTGAACAGAAGCCTGCTGGAATACCTGTGCGACAACTTCGGCGGTGAAATCCACCTGTCGTTCGGCATGACCACCCGCGACGAGGAAGAACAGATCATCCGATTCTTCGAATCCAAAGGCCGTAATAGGGATCTGGTCATCTACGACTGCACATCGGGCTATCCCGTGCCTTTCGAGGACATCTGCCTGTTCGAAATCACCCGCCTGCGCGAACTGTATGCGGACAGGGTGAAGGCCATCGGTTTCTCCGGCCACCATCTGGGCATAGCCGTTGACTCCGCCGCCGTGGCCTTGGGTGCGGAATGGATAGAACGCCACTACACGCTCGACCGGACCTGGAAAGGCACCGACCATGCCGCATCGTTGGAGCCGGATGGTGTGCGCAAGCTGGCACGCGACTGCCGGGCGGTGGCAAAGGCGTTGGCTTACAAGAAAGAGGACATCCTCGACATCGAGAAGGTGCAGAGAAACAAGCTGAAGAAAAATCAGGTGAGATGGTAATCGCGTTCATACCGGTACGAGGGGGAAGCAAGTCCATCCCCCTTAAAAATATTAAGCCTTTCTGCGGAAAGCCTCTGGTGTGCTGGAACATCGAGGCGTTGGAACAGTGCGGTGAAGTGGACGAAATCATCGTGGCCACTGATTCTGACAAGATAGAGGAGGTGGTGGCCTCCCAATCTTACAAGAAAACAAAAGTATATCGTCGTTCTGCCGAAAATGCCTGCGATACGGCAAGTACGGAAAGCGTGATGCTGGAATATATCCGCCATGCGCAACTCCCGACCGATGACATCTTCATGCTGGTGCAGGCTACTTCTCCCTTGACTGAAACCATTCACTTCGCGGAAGCACTGGGAGTGTACGCCCAAGGCGCATACGATTCCATCCTGACCTGCGTGCGCAACTACCGTTTCTTCTGGAACGGGGACGGCACGAGCATGAACTACGATTACCGGAACCGCCCCCGCAGACAGGACTTCGGCGGGATGCTGATGGAGAACGGAGCCTTCTACATAAACAAGGTAGGGAATATCCTCGGATCGGGAAACCGCCTGAGCGGGCATATCGGTATTTACGAGATGCCGGAGTATACGGCAACGGAGATAGACGAGCCGGACGACTGGGCGGTATTGGAAAACCTGATGCGCAGGCATGTGCTTTCCAAGCAGAAGCCGAACAAGAAAAAGATTAAACTTTTCTTATGCGACGTGGACGGTACACTGACAGACGGGGGGATGTATTATTCCGGGAGCGGCGATGAATTGAAGAAGTTCAATACCCGCGACGGCATGGGCTTCCAGTTGCTGCGTGAAGCCAGAATAAAGACAGGCATCATCACTTCGGAAGATACTAAGATAGTGGAAAACCGTGCCAGGAAACTGAAAGTGGATTTCCTGTATCAAGGGAAAAGGAATGGTGGAAAATTGGCTGTGGCCAGGGAGATATGTGGGCAGCTTGGTATCACTTTGGATGAGGTGGCTTACATCGGGGATGATGTGAATTGTGTGGAATTGTTGGAAGCCGTGGGAGTGAAGGCTTGCCCGGTGGATGCTTGCGAGGAGGTGAAAGCGATTGCAGGTATCCATGTGATGACAAAAAAAGGTGGAGATGGGTGTGTAAGAGAATTCTGTGATCATATATTACGATAAACGTATGGACTTGAAATATCGAAAAATTATTGCAAAATGTAAACCCTTGCACAAGATATTGCGCTACTGGTCTTATAATAGTGGAATACGGTTTTATAAGAGCATAGCAAAACGAAATAACTACGACGATTTTTTTTATTCCATAAAAGGCAGTAAAATAGGAAAACGTTGCTTTATAATCGGCAATGGACCAAGTTTGCAAGCAAAAGATTTGGATAGGTTAGTTGGCGAAGACTCTTTTGCCGTTAATGAGATTCACCGATTATTTTCGGAAACCCAATGGCGACCGACTTATTACATCATTATGGATAGATATTCTAAATCATCACCGGAAGAAATCAGGGATGTTGAATGCAAGTACTGTTTTCTTAGTAGTTATTATTGGCGCTACAACAAGGTTTTGCGAAAAGATGCCATCTGCCTCCACCAACACTACTATATGAATACAAACCGATATGAATTTAGTACTGATATCAGGAAATATGTTGTGTGTGCACCTACGGTTTCTTATGCGGCTATGCAAGTAGCGGCATATATGGGATATTCGGAAGTTTACCTTTTAGGATTTGACCATAGCTATTCTTTTGAATTTGATCAAAAAGGGAAAGTGGTAAAGACTGGAAACAGCTCTACCCATTTTTTTAAAGACGCTGTACAAGAAGATATAATTGGTGATGTGTGGGGAATGACAAAAGCATACGAAGCTTTTCGTGATTATGCAAAAGCGAATAATATTTTGGTGCGAAATGCAACAAGAGGTGGTAAACTAAATGTTTTTGAACGGGTGGATTTTGATGCACTATTTTGAGTGAGTATTTATTTACGGAATTATCCATTTAAAGCTTGTAGCATTCTCAAAGCATGTTTGTGACCACAAAGCTGTTCTATGATGAGCGAAGACTAACTATTCAGAGCTCTGTAAGCTATGACTCACACAGTACAAGCTTTAGTGGATAATTCCGTTTATTTATTCAAATCTTCATTCCAAAACCTTTCCATATTCTCTTTTATGCTGTCCATCACTTTCAGGAAAAGTCACAGCCTCTTTCTAACGCATTTCCTGCAGAAATGTTTGCCACTGCGTATTACGTGAACTATCCATTACAAATTTTTGTAAGAAAAGCTTTAACTTGTCGTGATGCCGCGTGTTCCGGTTTCTGAATGTATTTTCAATAACTTCTTTGAGTATCTCATTGTCTATTTGATGATTCTTGAAGATGTAATTCGATAGAAATGGGTTGGACGATCATGTCAAGATGGGCAGTAATCGTAATGCAAGTGCCCGGGTTTTTTTTTCTATGGCAATAAGGGGGCAACTTTAAGGTATCCGCATCAAATGTAACACCGTCCGTAACGCATCCAACAGAGCATAATTGAGTAAAGACATCATGCAGATAATGGTTGTCGCGGCTGATGCGGTTTCCTAAAAGGTCAATATCGATGGTAGGGCGTGCCTTGAATCTGTCGTATGCAAAAAGTAAAGAACTACTCTTGAGCAGAAAATGATTTTTAATGGACTTATGCCAATGCAATATAGCAAACGTTCATGAAAATAACGTATAAGCTTTTATATATTCTTGTTTTTCGTTGTTGCGAGCCAAGTTGAGCAAATGCATACGAATGGATTTGCCGGTATTTGGTTTTCATAATTTTGTTTCTAAGTAACGGTTAAGGACGTTTTCTGCACGAAGCCGATTGGCATGCGAAAATGCTCATATTCCATCCGTTTCGACAATTCTTTGGTGGTGATGAATCCTCCTTTAGCTTGAATGTCTTTAATAAATGTACTTTCGCTCATATATCAGTGTCTTAATCTCTTTGCAAAAACATGGCATTTACTTGAAAAGAACAAACCCTTAGTGTGAAAAGTTACGGAAAAGTAAACAATTTCCGTAACAATCTACAGTGAGCGATAATAATTCTAACATAATAAATCATGAAAAAGATTCTTATGGTTTGTGAATCCTTCGGTGGCGGAGTCTTTGTGTATGTATCCCAACTATGCAATGACATGTGCGATACATTTGACATCTATCTGGCATATGCTGTAAGGCTGCAGACTCCCCAAAACTATAAAGAAGCGTTAGACAAACGGGTTCATCTGATAGAGGTAAAGAACTTCGGACATCTGAAGAATCCGCTGGCGGATATCCGGCTGGTTAAAGAGCTGCGGCAGATTGAGTGTGCCGTCAGACCAGACGTGATTCATCTCCATTCTTCCATAGCGGGAGGCATCGGCAGGATCGCTTTCAAGGGCAAGTATAATGCGATTGTTTATACTCCTCATGGATATTCGTTTATGCTGATGGGCAGGAAAGGGTCACCTAAAATGTGGATGTATAAGCAGATGGAAAAGGTATTGGGAAAGAGGAACTGCATCACATTGACCTGTTGTGAAAGCGAGGACAACGTCGCCAGAACTGTCAGTAGACGGACTGCCTACGTGGAAACAGGGGTAAACGTTGAAGATTTGTCAGCTTCCCTGGACGGAATACAGCCGATTCGCAACGAACGGTTTACGGTTTATACTTTGGGACGTGTTTGCGTACAGAAGCAGCCGGAACTGTTCAACCGGATTGCAGAACTGGTGCCTGAAGCCCGTTTCGTGTGGATCGGTAGCGGTGAACTGGTCGATAAACTGACGGCACCTAATATTGAAGTGACAGGTTGGAAGCCCCGTAAAGAAGCATTGGCAATAGGCAAAGGGGCAGATATTTATGTGCTATGCTCATTGGGGGAAGCGATTGCCATGAGTCTGATAGAGAATATGTTTATGAAGAAGCTGTGCCTGGTAAGCAACGTGATGGGAAACAAAAGCATAATAAAAGATGGAGTAAACGGTTTCCTGTGTGATAAGGCAGAGGATTATGCAGCGCGTATTAGAGAAGCCATGAAAGAATTTCCTGCGGCTATGCCCCAGCAGGCCCATGAGGATGTAATGCATATATACAATACTCATGAAATGAGAAGAAAATACATTGAGTTTTATAATTCAATAGTTCGTTAAATTTTTCAATGGGAGTGTAAACTGAACTGTGTCAAGTTTAGTTTTCTTGGGTCAGGGTAGGCGG
>CAZEPM010000135.1:0-5489 GCA_964514145.1 uncultured Bacteroides sp.
ACGCGTGGGTTACCACAAGAGGGCACGCGTAGGCGTTTTCACAACCCATGCATGGCTTGAAGGTTTGGTCAATCAGGTTAAAATGCCTACCTTTGCCCTTGTAGTAACCTCTAACAAGAACACACAGACAATGAAACATCAACACTTGTTCATACTGCTAGTCATCCTATGCATGGTGACGGTCTTTCCCTTTTTGGGAGAATCGCTGTTCCAAAGCAAAGGCGAACCCCGCGAGGCTATCGTGGCCTACTCCATGTTGGAAAGCGGGAACTGGATATTACCCGTCAACAACGGCGGTGACATAGCCTATAAACCTCCTTTCTTTCATTGGTGCATCGCGCTCACTTCGCTCCTTGCCGGAGAAGTCACGGAATATACCTCCCGATTCCCCTCCGCTCTTGCCATGGTCATCATGGTAGTGTGTGTCTATCTGTTTTATGCCAGACGCAAAAGCGCCGAAGCGGGATTTCTTTCTTCCCTCATTACCCTCACGGCATTTGAAGTGCATCGCGGCGGATGGGCTTGCCGGGTGGACATGGTGCTCACCGTCTGCATCGTCATGGCCTTGTTACAGTTTTATCAATGGCACGAACGTCAGGAAAAAGGATTTCCTTTCTGGGCTGCACTATGGATGGGTCTTGCTACATTGACTAAAGGGCCTGTAGGCATCATCTTGCCCTGCCTGGTCACCGGACTGTTTCTGCTGGTAAGAGGCAGACGTTTTTGGAGTGTAGTCCGCCAAATGTGTATCATCGCTTTAGTCTCATGCATATTGCCCGCCATCTGGTATATCGCGGCATACTTACAAGGCGGAGACAACTTCATCAACCTGGTTATGGAGGAAAATTTCGGACGTTTCATGGGCAAGATGAGCTATGCGTCACACGAACATTCATTATTCTATAACTTCCTTACGGTGTTCTCCGGCTATTTACCCTATACGCTGTTCGTCGTATTGGCGATTCCTATGGGATGGCAAGGTCTGCGCAGATTCAACTGGCCTCGCCATTGGTGGAGTTCTTTCAAGCAATACATCCGCCAAATGGATGAAACACGCTTGTTCACGCTGATGAGTATCGTAGTTATCTTCGTGTTCTACTGTATTCCCAAGAGCAAACGTAGCACCTATCTGCTCCCTATCTACCCGTTCATAGCTTACTTTCTGACAGAGTTTCTGATATACCTTGTCCGACAGCGATCGCATCTACCCCGCTTATACGGAATTATATTGTCTTACATAGCGTTTATCCCTCTCCTTGCTTTTGTCCTTATTAAAAGCGGTATTGTTTTCAATCTGATAACCGTTAATCCGGAATCCGATTTCGGGCAAATACTTAATGTAATCTGTACAACTCCCGTCAACTGGTTGGATATCGTATTTATTATTCTGCCTGTTGCGGCTATCATCTGGTTTTACTGTAGCAATAGAATCAAGGCTGCGACATTACACACACGGCTTTATCCGATCATCGCCATCATACTTTCCATCCACATTTCGCTAGACTCTGTATATCTGCCGATGATCATGAATACAAAGTCTGACAAGCCTATCGCCGAAGAAATAGCAAGCTACACAAAAGAGGGCACTATCTATTCATACATTTCCACCGATATGCTACGCTATTTTACCATCAACTTTTACCTGAACAACCGTATCCTCTTGTTTGAAAATACCCTGCCTCAAGAAGGATATTTAATGATTGGGCCAAACGACTTCAATGATTTTTGCAGTCGCCACCCCAACTATCTCTTCAAGGAAATATATCGCAGCAAGAAAAAAAGTTGTGACACTAAACAACCTGTGATTCTTTATCAGTTCAGAAAGTCGTAACCGACACAACAAATCAACTCATTTATGCAGTGAAAGAAAAAGCTCATTGGCATCCATCTTGCCAATGAGCTTTTTCTTTACGTTTTAAAACTAAGAACTCTTATGAGTCATAATATCCAACACGACACGATCGGTTTCATTCATACCCGATGAACCGATACGGGTCATATTTTGAATACACTTATCGATATCGTCATCAATTATGCCTTCGACAGAGGTTACTACACGTTGTTGCATAGCCATCATGGCTGAAAACACCGCAGTCGACACACCGGTTGCCAGTTTTATTGCACAACTGGGTTTGGCGCCGTCACACAGCATACCCGTCAAATTAGCCACCATGTTTTTCACTGCATAAACAATCTCATCATATCCGCCACCCATGAGATAAGTAATTCCACAAGCAGAGCCAGTAGCCGCTACAACACATCCACATAGAGCCGAAAGCCGCCCGAGACTTTGTTTGATATAGATAACGGTCAGATGACTTAGCATTAACGCACGTACCAACTGTTCATGACTAGCTTTCTTTTCTTCAGCATACACAACAACAGGCAACGTTGCGGTTATCCCCTGATTACCACTACCGGAATTGCTCATCACAGGAATCATGGCTCCGCCCATTCGGGCATCACACGCAGCCGCCGTATAAGAGACAATGTGTGAATAAATACTGTCACCCATTATCTGACGTTCTTGTTCGCTTTGCATCATACGGCCTATGCCGTGTCCGAAACTACCATGTGTTAGCGAATACTCAGCAGCACTTTTATTTAACCGCATTGCTTCCAAAATAAAATCAATTTCTTCAAGCGGAGTTGTCATTGCAAAATCATAGACTTTACGCATGCAAAGTTCCACCTCATGTACGTCATTTTCTGTTTGAGTGTTCTGCCGTTTATCCAGTAAGATTTCTGTATCACGAGCGATATAAACGAAATTCGTATGTCCACCTGCAATTATCACCGTAGACCGATGCCCCATAGACTCGCATACAGCTTCAATATAGAGTTTCTCAGTTATATTCTCCTTTAATGAAATACATATACGTTTTTCGTCAATATAGTGCTTCCCACGCTCAACTGCTTCAGGAGAACAATTTTTTAAGACCTCTAACTGATATTCAGATTTTCCGATTAAAGCCCCCAATGCAATTGCGATCGGGAGACCAATCATGCCCGTACCGGGAATACCCACTCCCATCGCATTCTTTAGAATATTAGCACTTAAATACAACGATATATGATCAGGCAAACAACCTAATGTTTCAGCAGCCTTGGCAACGCATAAAGACACTGCTATAGGCTCAGTGCAACCGATCGCCGGAACGACTTCACGCTGCACCAAAGCGATAATCTGTTTCCTTTCTTCAAGAGCCAACATATAAGACTAGGTTAAGTTATTTTTCTTTATAATTTTTCAATCCAGTCTCTAAGAACTCTATATATTTATCGACATTTTCATCGTGTGAATAAGAATGATTTAACGGCTTTCCTTCGTTATCAAGTAAAACATAGAAAGGTTGTGTATTGGCACCAAACTTCACACGTTGCAAATAACTCCACTTGTCACCAACAGTACGCAATATACGTTGCTGGCCATTTTCAGTCACCGTTATACGTTCCGGAAGCTTCTCCTTTTCATCAACATATAGGGAGATCAAGACATAATCATTCAATATTATGTCACGTACCTCAGGATCAATCCAAACTTTCGACTCCATCTCGCGACAGTTTACACATCCCCATCCGGTAAAATCCACCATAACAGGTTTTCCCATACGCTTAGCTGCAGCCATGCCTTCTTCAAAATCAGTATATTGTGCATGTACTTCCTCTGCTTTATAGAGATTAAAGTCTTGAGTTGAGCTAGGAGGAGCAAAAGCACTAATTGCTTTTAAAGGTGCACCCCACAACCCCGGAATCATATACACAGCGAATGCTAAAGAAATCAAGGCTAAAAAGAAACGTGGCACACTGACTTTCGTATTGTCATCATCGTGCGGGAATTTAATCTTACCCAATAGATAAACACCCAACAATGCAAAAATAACAATCCATAGAGCCAAGAATGTTTCCCTATCAAGCAAATGCCAATTATAAGCCATATCGGCAACAGAAAGGAATTTCAGCGCAAAGGCCAATTCTAAGAAACCAAGAACAACCTTAACCACATTCATCCATCCACCGGATTTCGGCATCGACTTCAACCACGATGGGAACAAAGCAAATAGCGTGAAAGGCAATGCCAATGCAATCGCAAAACCTAGCATTCCAATAGCCGGTGCAATAATACTACCCGTTGTAGAAACTTCTACCAACAAGAATCCTATAATCGGACCTGTACATGAAAACGAAACCAAGGATAGCGTGAAGGCCATCAAGAAGATGCCTAATAAGCCGCCGGCTTTTTCAGCCTTACTATCTACGGCTGTACTCCAAGAAGAAGGCAACGTAATTTCGAATGCACCAAAAAAGGATGCGGCAAACACAATCAGCAGTAAGAAAAAGAATATGTTAAAGATTGCATTGGTCGAGAGAGAATTCAAAGCACTCGCACCTAACCAAGCGGTTATCAACAATCCTAATGCCACATAGATAACAACGATAGATGCTCCATAAGTCCATGCATCCCGAACACCTTTCTTCTTATCGCCAGAACGTTTTAAGAAGAAACTGACGGTCATCGGTATAATCGGCCATACACAAGGAGTAAACAAGGCAACAAGACCACCGATAAACCCGGCAAAAAAGATATAAATCCATGAGTGATCTGTGGTTGTAGCGTTTAATTCACCATAAGCTATCAATTCGTCAACAACCGATGTCCAAAGATCTGATCTGGTCAGTTCATCCCTATCACTCGTACTTGCATCAGCCGATATAATCTCATCAGCTGTAGCCTCATCTGTCGAAGACACTATGGTTTCATTTTTTTTTGAGTCTTGCGAGATTACAGTTGCAGGCGCTGCTGCAACACCTTCACCTTTGTATAAGAAATTTACATCAGTCGGAGGCAAACAGTTTTGATCATTACAAGCACCATATTGTAAATATCCTTCCAATGCATAAGTCGAACCGGTAATCTTTATTTTTTGAACAAATTGAGCAGTATTTTCGAAATATGCCACTTGCATTTGAAACATCTCATCAAATTTTTCTTCCACATTACCCACAGGTTCCAACTTCCCTATCAATTCCGCTCCCTCCAATACATCAAAATTGATCGTTGCAGAAATAGGACCGCCATCGGGTAAATCTGTAGAATACACGTGCCAACCATCGTCTATAGTTGCCGTAAAAATAATTTCCGCTTCTGTTGCAGAAGTCTTTTTCAGTTCCGATTTAAAATGAACCGGATCTTGCATTTGCGCTGCAATTTGTAATACAAATGCAGTCAAGAGCAATAAGCTCACAAAGATTTTTTTTACCATCCTGATATCTTTTAAAATTTTATTTAGGTTAATGCCACAAAAGTAAGAATAATCAGTGAATAACAATATATTATATATATTATTTAAATTCAGACATTGTAGAATAGCAATTTGTTACTATGTCAAAAAACAATGTTTATAAAAAAGAAACCTGTTTAGACTTTCACAAGCCCAAACAGGAGATTTACAATTAATTTATATATAGAGAGAGAAAAATGCTCAAAA
>CAZEPM010000136.1:0-5453 GCA_964514145.1 uncultured Bacteroides sp.
CTGTCGGAGCCTTTGCGCATAAAGGCTTCAGGTGTGGTGTTGCGCGGCACATCCAAGAAAGAAACCATCTTGAAGAAAAATGGCGTGGATCGTTGTTCCCTTATATATATAGAAGGTGTAAACGACTGCAAGGAGACGGATTCGACAAACATCGTTTCCGACTATGTGCCGGTGAATGCCTTGACTTTTGAGGTGGCACGTGCCACCGGCTTGCAAGTTGGTGACCATATCATGATTTACCGTCCTTGCACAAAGGAGTGGATAGCGTCATTAGGATGTGAAATCTTTGGAGGAGGCATTAGTACCTTGGGATGGAAAGCGGGTGATGTGGATCTCTGTTGGGACAGAACCATCACGGCCGTAGAGGGTAACAATGTTACGATTGATGCCCCGCTGTCCATGGCCCTGGATAAGGACTACGGGCAGTGTGTGTTGACGCCCTACACATGGCCCGGTCGCGTGTCCGACGCCGGTGTGGAGAATCTTACGCTTTTATCAGACTACAACAGGAAATATCCCATGGACGAAGACCACTGCTGGAGCGGCATCTCCATAGAGAATGCAGAGAACTGCTGGGTGCGTATGGTGGACTTCAAGCATTTTGCCGGTAGCGCCGTCATTGTGCAACGCACAGGAGCACGCATCACGGTAGAAGACTGCCGTTCGCTGGAACCGGTTTCTGAGTTGGCCGGCATGCGTCGCCGCTCGTTCTACACGATGGGGCAGCAGGTGCTCTTCCAGCGTTGCTACTCGGAACACGCCATGAATGATTTCGTGGCAGGATATAGTGCAGCCGGGCCGAACGCTTTCGTGCAGTGTGACTCTTGGGAGTCGAACAGCTTCAGTGGCTCCATCGGTTCGTGGGCGGCAGGCTTATTGTTTGATATTGTCAATATTGACGGACATGACCTGAAGTTCATGAATCTGGGACAGGACAAAGTGGGAGCCGGATGGAACACCGGCAACAGCCTCTTTTGGCAGTGCACAGCCAACGAAATCTTCTGTTACACGCCGGTGAAGGATGCACCGAACCGTGCCTATGGTTGTTGGGGCGCATTCTCGGGTGATGGCGAGTGGGCCGAATCGAACAATCATGTCAATCCGCGCAGTTGCTTCTATTCGCAGCTTGCAGACCGCCTGCATGCTGATGTCAGCCAGCGCGCCCGTCTGCTGCCACGTTGGATGGGTGCCACCAGTAGCCCCACTGTGGAGCAAGCTGCAGAAATGGCAGAGAGAAGCCTTGAACCGCGCTTGACTTTGGACATGTGGATCGAGCAGAACACATTCCCTGCTTCTGTGGATGCGACAGGCCTGAAGTCGGTCGATGCCATCAAGACTGCTCCGAAGCAAGCTCCTGCCAAGAAAGACTTCAGCATTGTCAATGGCCGCATTGTGGCTGACGGGCTCTTGCTCGAAGGCAATCGCCAGGAAGCGACGTGGTGGAACGGGCGCACGAAGTATAACTTCATAAAGACAGCCAAACCACATGTCACACGCTTCGTTCCCGACCAAGAAGGATTGGGACTGACCGACCGCATCGACTCGGCACTCGTGCAAATGAAGCGTGAGGGAAATGTCGTGTTCGATCATAACTACGGGTTGTGGTATGACCTGCGCCGCACCGACCACGAACGCATCCGCCGTCGTGACGGCGACGTCTGGGCTCCGCTCTACGAACAGCCTTTCGGACGCTCCGGGCAGGGCAAGGCCTGGGACGGACTGACGAAGTATGACCTGACACGCCCCAATGCATGGTACTGGTATCGCTTGAAGACATTTGCCGACAAGGCAGAAGTTGCCGGCATGATGCTCTTTCATCAGAACTATTTCCAGCACAACATTCTGGAAGCCGGTGCGCACTGGGTGGACTGCCCGTGGCGCGATGCCAACAACATTAACAACACAGACATGGGCGAACCGGTCAACTTTGCCGGTGACAAGCGCATCTTTGCGGCTGACAAGTTTTATGACATCAATCATCCCGTGCGTCGGGAGCTGCATCGTCAATACATCCGCCAGTGTTTGGACAACTTTGCTGACAACAAGAACGTTGTGCAACTCATCAGCGCCGAATACACCGGGCCGCTTCACTTCATGGAATTCTGGCTCGACTGCATTGCCGAGTGGGAACAGGAAACCGGCAAGCATGCCACTGTTGCCCTGAGCGCAACGAAAGATGTGCAGGATGCCATTCTGAATGACCCGAAACGGGCTGCCGTCGTCGATATCATTGACATTCGCTACTGGCACTATCGTGATGACGGTTCGCTCTATGCTCCTGAAGGTGGCAAGAATCTGGCTCCCCGCCAACATGCCCGTAAGATGAAAACGGGCAAGATGGGCTATGAAGGTGCTTACCGGGCCGTGAGTGAATATCGCACAAAATATCCCGATAAGGCCGTGGTGCTCTATGCACAAGACTATCCGTCGCAAGGCTGGGCCGTACTGATGGGTGGAGGCTCTTGCCCCGTGCTCCATGTGGACGACAAGGACTTCCTGGCAGACGTACCTTATATGAATGTGGTGCCATCGACTAATTCCGACTATGAGATGATAGCCGGTGAGAAACAAGGTGCTGTGCTCAATGTGCACAGGGCAACAGATGTGGAGCTTTCCTTGCCTGCCGGCAAATATTGTGTGAAGTACATCACTCCGAAAGAGTGCACGGTTTCCGTCCTCATCAAGAGTGTGAAAGTGAAAGGCGACTATACGCTCCACGCCGACAAGGAAGGCATTTATTGGTTGCAGCGACTATAAAGAGCCGGCAAACCTAGTAGGATTCCTGAGAGGAAATATAGCGGAATGGGCGCATCCGGATTGTTCCGGGTGTGCCTTTTTTAATGTATTAAAGGTGTTAAATGCGTTAAAAAAGAGTCTTTTTGAAAAAAAAGTGTGTAGTATTGAAAAGAAAATAGAAAATATTGCTAGATTTACAATCGCTAATAAATTCACTCATTTTGTAACCTATATAAATATAAAGATGAAAAGACAGGAGAAATTCATGCATCCTAAGCATGTAACATGGGCCTCAACGTATGGCCGTTCATTTTTTGTATGGGGGTTATCAGCAATGTTAATGTCTCTTCCTGCGTTGGCAGAAAACGCGGGGGGGGGGATAAATTCGCTTAACCCTCAGGAAATCCAGCAATCACGAAACGTCACGGGTCAGGTCTTGGATGAGACCGGTGAACCGATGATTGGTGTTTCGGTGTTGATAAAAGATACACAAACGGGAACCATCACAGACTTTGATGGTAATTTCAAGCTCGAAGTTCCGGCGGGAGCGACCGAACTCCAGCTGACTTATATGGGCTACAAGGCTCAAACCGTGAGAATCACTTCCGGTCACATGTCTGTGAGGATGGAACCAGACAACCAAGTGCTCGACGAAGTGGTGGTCATCGGTTATGGTACAATCAAGAAACGGGATTTGACAGGTGCCATCACATCAGTTAAGAGCGATGACATTACGCTTAACCCGAGTGCTAACCCGATAATGTCTTTGCAAGGAAAAGTTGCCGGCTTGGACGTTACTCAAACTTCCGGACAAGCCGGTGCAAGCGTGAGTATGCAGTTGCGTGGTACGCGTTCATTCACGGCGAGCGGCGATCCGGCTGTTTACATTGACGGTATGTCGGGTAGCTTGAGCACACTGAACCCGAATGATATTGAATCCATTGAAGTGTTGAAAGACGCTGCTTCTACGGCTGTCTATGGTTCCAGCGGTGCCAATGGTGTCATTCTTGTTACGACCAAGAGTGGTCAGGCCGGTAAAATCAATGTGGATTTCAATGCCTATCTGGGTATCAACGGTTGGTCAAAAGTGCCTCAAATGCGCTCGGGAGAATCCTATCTCCAAGCCATACGTGATGCAAACCAGGCCATCGGCAACTGGAGCAGCACAGCAGACGATGAGCGTGTGATGGATGCCGTGTTGGGCTCGGGTTCGTATGCATTGCACCAAGAGGGCAAATACATTGATTGGGCCGATGAGTTGTTGCAAACCGGCATTACGCAAAACTACAGCGTGGCCGTGTCGGGTGGAACGGAAAAGACCAAGGCATACTTCTCCCTGAACTTCTCGGACGAGAACGGACAGTATGATAATGATGATTACAAGCTCTACTCATCCCGCATGCGTGTTGACCACAAGGTGCGTGAATGGTTGAGTTTGGGTGCAGATGCACAGATGTCATACGTGTACCGGAATCGTGCTTACGCTGATTTGGAAGGTGCACTGACAAGCATTCCTTTGGGTGAGATTTATGACGAAGAGGGCAATATGAACATCTATCCCTCGGCCAGCAATCAAATGAACCTGTTGCTGAACAACAAGAGCAATTATCGCAATAATGCTCAGAATTACAGTCTCTATTTTAATCCTTACATTGAAATCCGTCCGGTAAAGGGATTGAGCATCCGCTCGCGTGTCGGTGTGACCCTTTCCTATTCGCGCTCAAATTATTTCCAGGGCGAGGGGTCTTACCAATATTATAGAGACAGTGGTGCCGATGCCGTAGGCACTAACTCTAATGTGTATGCCCGGATTACTCAAGACCGTACCTATAACTATAGGTGGGAAAATATCCTCACATACAATTTCCAAATCAACCGCGACCATGATTTCACCCTTACGGCAGTAACTACCTGGAATCATAATCAGAGTGATGAAACGATACAGACAGAAACCAACATCTCCGACAATGCTTATTTGTGGCATAATATGGGTCTCAACAATGACTATACAACCATATCGTCGTCGTATGAGATGTCAAAAGGCTTCGGTCTGGTAGGTCGTGTCAATTATTCCTACAAAGGCAAATATCTGTTCTCGGCATCTGTCCGTCACGACGGTTCTTCACGTTTGGCTGCGGGCAATCGCTGGGATACCTTCCCCGCTGTTTCAGCCGGTTGGCGTATTTCCGATGAGAACTTCATGAGCAGCACCCGCAACTGGCTTGACAACCTGAAGATTCGTATCGGTTGGGGTATAACAGGTACGGCTTCCATCGATCCCTATACTTCTCAGAGAAACCTTGAAGAGTCGACCATGAGTTTCAGTGGCTACAATGCAACGATTTACCGTTTCAGCCAGAACTACACAAACCTTGCCTTGGGTTGGGAAAAATCCTACAACACCAATGTGGGTATCGATGCCGCTTTCCTGAAAAACCGCATTGACGTATCGATGGATTACTACATCACCAAGACGAAAGGTGTCATCTGGACGCGTGACCTCCCGGTGAATAACGGAGCCTACAATTCGACGACGCTGTATACGATGAACATGAATATCTGCGAGACGGAAAACAAAGGTTTTGAGCTTACGTTGAACACACGCAACATTATGACCAAAGACTTCACGTGGAACTCCACAGTGACTTTCTTTTACAACAATGAGAAAATCACGAAGCTGGCCGACAATGTGTCGAACAACATTACGAATGGTGACT
>CAZEPM010000137.1:0-5439 GCA_964514145.1 uncultured Bacteroides sp.
GTATTCTCCCTCTATTCGATGCAATTGGACACAATAATCCTCGGGGCGCGGTACAGGTTGTATGCGATTGCCTCCATGACGTGCTGCGCGTGCGGCTGATGGCCTTGTTCGCGGCAGCCTGGCGTTCCGTCAGAGGTCAGTTTTTTTGTTAACTTTCGTCGCGGCTAATGTATGTGGTTAATACAATAGATAGGCCTGCTATTTCTCTTGTCTTTTTCAGTTCTTTGCCTTGCATAGTGGAAAGCCGGAATCTCAAAATAACAAGTTGGACTGCCGGAGTCTGCTGTGGTGATGTGAGGTAACAAAAAAGGCTTTCTTGTGGAAAGCCTTTGGGAGAGTAGTGACTCCTATAGGATTCAAACCTATAACCTTCTGATCCGTAGTCAGATGCTCTATTCAGTTGAGCTAAGGAGCCGGTATTTGCTGTTTTTTTGACGTGTGCAAAGGTATGTACTTTTGATTAATCAGACAAATGTTTCGGGTATTTTTTTTGCCGGTTTGATAAGAATCTGTGGAATTTGTTGTTGGTCGGATAATGAAATCGTTCTAAGTCCTGCTCAATGCAAGACTCAGAACGATCTGTGTTTAAACGATTTGTCTATTGTCGTCAATCAGTTTATAAGGTCTATGCTCCGCTTGATGAAATTGTTGAGTGCTTCGCCTTTCAGCATGTTGTTTTGCAGGAGCGAGAGGTCGAGCAGCTGGTGAACGATGGAATTGTTGGCTGCATAGCCCGACAGGATGCTCTCTTTTTTCGCCTTTTCGTCGGTCAGTTGCTTTTCGATATCGTTTAGTTTGTCTTTTTCGGCCGTCGGAATCTCTTCAGCCTTTTTGCCTTCTTGCGCTTTGCGAAGTTCATTTGCCCGTCCGTTGAGGCTTTGTATGGTCTGGTTTGCGGTTTCTAACTCGTTTCCGCAAGTTTCGATTGAGTTGTCCAGCACTTCTTTTACGAGTCTGTGGTCGGTGTTGATAACGAGTGTGTACATGTCGGGCATTTCGGCATAGAAGCTCATACCGGCCTGAATGCGTGCCATATCCTTCATTCGTCGCATGTATTCGCTTTGGGTGATGAGGATGGGTGCGACGTTTTCGCCCAAGGCTTGTGTTTCGACATGGAATTCCACTTTATCGATCTTGGGTAGTTGGCTACGGAAGATGCCCGATAGGTTTTCGCATCTGTCAGTCTCTAACGTGTTATCCCGGTGTTCTTCTTTCACAATCAGCCGGTCGATGACATCGCTGTCGACGCGAGTAAAGCGGCTTTTCTCTATCTTACGTTCGAGCATGCTTATCGTGGCAACGTCGAGCTGGCCGTCCATCAGCAACACACTGTATCCTTTGTTTTTTACAGCCTCGATGTAGCTGTATTGTTCTTCGAGGTTGTTGGCATAGAGATAGATGAGATTGCCATCCTTGTCTGTCTGGTTGTCTTTGATGAGCGTCTGATATTCTTCATAAGTATAGTATTTGCCATCGGTGTCTTTGAACAAGGCAAACTTATCGGCTTTGTCGTAGAAGTCGTCTTCGGTCAGCATACCGTAGTTGATGAAGATTTTGAGGTCATCCCATTTCTCTTCAAATTCCTTGCGGTTGTTTTTGAAGATGGCTTGCAAACGGTCTGATACTTTTTTGGAAATGTATGTGGAGATTTTTTTGACGTTGGAATCGCTTTGAAGATACGATCGTGAAACGTTCAACGGGATATCGGGCGAATCAATGACTCCATGCAAGAGTGTAAGGAAATCGGGGACAATACCTTCTACGGAATCTGTCACGTATACTTGATTGCAATAGAGCTGGATTTTGTTTTTTTGTAGTTCGATGTTGTTTTTGATATGCGGGAAATAGAGAATGCCGGTAAGATTGAATGGATAGTCGACATTGAGGTGAATCCAGAATAATGGTTCGTCACTCATGGGATAGAGTTCGCGATAGAATTGTTTGTAGTCTTCGTCTTTTAACTCAGACGGTTTGCATGTCCACAAGGGTGTTGTGTCGTTTATAATATGGTCTTCGTCGGTCTCGACTTGTTTGCCATCTTTCCATTCTTTGTTCTTTCCGAAGGCAACGGGTATAGGCAAGAAGTGGCAGTATTTTCTAAGCAGATTGTTCAGGCGGGATTCTTCGAGGAATTCTTTACAATCGTCGTCTATGTATAAAACAATGTCGGTGCCCCGGTCGTTCTTTTCGGTTGCTTCCAGTGTGTATTGGGGAGTTCCGTCGCATGTCCATTTCATGGGTTGTGCATTTTCCTGATATGATCGAGTGATGAGTTCCACTTTCTTTGCAACCATGAAGGCCGAATAAAATCCGAGTCCGAAGTGTCCGATGATGGCATTGGCGTCTTCTTTGTATTTTTCGAGAAAATCGTTAGCTCCTGAGAAGGCTATTTGGTTTATGTATTTTTCTATTTCTTCTGCCGTGAGTCCAATGCCTCGGTCTGAGATGGTAATGGTATCTTTTCCCAATGTGATGCGGATGGTCAAATCACCCATCTCATCTTTGAAGTCCCCCTTTGATGCCAATGTTTTTAGTTTCTGGGTTGCATCAATGGCATTAGATACCAATTCGCGTAAGAAGATTTCGTGATCGCTATATAAAAATTTCTTGATAATGGGGAAAATATTTTCAGTTGTTACCCCTATGTTTCCTTTTTGCATAATACATTATATTTATATGGTCTATTCTTGATGGTTTTTCACAAAAAAAATGCCAGACGTGAAACGTCTGACATTTTGACATGGCTATTTAGTTTACTAAGCTTGTGGTTCTGACAGAATTGTAAAGTTTAGCTTTTCGTTGTTAACAGGACTTGTATTGACTTGTATGGTTGCGCCATTTGGTGGTTCATTGTTGATGATCAGCTCAGATAATTCATTTTCTACATAGGTTTGAATCGCGCGTCGTAAAGGTCTTGCTCCAAATTGTGGGTCGTATCCTTTGTTGGCTAAGAAATCTTCAGTGTCTGAAGATATATCTAATTTGTAGCCGAGTTCTTCGATGCGTGAGATTACTTTTTTCAGCTCGATGCTGACAATCTGTCTAATGGCTGAATAGTCTAGTTGGTCAAAAGTGATAATGTCATCGATTCTGTTTAGGAACTCGGGCGAGAATGTCTTGTTCAGCGCTTTCCGGATAACCTCTTGTGAATAGGCTTTGTTGTTATCGCTGTTATTCTGAGCAATATAACCGATTGGATGTGCAAAATCTTTCAGCTGACGTGTTCCGACATTGGATGTCATGATTATTACGGTATTTTTGAAATCTATTGTCCTGCCAAGACTATCGGTCAGTCGTCCTTCGTCCATGACTTGTAACAGGAGATTAAACACGTCTCCATGAGCTTTTTCTATTTCATCGAACAAAATGATGGAATAGGGACGCCGCCGCACTTTCTCGGTTAATTGTCCGCCTTCGTCGTATCCGACATATCCCGGAGGGGCTCCCACCAAACGTGAGACGCTGTATTTTTCCATATATTCGCTCATGTCTATACGTATCATGGCATCGGGTGTTCCAAACATGAAACTTGCTAATTCTTTGGCCAATAATGTTTTTCCGACTCCCGTAGGACCTAAGAACAAGAATGTGCCAATCGGGCGGTTAGGGTCTTTTAAGCCTACGCGACTACGTTGGATTGCACGTACAAGCTTATCGATGGCATTATCTTGGGCAATTACTTTGTTGATCAGTTCTTTTCTCATTCCCTTTAAGCGAATACCTTCAGCTTGAGCCATCCGTTGAACAGGCACGCCTGACATCATTGATACGACTTCAGCTATTTGGGCTTCATCTACGACTTCGCGATTTTCTTTTAAACTTTCTTCCCATAGCTGTTTCATGATTTCGAGTTGGGCTTGCATTGTCTTCTCCTGATCTCGATAGCTCGCCGCCAATTCAAAATTTTGCATCTTTACCGCTTCTTGCTTATGTGCCTTCATGTTGTCGATTAGCCGTTCTTGCTCTTCGATTTCCTTTGGCACACTAATATTTATTAAATGGACGCGAGATCCGGCTTCATCGAGTGCATCGATTGCTTTATCCGGAAAATTTCGGTCTGTGATATAACGATCGGTTAACCGTACACAAGCTTCCAATGCTTCATTTGTATAGATTACATTGTGATGATCTTCGTATTTGTCTTTGATATTGATTAATATTTGAAGCGTTTCTTCGGTTGTGGTAGGAGCAACCATTACTTTCTGGAAGCGTCGTTCCAGTGCCCCGTCTTTTTCTATAACTTTACGGTATTCGTCGAGTGTTGTTGCGCCTATGCATTGAATCTCTCCACGAGCCAATGCCGGTTTCAGCATATTTGCGGCATCCATAGAACCGGGGGCTGAACCGGCTCCTACAATGGTGTGAATTTCATCAATAAACAAAATGATATTTGGATTTTCACTTAGCTCTTTGAGCATGGCACGGATTCGTTCCTCAAATTGTCCTCTATATTTAGTGCCAGCTACCAAAGACGTCATATCCAAGGCGATGATGCGCTTGTCAAATAAAATGCGTGACACTTTTTTCTCTATAATGCGAAGTGCCAATCCTTCGACGATAGCCGATTTGCCAACTCCCGGTTCACCTAATAATATAGGATTGTTCTTTTTTCGGCGACTTAGAATCTGTGCTAATCGTTCTATTTCCTTTTCACGGCCAATAACCGGATCTAGTTTTCCCTCTTCTGCAGTTCGTGTCATGTCTATACCAAACATGTCAATCGTAGGGGTGTCGTTTGCCGGTCTTTTCGGTTGGGATTGTTGAGTTTGCGTGGTATTGTTGGATCCGGCATTTGTCTTTTTATTGTTTGGATTGTTTTGTGGGGCATCATCTTCGTCTTCCTGGAAAGTGCCTAATCCTGCATTTGTATTGGTTTGTTTTAAAGATAAATGTTCGAATACCAAATCGTAGGTAACATCATTTTGCTCAAGTATCTGTGCGGCAAGATTGTCTTTTTGTCTTAAAATTGCGAGCAAAAGATGTTCAGTATCTACTAGCTCCGAGTTTAAATGGCGTGCTTCTAGTATACCCAGTTTTAAAATACGTGCAGAAGTTCCGTTAAGAATGATTTCGTCGAAAGTATTTATAGAAGTGTATATTGTTGATGTGTTTTGTCTTTGAATAGCACTTTCTATCTCAGATTTGATGTGTTGCGGGTTTATGTGAAAGTCATGTAAAATGCTAATGGCTTTCCCACTCCCCTCTTTTATTAGACCTAGCAATAAGTGCTCAGGCCCAATATAATTGTTGTTTAGTCGCGTCGCTTCTTGTTTACTATGAACTAGAACCTCGGACATTTTTTGTGAAAATTGATTGTTCATATGAGAGAATCCCTTTATTTCTGTTACTTCGTTATTTAGTTATCGGTTGTACTAAAATATAATTATACAAAAGTTGTGCCAAAGTTAATAGCTTTCTGTTGTATGTTTGTAGTATTAT
>CAZEPM010000138.1:0-5328 GCA_964514145.1 uncultured Bacteroides sp.
ACGGTTCATCCGTGTTTGGTTCTAACAAAAAATTCATCAACACTTGGTCGCTCGGATTGGGATGGAATATTCATAATGAAAGTTTCATCAAAAACAATGTTACATGGATAAACTACCTGAAGATTCGTGGTTCCATTGGTAACCCTGGTAATCAAAACTTTGATTCGGCTCTCTCACTGACTACATTCCGCTACTTGTACACCTCGTATAACTATTTCGGAATGAGTTCTATTCTGCAAACACTCGGCAATAGCAACTTGGAGTGGCAGACCACACTTGACCGCAACATCGGTCTCGACATAACACTGTTCAATGAACGCTTGTCCATGACATTAGACTATTACTGGAAAACTACTGACCCGCTGCTACTCGCCATTGGCCTACCCAGTTCTTCTGGTATCACTAGTTACAACACCAATTTCGGAAAGCAAATCTCCACGGGATTCACCGGTACGGTACAATATTATATTTTTCGCGACTTTGACAAACGTCTCACCTGGTCGCTGCGTGGAACCATTCGCATGGAAGACAGTAAACTCGACGGCATCGGCAATTCGCTCGCTAGCATGAACGAATACAACCAAAGTCGATCCACGGAACGTTACTATGACGGAGCTGATCCAGATGATATTTGGGCTGTGCGTTCTGCCGGCATTGACCCTGCTACCGGACGCGAAATTTTCATCAAGAAAGACGGCACTTACACGTATGACTTCTCGTATGACGACGAAGTGGTGGTGGGTAATAGTCGTCCGACTGCAGAAGGTACATTCGGTTCGAGTTTTGCTTATAAAGGTTTTACGGCAGGAGTGACTTTTCGCTATCAATTAGGTGGTGAGTCGTTCAACACGGCGGTATATAATAAAGTAGAAAACATCTCTTCCAGTAATTTGAACAATAATCAAGACCGACGTGCCCTTTATGACCGCTGGCAACAACCGGGAGACATTACCCAATTCAAAAACATCGCCGACGCGACTTCCACTCCCATGTCGTCACGTTTCGTACAAACAGAAAACACTCTGACGTTGGAATCTTTTCAGATAGGCTATGAGTTCTATCCCGATTTTGCACGCAAACTTGGCATCAGCGGCTTACGTATCAATGCTTACATGAACGACATCTTCCGTGTTAGCAGCATCCGTGAAGAACGAGGCACAAGCTATCCGTTTGCACGCAGCGTGTCGTTCGCACTGTCATTCACTTTATAATGCTATTACTTTATGAAACTAAAAAACGTTATCTATACCTTAGTGGTCCTCTGCACGACGGGGACTTTCACCGGCTGCTCTGACTGGCTTGACTACACACCGAAAGACAGAGAAACTGAAGAACAGACCTTTAGCAGCAAACAAGGCTTTTACACGGCTGTCAACGGTGTATATAACCGACTGATTGACGATGTCATGTATGGTAAGAATCTGACTTGGGGAATGCTCGATATCATGGGTAAACGTTACGAAACTCCCGGACGATTGACTTATGCTTCCGGAGCATACAGCTTGGATGCCTCCATTATCAGCCGATATACTTATACAGACATTGATTTTGAGCCTATTATTGAAGATATTTGGGAAGAAGCCTATTCAACCATCCTGAATATTAATGTTATCTTGGATAATGCAGAGCAAAAGCGAGGTTCAGTGCTCATGGAAAGTGATTACAACCTTATCAAAGGTGACCTTCTTGCTCTGCGCGCTTTTCTGCACTTTGACATGCTCCGCCTGTTTGGGCCTGTCTATAGCCGTAACCCTGACCAACTCAGCATCCCCTACAATGACAGTCGTACAGCACAAGTCTATGAACAGCTCCCGGCTAGTAGTGTCATTTATGATTATCTGATTCCGGACTTAAATGCAGCTGAAAACTGCTTGGCTGAATATGATCCTGTGGTGACCGAAGGTCCTTTAGCCAGTTCCATTGAAAGCGAAAACAACTTTACACGCTATCGCCAACTTCGCCTAAACTATTATGCAGCCATTTTGCTCAAAGCACGTATCTACCTTTGGGCTGGTGACACTGAAAATGCTTTAATTGAGGCCCGCAAGTTAACAGATGATCCGCAATTACGTACATGGTTTCCAGCTGTAGATCCTAACACTTTATTAGGCAATACGGTCAATCCTGACCGCACATTTTCCACAGAGTGTCTCTTTGGTTTCTATGACAGTGGACGAAACACTATCTTTACCAGCAATTTTGATGCTGCCAATCTAACCTCTTCATCCTTATTACAACCACGAACCAGTTATTTATCATTACTATTCACCAGTGTTGGAGACTATCGTTATCAATCCCAATGGTCTGCAAACACATTCCAAAAGTACAAAGGAATCGAGTTGACGGAAGAAGAGGATGAAGATGGCACCTATCCTTTTTACACCTATTTCATGCCTCTTATGCATTTAAGCGAAGCTTACTATATCGCAGCTGAATGTTTAATGGATTCTGACCTTACGCAAGCACGTACTTATCTAAACACTATATTGACTACGCGTGGAGTTACACTCGTATCTGAAAATGTATCTGCTACCAATTTTCTCAATGAAATCAAAAATGAATACATGAGAGAGATGTGGGGAGAAGGTCAGATTTTCTATATGTATAAACGATTCTATCAAGTCATCACTGGAGTGTATGATGCAAACAGCACTGGAGGTACTAATCCCTCCACGACTATCTACGTATTGCCTTTACCCGAAAGTGAATTAATCAACCGTTAAAAAACATGAATATGAAAACCATACAATTCTTACTCAGCACATTCATAGGCATTTGCTTCTTTCTAGCTTGCTCGGAAGAGAATTTTACCACTTTCGGAGGGGAAGTGTCGGGCATTTACATCCAAAGAGATGCCTCTACCAGTTACGACGTCAATGGCAACCGATACGTTGTGGGATATTGTGATTCCGTCAACTACTCTTTTGCTTCAGCCGGAGATGCCACAGAAGTGACGCAATATCTAACCGTAAAAATCATGGGCAATGTGGCTGATTATGATCGTCCCTTTACGCTTAAATTGGATGAAGAAAAAAGTTCAGCTATCAGAGGTATACATTTTGATTTCGATGAAAACGATTGCGTCATATTGGCCAATACGGCCCGCACCTCCGTACCTGTCACCCTTTTCCGGCATGCAGATTTGACAACAGGCTATTTTCGCGCTGAGTTTTATTTGGAATCCAATGAATATTTCACCACTGAACTGGAACAATACAAAAGCACGGCCTCATGGTCTGCTACAGGTGACACGCTGTGTGGCACACGCTACACCATCCGCTTTAGCGAGATTTTAACAAAACCGACACTAATGTGGATGACATTGGCCGAAGATCTTTTCGGAGAGTGGACTCCAAACAAGGAGACTCTCATTAACCAACTTTTGGGATACACTCACTCTGATTGGACAAGCGGCAATGTATCATACGGAGAACTCATGTTTGCAGTCAAACAATTACGTCGACAGTTACAAGAAGCTGCAGATGCAGGTAATCCTGTGTTAGATGAAGACGGCTCCTATATGCAATTCGTCCCTCCTTACGAAATCGATTATTCCGCTTACAATTAAAAAAGACTTTCCATCATGAAAAAGTTCAATATATTAGGAATTACGCTCATGCTGCTGACTGTAACCAGTTGCTATGACGACAAGGGCAATTACAACTATAAAGAAATTCCCCTAATCACCATCGAAAATATCGATGCATCCTATTCACGGCTACGAAATGCCGATGTGCTCGACATCACTCCTCACATTACATCGTCCATTGAAGGAGAAATCACCTCCGACAATCCTAACTTCGAATACAGTTGCCGCTTGGGCAATGCTTCCGGCGGACAATTTAGCGACGGTTCGTGGTGGCATATCATCAACCCTGACAGCACTCAGGCTTTTTCCTACCTGCCCACGGAGGACACGGGCAACTATATCGCCGTCTATACCGTCAGGGATAAACGTACAGATGTAGCTACCAACTATGAGTTTAACCTCGAAATCACTTCTAGCACCTACGAAGGCTGGATGGTGCTTTGCGGTGACGGAGCAAACAATCGAGTTCGTCTCGACATGGTGTCGGTGCTTTCCTCTGAACGTATCGAGACATTACATGATCTGTTGGGTAACAACTCGCTCATAACCTCTCTGCACAACCCTACACAAATTATGTTCGACAGAAGCCGATACGCCAATCGGGGTGACGCCATCTACCTGCTATCGGAAGAAGGAGCCTACCGTCTTGATTCTGAAGAACTGACTGCTAATGAAACGGGTAATTTGCTGGAGAGTGAGTTTCTTGCAGACTTGCAAGACGACGTTCCTGTGCGCATTAGCACAGTGTCTTATGGAACGGGCGTATATAACACAACCTCAGCTTATTTGGCAGTGACCCGTAAAGGAGATCTATATTGCCGGAAAGTGGCCACCAGCGGAGCCTGCTATGAATTTCCAATTAATGTGTCAGTTGAAGGAAACGATGGAGAATATATTGTAGCACCTCGTGTGGCTTCAGGCAAAAATAGACCCGGAGACACCTCTGCAGCCTTACTCTATGACATGACAAACAGACGCTTCATGGGCTGGGATGAAGAGAGAAGTGAGGGAACTGTGTGCTTTGAGCTGACAGCCGACGCCAGCGCCATGTTCCCATACAACACTGGAAAAGATTTCGTGTACATGGAAGGTACACATTTTGCTAACAACACAGTGTTCACCATCCTGCAGGACGAAAGCGGAGCTCGCTCAGTGTACGGCATCAATCTTTCCAACAGTCAATTTACCCAGCAAAGCTATATCGAAACCCTTCAATCCGAGAACTTCAACCAAGCTACCTGTTTCGCTTTTCACTCTCAATACCCGTATATGTTTTATGCCTATCAGGACAAACTTTATGTCTATAATTTAGGAACGCAATCCCTGCAACAGACCGTCAACCTGCCTGGAGAGGAAATCACAATGCTGAAGTTCGACTTGTTCAAGAGTCCTAATCCGCTTGACATTCCTGAAGACATGCAAGCACAGCAATACTATATTTTAGTCGGTTCCTACAATGGGGCAGACAATGGCGGCACACTGCGAATGTATCGCTTCAATAACACGACCAACCAAATAGAAGCCGTCGAAGGTCGCACGTATGAAGGCTTCGGACGCATTGTCGACGTGACCTATCGTGAACGTTTCACGATGACTGTACCATCATAAATTTAGGTTTACTAAACGCATAAAAACACAGAGCCTATGACTTTCAAAGCATAGACTCTGTGTCAATTGTCAGGGCTTTCCTCACGGGTTATTTGTTTTCTTCTTCTTTGTACCAGGAGGCATACATCTGG